>NZ_CBDRIY010000011.1:0-162203 GCF_965344335.1 Nocardiopsis eucommiae
CCCCCCCCCCCCCCCCCCCCCCCCCCCCCCCCCAGGGCGCCGTCCCGGTCGCGGGGCGGCCCCCACACCCCTTCACCGACGATCCGCATGGCTCCGAAGCCCAGGCGGTGGACGGGCAGGTCCCCTCCGAGGAGGAGGGTGCCCGCCTGTTCTGCGACGGGGGGAGTGGTGTGTGCGTCGGTCACTGTCTTCCTTCCACTGCGGCACGACGGCCGGGTTCGTGCCATGGTGCCAGGTCGGCGGGGGCGCGACCCGTGTCCGCCGCCCGTGTCGCCCCGGCCGGGGTCCGCAGGATTCCAGGTGGCGCGGGGGCACGCAAGGCGTCCGGGGCCCGGACCGGGGGCTACCGGAAGGCGTCGAGGTGGTCGTCGACCCACCGGGCGTAGGTGCGCCCGGGACGGCCCATGACCCGTTCGTAGTCCGGTGACACACAGTCGTCGGGGGCGGCCGCGTCCTCCTCGCCGGGATCCGACTCCCACAGCAGCCAGTCGCAGATCTCCGGTGGGACGCCCTGGGCGAGCCATAGGTCGCGTGCCTCGGCCAGGGTCAGCGCCACGAACGTGATCTCCCGTCCCAGCGCCCCGGCGATCACGGCGGCGCGTTCGGCCGGGGTGATCGGTTCGGGGCCGGTGATCTCGTATGCCCGTCCGTGGTGGCCGTCCTCCAGCAGCGCGACCGTCGCCACGTCCGCCATGTCCGCCTCGTGCACGGGCGCCCCGGGCTCGTCTCCCCGGGGAGCCCGGACCACCCCCTCGGCCCGGATCGAGTCGGGGAGGGAGTCGAGGTCGTTCACCATGAACTCGCCCCCGCGCAGGTGGGTCCACTCCAGACCGGAACGCTCCACCGCCTCCTCCACGGGGCGGTGGTGCAGGTGGCCGAAGTCGTGCTCGGCGTCGGGGTCGGTCCGGACCGAGGCCGAGGACATCAGGACGATCCTGCGTACCCCGGACCGACGGATGCGGTCGACGACCTCCTCGGCGGTCTCGGGGTGCGGGTAGAGCAGGACCGCGTCCACGTCGTCGAAGACGCCGTTCAGGGTCGCGGGACGTTCCAGGTCGCCCTCGACGGGGTCGACGCCCTTGGGGAAGATCCGGCGGGCGGGGTCGCGGCTGAGCGCGCGGACGGCGGCGCCGCGATCGAGGAGTCTCCGGACCACCAGCGAGCCGACGGTTCCGCTGGCTCCGGTCACCAGTACGCGCATGGCGCGGGTTCCTCTCCATGAGTCGATGGGGTCACCGTCGATCATAATGGGACATGAGAGTCCCATAAAGAGGGTTCAAGGTCCCTTTTTGGAGCACGCGGTAGGTTGGCGCCATGACGAGCACGGAGAACCCGAGGGCAGGGGTGCGAGCCCGGACGCGGGGGGCGATCCTGCGCGCCGCCGCCACCGTCCTGGCCCATGACCGCAACGCCCCGCTCTCGGAGGTGGCCGAGGCTGCGCGCGTGGGTCGCAGCACCCTGCACCGCTACTTCCCCGACCGCGACGGGCTGCTGGCCGCGACCTACGAGGAGGCGCTGTCGGAGATCGGGCGGGTCATGGAGGAGGCGCGTGTGGAGGAGGGGTCGGCTCTGGAGGCCATGCGGCGCGTGGTCGCCGCCCACGTGGAGGTGGGGGACTGGGTGGTCTTCGCCTTCGGTGACACCGCCAACGAGGTCTTCGACGACGCCCCCGACGCCGCCGACCCCGAACCCGAGATCCTCACGGATCTCGTGCGCAGGGGGCAGGCGGAGGGCGTCTTCGACCCGGACGCCGATCCGGCCTGGGCGGTCCAGGTCCTGTGGGCGCTGGTCTTCACCGGGCTGGAGCGGGCCGGGCGCGGGCAGATGCCCCGGCACGCGGTGGCCCCGGCGGTCGTGCGCACCCTGGAGCGGGGGATCTGCGTCCGGACGTGAGCGGGGGGGCGATCGGGGAGCGCGACCGTTCAGCGGCCGTGCCGCTCGGGGGCGGTCGTGTGCGCCTGGAGGACCGGTGGGGTCAGGGCCACGCGGTGCTCTCCGCAGTGGCACCGCTGGTAGACGACCATGCCCTCACTGGTCGGATGGGAGGAGTCGGTGGTCCAGAGGTGTTCGTGCTCGGTCATGGCACCCAGTCTGGTGTAATGGCATTATGCATCTCAACCCTTACGGGCAGGGGCCGCTCTCCCTGGCCGTGGACCTGGCCAACCGGCCCTGCTCCGACACCGCGGACCTGGAACGGCGCTGTGCCGAGGTGGGCTTCCTCCTGGAACGCCCGGTGGGGGAGCACGACCTCTCCGAGGTCCGCGCCTTCCTGACCGGGTGGGCCGCCGTCGTGGACAGCGCGGACCCGCCCGCCCGGGCCGAACGCCTCAACGCCCTGCTCACCGAGTACTCGGGTCCGCCGAGGCTCACCGACCACGCGGGCACCGGCTGGCACCTGCACTACCGCCCCGACGACCTGCCCGCCCACCGGCAGATCGCCTCCCTCATCGCCGTCGGCACCGCCCTGCACCTGACCGGTCGCGGTATGCACCGCCTCGGCCGCTGCGCGGCCGGGGGCTGCGCGCACGTGTACGCCGACTTCTCCCGCAACGGGAGGCAACGGTACTGTTCCCCCGCCTGCGGCAACCGCGACGCCGTCCGCCGCCACCGCGCCCGCACGGGCGCGGAGACCGAGGGAGCCGACGCCGGGCTCTGAGCCGTGCGCCCCCTGTCACCGCCGGGGACGCGGGGTCGCCCGTACCGTCTCACCAGCGAGGATGTGACACTGGTGCGATGGAAGAAGGTCTCCCGCGTTTCGACGCGAGCAGCCAGCGCGCGCTCGCGGATCTGCTGGTCCGGTTGGAGGAGGGAACGCACCCGTCCACGGACGACGTCACCGCCCTCCTGGGGCCCGTCGACGGCGCACTGGTCGAGCGGGTCAGGAGCCTGTCCTCGCGCCTGGCGCGCCTGCGGCGGCGCGAGGGCGAACTCTCCGCGCTGATCGCCAGCACACGCGACCTCGTCGAGGTGCGGGACGTGGAACCGCTGCTCAGGCGGCTGGTCGACCGCGCGCACGACCTCGTCGGAACGGACGTCACCTACCTGTCCGTCCACGACAGGGAGACCGACGAGCTCTTCGTGCGCGCCAGCCGGGGGACCGTCTCCCCGCGCTTCCCGGGCCTGCGGGTCCCGGCCGGAGCCGGGATCGCCAGCCGCGTGGTGCGCACCAACACCCCCCAGTGGACCTCCGACTACGGCGTGCGGGACGACTTCGACCGCGATCCGGGGATCGACGCCGCCATCGCGGAGGAACAGCTGCGCTCCCTCGTCGGGGTGCCGATGTCCGCCAACGGCGAGATCCTCGGGGTCCTCTTCGCCGCCGACCGCGCCTCCCGTCCCTTCGCCCGTGAGGAGATCGCCCTGCTGTCGGCCTTCGCCGACCAGGCGGCGGTCATCCTGCACACGGCACGCCTGTTCGCCGCCGCCACGGAGGCGGCGGACCGGGCCGAACGCCACTCCGAGGCGATGGCCGCCGCCGCCCGTGTGCACGAGCGGCTGACCGCGCTGGTCCTGTCCGGGCACGGACCACACGAGGTGGCCCTCACGCTGGCCGAATCCCTGGGACGTCCCGTCGCGGTCGCGGACCGGGACCACCGCACGGTCACCCGCACCTCGGAGGCGGCGGACGCGTGGTGGCCGGGCGGTCGACTCGCCCCGGCGGTCGCGAGGGCCCTCGCCCGCAGCCGCGAGTCCGGACACTGCGCCTCGGTGGAGGGCCCGGGCCCGGACGTGGTGGTCGCCGTCTCCGCCGGGGCCGAACTCCTGGGGGTGCTGCTCGTGGGGGCCGGCGACGCACCTCTGAGCGACGTCGAGCGCCGCACCATCGAACGGTCCGGGCAGATCCTCGCCCTCCTCACCATGCAGAGCGAGGCGGTCACCCACGCGGAGGAGCGGGTGCGCGGGGAGCTCGCCCTCGACCTGTTCTCCGGTGCCGCGGACACCGACACCCTCCGACGACGGGCCTCGGCGCGCGGCATCGTCCTGGACCAGCCCTGGACCGTGGTCGTCGTCCCCGTCCCCGACCGCCACCGGCACGCGGCGTACCGGTCCCTGGCCGTCCACGAGGGGTGGATGGCCGCGGCCCAGGGGGAGGGCGTGAGCGTGCTGGTCCCCGGCCGGGACCCGACCGCCGCCGCCGAACAGGTCGCCCAGCGGGTCGGGGCGGCCACGGAGGCGCCCGTGCTGGCGGTGGGCTCCGCCGTCGGCTCCCTCGCCGACCTGCCCGCCGTCCTCACCGAGGTTTGGGAGTGCGCGGCGTTCCTGCCCGCGCTGGGCGTGCGCCGTGGGGCCTTCGAGGTGGACGACTACGCGCCCTACCTGGCGATGTTCGGCACCGACGGTGGTCGTGCGCTCTCCTTCGTGGACCGCGTGATCGGACCCGTCGTCGCCTGGGACGCCCGGCACCACTCCGACCTCACCGGAACCATCACCGCCCTCGCCGGAAACGGCGGGAGCGTGACCCGTGCCGCGCGCGCCCTGTACGTCCACCCCAACACGGTCAAACAGCGGCTGGAGCGGGTGACCTCGCTCCTGGGCGAGGACTGGCGGTCCGCCGACTCCCTGTTCCGGGTGACCGTGGCCACCCGCCTCCACCTGCTCCGACAGGGCGGGAAAGTGACAGGGTGACCGCGGGTTTCCTGTCCGTTTCGGACATGTCGCCGAGGTGAACGGCGCTGCTTGGATGGACCAATCCGCAGTGACGTACCCCACACCGGGGGCGCCCCTTCCCTCAGGAGTGAATCCACACGTGGTGCAAACCAGCAGGTTGTCCGGTTTCCGTTCCCTCAGCGTCCAGGAGCGGCGCGCGAGCCTGGCCTCCGTCAGCGGCCTGGACGCGTCCGTGTTCGACGCCCTCGACCAGCACGGCCTGAGCGTGGCCGCCGCCGACCACATGATCGAGAACGCCGTCGGCGTGATGGGTGTCCCGGTCGGCGTCGCCACCAACTTCACCGTCAACGGACGTGACGTCCTGGTGCCGATGGCCACCGAGGAGTCCTCGGTGGTGGCCGCCGCGAGCAACGCCGCCCGCATCGCCCGGGTCCTGGGCGGCTTCCACACCAGCGCGACCGGCCCGGTGATGCAGGCACAGATCCAGGTCGTGGACGTGGCCGACCCCGAGGCCGCGCGTCTGCGGGTCCTGGAGGCCCGCGCCGAACTCGTCGCGCTGGCCAACGAGCAGGACCCCCGTCTCGTCGAGGTCGGCGGCGGCGTGCGTGACCTCACCGTCCGCACGGTCACGGCGTTCGACGAGACCTACGTCGTCGCCCACCTCGTGGTCGACGTGCGCGACGCCATGGGGGCCAACGCCGTCAACACCATGGCCGAGGCGGTGGCGCCCCGGCTGGCCGAGGCCGCCGGGGGCCGTCCGGTCCTGCGCATCCTCACCAACAAGGCCGACCTGCGACTCACCCGCGCGCGGGCCGTGCTGGACACCGAGGCCCTCGGGGGCGAGGCCATCGCCACCGACATGATCCACGCCTACCGCCTGGCCGCCGCCGACCCCTACCGCGCGGCCACCCACAACAAGGGCATCATGAACGGCGTCTCCGCCGTCGTGCTGGCCACCGGCAACGACACCCGCGCGGTCGAGTCCGGGGCCCACTCCCACGCCGTCGACGCGCAGGGCCGCTACACCTCGCTGTCCGCCTTCGAGCGCGACACCGACGGCAACGTCGTGGCCACCCTGGAACTGCCCACCCCGGTGGGCCTGGTCGGAGGCGCGACCCGCACCCACCCCGCGGCCCAGGCCGCCGTCGCGCTCACCGGGGTCGCCGACGCCACCGCGCTCGGTGAGCTCGTCACCGCCGTGGGCCTGGCACAGAACATCGCCGCCGTGCGGGCCCTGGCGGGCGAGGGTATCCAGCGCGGCCACATGTCCCTGCACGCCAGGAACATCGCCGTCGCCGCCGGAGCCAGCGGCGACGAGGTCGACCGCGTCGTGGCGGTGCTCGTCCAGGAGAAGGCCATCCGCCAGGACCGCGCCGAGGCCGTCCTCAGCCAGCTGAGGGGTCGATGATGTCCGGGCCCGCGACGGAGCCGGAGGAGGACGGCGGCCGCCTGCTGGAGATCTGGGGCGACACCGTCGACTCCCGTCACACGATCTGGGCCATCGCCCTGGGCGTCGGCCTGACTGTGCCCCTGTACCTGGGCGCCGAACTGCTGTTCTCCCGGCTGGTGGACGACGCGACGGTCGCCGGGACCTACGCCCTCCTCGTCGGGCTGGTCGGCTGCCTGCTCGCCGGGTTCGTCGGTGCCCTGCTGTTCGCGCCCAAGCGCGTGGTCACCGAACACGCGCCCACCGAGGAGAGCCGCCGCGCGGCCATGGACGCCGTCGAGGCCGACTACGGCCCGCTCGGCGACCCCAGCGAACTGTCCGAACCCGTGCGGAGTGAGCTGCGGGCGCTCGGGCTCTACGACGACCTGCTGGCGCAGCACCGCCGCCGCGAGGAGAGGGAGGCTCCGTGAGTCCCGAACTACTGACCGACGCCTCCTGGGCCCTGGGCATGGGCCTGATCGGCGCCGTGGTCTTCGCCTTCATCGGCCTGGCCTCCTACACCGACGAGACCGCCACCATCGCCCCGCTGACCCTGCTGGTGGTCCTGCTCGGTGTCCCGCCCGCGGGTGTGTTCACGTTCTTCATGGCGGGGATCGTCGCCAAGCACATCACCCACGCCATCCCCACCGCACTGCTGGGCATCCCCGGGGACACGCTGGCCGTGCCCATGCTCAGGGACGCCCAACTGCTCCGTGAGCTCGGGGTGCCGCACATCGCGCTGCGCAAGGCGATCTCCGGTGGCGTGGTCGCCGCCTTCCTGTCGGTGCCCCTGGCCGTGCTGTTCGCGTGGGCCCTGAGCCCCTTCGCGGACGCCATCGGAGAGGCGGCGCCGTGGATCTTCGTGGTCGCGGCCGTGCTCATCGCCTACACGTCCAAGGGCCGGCTGGCGGCGGTGCTCGCCCTGATCCCGTTCGTGCTGCTGGTCGTGGGCATGCAGGCCTTCGTCTCCCAGACGACCGGAGGGACGCTGACGATCAGCTTCTTCCTGGGCATCGCCACCGGGCCGCTGATCGCGGACCTGTTCCTGTCCCTGGCGCCCTCGGGGCGGGAGTCGCTGCGGCGCCGCGCCCGTCGCCGCTTCGACCTGGCGCCCGACACCCGGACCTGGTCCGGCCGCATCCCCAACCCGCTCAAGGTCCTGGACCGCAAGCAGGTCGGGTACACGAGCGCCGCCGCGGGCGTGTCCAGCGCGACCTTCGTGTTCTCCCCGGTCGCCATGACGGTCCTCATGGGCGAGATCGTCGGCGCCCGGATCAAGAACGGGTACCACCGGCTCACCACGGTGATGTCGGTGCGCAACGGCACCACGGAGTCCACCTACATCGCGGAGACCCTGATCCCGCTGATCGCGCTGGGGCTGCCCCTCTCGCCGATGGCCGCCGGGCCGGCCGCGCCGCTGTTCAACGCGCCGCCGGTGCACACCGTCAACACCGAGACGGGGGAGACGCACAACCTGCACGACCTGCTGTCCAGCGGCGAGTTCCTCCTCTACGGACTGCTGGGCGTGGTCATCGCCTCCGTCATCGCCTACCCGTTCGCGATGACCTACGCGCACCGGGCGGCCTCGTTCGTCATGCGACGGATCTCGCACGAGGCGATCATCGGCGCCTTCGCCGGGCTGATCCTGGTGATCTGCCTGTACGAGGGCGGCCTGCTCGCGGTGGGAGTGACCCTCACCGTGGGCCTGGTGGGCGGGCTGTTCGGGAAGATGTTCAACATGCACAGCGGCGTGCAGTTCATGGGCTTCTACGTCGCCGTCCTGACCGTCCCCCAGCTGCTCGCGCTGGCGGCCTGAACCCCCCGGACGCTCCGCGGCCCGACCCCGTCCTGGTCGGGCCGCGGAGCCGTGTCCGGGGTCAGCGCGCGGTGTCGCGTCGGGCCACCGAGGCGAGGTCGGCCTCGATGCGCGCGGTGGTCTCCAGCAGGGCGGGGAGCAGGTCGCGCCGGACGTCCTCGATCGAGGCTCGGTTGGCCTGCGCGGACACGTTGGTCGCGGCGATGACGTGACCGCTCGCGTCGCGGACGGGGGCGGCCAGCGAGCGTAGCCCCTCCTCCAGTTCCTGGTCGACGATCGCGTACCCCTGTTCGCGCACGCGCAGGATCTCGGACCGCAGGTCGGCGGGGCGGGTGAGGGTGAACCGGGTCAGCGGCCGCAGCTCCACCCGGTCCAGGTAGGCGTCGAGCTCGGCGTCTCCGTACCCGGCCAGCAGCACCCGGCCCATGGAGGTGGTGGAGGCGGGGAAGCGGGTGCCCACGGCGATGGACACCGCCATGATCCGCGAGGTCGCCACGCGGGCGACGTACAGGACGTCGTCCCCTTCGAGCACCGACACCGAGGCGGACTCGCGGACCTTCGCGGAGAGGTCCTCCAGGTGCGGTTGGGCCACGTCGGGCAGCCCGGCCGAGGCGACGTACGCGTACCCCAGCTCCAGCACGCGCGGTGTGAGGGCGAACATGCGGCCGTCGGTGCGTACGTACCCGAGGTCCACCAGCGTCAGCAGGAACCGCCGGGCCGCGGCCCGGGTGAGGTCGGTGACACGGGCGACCTCGCTGAGGGTCATCGACGGGCGCTCGGCCGAGAAGGCGCGGACGACCATGAGGCCCCGCTCCAGGGACTGCACGAAGTGTGCGCCGCGTTCGGGGGCGTCTTCGGTGGTCATGGGGCCTTCCAGGTCCGGGTGCGGGGGTCGTGTCGGTGCCGCGTCGGGTCGCGGCCCTCGCGATGTTCTCATACCGAACAGTCGGGCCGTGTCTTGACCCGTCCAGGGATCGGCGCTAACGTCGTACCCGATTGTTCGCACTGTGAACATTGATTCGCTATACGAACGGGAGGGTCGCCATGGCCGTGCCCCTGGACGAGGCGGTCCGGCGGCTCGTCCGCGACGGTGACACCGTCGCTCCGGAGGGGTTCACCCACCTCCTTCCCGTGGCGGCGGGGCACGAGGCCATCGGCCAGGGCCTGCGGGACCTGACCCTGGTCCGGATGACACCCGACCGCACCCCCGCGCCCACCGATACCGAACCGCCCGTGCTCCGCGCCCTGACCAGCGTCGCCTGAGACCCGGTGGGCCCTCACCACCCGGGCCCCGAACCGCGTCCTCGGCCGGGACGGACCGGCCCCCCACCACCCCCCCCACGGCGGCGCCACCGCGCCGGGCCACCCCCTCGGGGCCTCCGGGCCCGTCCGAATGGAAGGACCACATGTCCACCACCCCCGACGGCGGCGGGCCGTACGTGCCCGGCTACGTGCGGGACCACGGTTCCCACCCGCCCCTGGACTACCCCGGCTACCGGAGCACCGCGCTGCGCCACCCCCGGCGCCCGCTCACGCCGCTGCCGCACACGCTCACCGAGATCACCGCGCCCGTCCTGGGGGAGGACCGCCTCGGCCCCCACGACCACGACCTCACCCGACAGCACGACGGCGAACCCCAGGGACAGCGCGTCATCCTGCACGGCCGGGTCCGCGACAGCGGAGGCCTCCCCGTCCCGCACACCCTCGTGGAGATCTGGCAGGCCAACGCCGCCGGACGCTACCGCCACGCCGGGGACACCTGGCCCGCCCCGCTCGACCCCCACTTCAGCGGGGCGGGGAGGGTCCTCACGGACGCCGAGGGGCGGTACCGGTTCGTCACCGTCCGGCCCGGTGCCTATCCCTGGAAGAACCACCGGAACGCCTGGCGTCCCGCCCACGTCCACTTCTCGCTGTTCGGACGCGCCTTCACCCAGCGCCTGGTCACCCAGATGTACTTCCCCGACGACCCCCTGTTCTTCCAGGACCCGATGTGGCAGTCGGTCCCCGACGAACGTGCGCGCGAACGCATGCTGGCCCGGTACGACCACGACGCGACCGAACCCGAGTGGGCCCTCGCCTACCGGTGGGACATCGTGCTGCGTGGACGCGAGCAGACCCCGTTCGAGTCCGAGGAAGAGGTTCAGGAGGAGGACGAGTGAACGCCCGGACCACCGAAGACGAGGTGCCCACCACCCCGTCCCAGACCGTCGGCCCCTACCTGCACCTCGGCCTGCCGTGGCCGGACGGCCCCTTCGCCGTGGCGGAGGGCACGCCCGGCGCGGTCCACCTGCGCGGCACCGTGTACGACGGGGCGGGCGCCCCGGTCACCGACGCCCTGGTCGAGACCTGGCAGGCCGACCCGGACGGGCGCTTCGACCACCCCGACGACCCGCGCGGGGCCCGCTCCCTGCCCGGGTTCCGGGGGTTCGGCCGGTGCCCCACCGACGCCACCGGCTCCTACGGGATCCTCACCCTCAAGCCGGGCGGCGTCCCGGGACCCACCGGCGCGCAGGCGCCCCACGTCGACGTCTCCGTCTTCGCGCGCGGCATGCTGCACCGGGTCGTCACCCGCCTGTACTTTCCCGAGGAGGAGGCGGCCAACGCGGCCGACCCCGTCCTGAACTCGATCGAGGACCCGGCGGCCCGCGCCACCCTCGTGGCCCACAGGGAGGAGGACGGCTACCGCCTCGACATCCGCCTCCAGGGGGAGGGGGAGACCGTCTTCTTCGACGTCTGACCGCGCGCCCGTCCGACCCAGGGAGCACCCATGACCGGCCTGTTCGACGGTGTCCTCAACCACGGCCCCCTCGGACCGCTCACCGACGACACCGCCTGGATCCGGGCCATGCTCGACACGGAGGCCGCCCTCGCCCGAGCCCTGGCCGACACCGGTGTCATCACCCGGGAGCGGGCCGAGACCATCGCCGCCACCTGCGTCGCCGCCCACTATGACCCGGCGGCCCTGGGGCGGGCCGCCGCGGGCGGTGGCAACCCGGTCATCCCGCTGGTCGGGCAGCTCACCGCGGACGTCCGTGAGGTGGACCCCGAAGCGGCCCGTCACGTCCACCAGGGCGCCACCAGCCAGGACGTCATGGACACCGCCGCCATGCTCCTGGTCCGCAGGGCCGGTCACGCCCTGCGCGCCGAACTCGCCGCCCTCACCCAGGAGCTGCGCGCCCTGGCCGACCGGCACCGCACCACCCCCGTGCCCGGTCGCACCCTGCTCCAGCAGGCTCTGCCCACCACCTTCGGAGCCGTCGTCGCGAGCTGGACCTCGGGCCTGACCGGTGCCGCCGAGCGGCTCGGCGAGGTGCTGGACCACCGCCTGGCCACCCAGCTCGGCGGAGCCGTGGGCACCCTCGCCTCCCTGCACCCACACGGTCCGGCGGTGGCGGCCGCCTTCGCCGCCCGCCTCGACCTGCCCGAACCCCTCCTGCCCTGGCACACCGAACGCGGTCGCGTCACCGAGATCGCCGGCGCGCTCGGCCGGGTGAGCGGAGCGGCGGGGAACGCCGCACAGGACGTCGTGCTGCTCGCCCAGACGGAGGTCGGTGAGGTCAGCGAGGAGGGCGGGAGCGGCGTGGGCGGATCCTCCACCATGCCGCACAAGCGCAACCCGGTCGCCGCCGTCAGCGCCCTCGCCGCCGCCCGTCAGACACCCGGGCTGGTGGCCACCCTGTTCGCCGCGCAGATCCAGGAGCACCAACGCGCCGCCGGTGCGTGGCAGGCCGAGTGGCTGCCCCTGACCGACCTGCTCCGGCGTACCGGCTCCGCGGTCTCCTGGTTGCGCGTGAGCGTCGAACGGCTCCGCGTGCACCCCGACCGCATGGCCGCCAACCTCGACCTCACCGGCGGGTCCGCGCTCAGCGAGCGCCTCACCGCCGACCTGACCCCCGAGCTCGGCCGCCTGGCGGCCCACCAGCGCGTCGGCGCGGCCTGCCGGGCCGCGGTGGACGAGGACCGCGACCCGGTCGAGGTCCTGGCCGAACACCTCCACGACCTGCGCACCCGTGACCGGATCAGATCCCTGCTCGACCCCGTCGACTACCTCGGCGCCGCACCGGTGTTCACCGACCGGGTGACGGGTAGGACCGGCCGGACGGCCTCCACCGACCAAGAAGAAGTAGGAACCGATGAGCGTTGACCTCCACCACGTCGTGAGCGGACCGGCGGACGCACCGCCCCTGGTGCTGGCCGGATCCCTCGGCACCACCCATCGGATGTGGGAGCCGCAGGTGGACGCGCTCTCCGCCGTCTTCCGGGTGATCCGCGTGGACCTGCGCGGACACGGGGCGTCGCCCGCGCCCGAGGGCCCCTACAGCATGGCCGACCTGGGCGGGGACGTCCTCGCCCTGCTCGACCGGCTCGGGATCGGTCGCGCCCACTACGTGGGCCTGTCCATCGGTGGCATGGTCGGCCAGTGGCTGGCCGTCCACGCCCCCGAACGGGTCGACGGGCTCGTGCTCCTGGCCACCTCCCCACACATGGGGCCCGCCCGGAACTGGCGGGACCGCGCCGCCCTGGCCCGGGACCAGGGGACCGTCGCCCTGGCCGACGGGGTCGTGCAGCGGTGGTTCACCCCGGCCTTCGCCTCGGAACACCCCCACGACGTCACGCTCCTGCGCGACCAGATCGTGGACACCCCCGACGAGGGTTACGCGGGCTGCTGTGGCGCCATCGAGCACCACGACGTACGGGACGACCTGCACCGCGTCACTGCTCCCACACTGGTCGTGGCCGGAGCCGACGACCCCTCGACCCCGGCCGAGGAGCACGGGGCGCTCATCGCGGAACGCGTGCCCGGGGCGCGGTTCGTGGTGCTGGAGGGCGCCGCCCATCTGCTCTCGTGGTCGCACGCGGCCCGGGTCAACACCCTCATCACCCAGCACCTGGCCGCGATCGACCGCCATGGCGCCGGGACGCGGGTGCGCCGGAGCGTGCTCGGTGACGCCCACGTGGACCGGGCCGAGGCCCGCACGAGCGCCTTCACCGAACCCTTCCAGGACCTCATCACCCGCTACGCCTGGGGCGAGGTGTGGACCCGGCCCGGACTGGACCGGCGCACCCGCAGCTGCATGGTGCTCACCGCCCTGGTGGCCAAGGGCCACTGGGACGAGTTGGCCCTGCACGTGCGGGCCGCCCTGCGCAACGGCCTGACCCCGGACGAGGTCGGGGAGGTGTTCCTCCAGACGGCCGTCTACTGCGGGGTCCCGGCCGCCAACAAGGCGTTCGCGATCGCGCAGGGGGTCTTCGACGAGGACGCCAAGGAGGCGTGAACCGGCGCCGCGCCGGAGGGGGCGGACGGCGCACCGCCCAGGAGCGCGGCCGTTCCCCGCTCCGTCGGTGGTCGGGTGTACAAGGGAGGGCATGGACCACAACGGACAGGATCTGACGGCGCGGGGCGCACGCCTACGCGAGCTGCACCGGGGGCCGGAACCCTTCGTGATCGCGAACGTCTGGGACGCCGGGTCCGCCCGGCTGCTGGGCGGGCTCGGCTTCGCGGCCCTGGCCACCACCAGCGGGGGGCTGGCGCACGGGCTGGGACGCCGGGACGGCGCCGGGCTGGTCTCGCGCGAGGAGACCCTGCGCAACGCCTCGGTGATCGCGGCCGCCACGGACCTGCCGGTCTCGGCGGACCTGGAGGACGGCTTCGGGCGCGCCCCCGAGGAGGTGGCCCGCACCTTCATGGCGGCCGGAGCCACGGGGATCGTGGGCGGTTCGGTGGAGGACACCACCGCCGACCCCGACGCGCCGATCCACGAGTTCGGGCTGGCGGTCGAGCGGGTCCGGGCCGCCGTGGAGGCGGCGCGGACCCTGCCCTTCCCGTTCACGGTCACCGCCCGGGCGGAGAACCACCTGTACGGACGCCAGGACCTGGAGGACACGATCCGAAGGCTCAGAGCCTTCGAGGAGGCCGGGGCCGACGTGCTCTTCGCCCCGGGGCTGCCGGACGCGGACGCCATCCGGGCGGTGTGCTCCTCGGTCGGCCGCCCCGTCAACGTGCTGGCCTCGGGGGCGGCGGCCGGGATGTCCGTGGCGGAGCTGGGTGCCCTGGGGGCCCGGCGGATCAGTCTCGGGTCGGGGCTGTCGCGGTCGGCGCTGGCCGGAGCGCTGGCGGCCGCCCGGGAGATCGCCGAGGAGGGGACCTTCGGGCGGATGTCGGCCGCGGCGTCGAAGTCGGAGATCGACGGAATGCTGTGAACGGGACGGCGCGAGGGGTCAGCGTTTGTAGGCCACCCCGGCCGTCTCCCACCGCTTGACGTCGGGGTCGACGGGACGTGGACGCGGCTCGTTCCCGGGGTGGCGCCAGCTGGCGCAGTCCACCAACGTCGGGTCCGCGTCCCGCCCGTCGGTCCAGGGGCTGACCGGTTCCAGGCCCTCGAACACCTGGGAGGCCTCCGCGGGGGTACGGACCCGCCCCCAGGCGGTGCCGAACTCCAGCATCATGCCGTCCATCCAGGCGGCGGCAGCCGGGTCGTCGGAGACGACGTGCGAGTAGATGACGGCGGAACCGGGCACGACCCGCTCCATGAGGGAGCGCACCATGCCGAACGGGTCGCTGTCGTCGGGCAGGCAGTGCAGCAGGGAGACCAGCATGACGCAGATCGGCTGGTCGAGGTCGATCAGCTTCTCGGCCTCGGGGGAGTTCAGGATCTCGTCCGTGTCGCGGACGTCGGCGTGCAGGAAGGCGGTCGACTGGCTGTCGCCCAGGAGCGCCCGCCCGTGCGCGAGCACGATGGGATCGTTGTCGACGTAGAGGACCCGGGCCCTCGGCTCGGTCCGTTGCGCGACCTGGTGGGTGTTGTCCGTGGTGGGAAGGCCCGCGCCCAGGTCCAGGAACTGGTCCACCCCCTGGGAGACGACGTGGTCCACGGCACGACCGAGGAAGGCCCGGTTGTCGTTGGCACAGGCGACGAGCTCGGGCATGTGCTCGGCCAGCGCCTCACAGGCCTTGCGGTCCGGCGCGAAGTTGTCTTTCCCTCCCAGGAGGTAGTCGTACATCCGCGCGATGCTCGGAGTGTCCATGTCGATGTGTGGGGGGAAGCGATCGGCCATAGAGAGAGGTACCAATCAGGACTAGTCGTGCGGGGTCATCTCCAGGCGAATCGTAACCGTGTTTCGGTGTCCTTACTGGCGTTTTCCACAAGAAAATCGATCGGGAACGTCAAGTGCCATCCCCGGTTCCCGAATAGCGCTTCGCGGAACGGTCGAAACCGGGCAGGTGATCCGCGACATGCCCTGGGGCCACGGCCCTGACACGGTCTCCGACCCCCTCCGGCAGGGGAGGTGGCGGGGGTGTGACGGGAGAGGACCAGAAGCCCGCCGGGGAAAGGGGATTGGTTGTTCGTGCCTGTGCGGCGACAACATCGATTCCGGTTTCACCGTGTTCCCGGGAATGGTCTCCGTCCCCGCCGTTCCCGAACTCGGTACCCACGGAGGAGGAGCCCTTCGCGCCGCCCGGCAGGCCCCGGACCAGTTCCACCAACGCGCGCCGTTCCCGGCCCGCCCACCGGGTCAGGACGAAGGGGTCGCGGTCGGCCTCGGCCCCCAGCGCCGCCGCGACCGCTCCCAGGTGCGCGCAACGTCCGTCCCAGTGGTCGCAGGAGCACGTCGCGACCAAACCGGCCCACCCGTCCGGCACCAGGTCCAGACCGAGCAGCGCGAACACGCGGGCCGCCGCCTCGGGCAGTTCCCCGGCGAGAACACGGGCGCGGAACAGCGGCTGCGAGGCCAGCGCCGCGCCCACCCGATCCCACTCCGGTCCCTCCCAGACGGTCCGGATCAGGCTCACCTCGTGCCCCAGGACCCGGGCCGAGACCTCACCGGGCCGCACCGAGAACCGCTCCACCGCCGAGCCACCGCCACCGGCCCCGCCCAGCGCTTCGCGCACCAGCTCCGACCAGCTCATCCCGAGACCGCCTCCGGCGCCAGCCGCACCACCTCGCGCAGGTCCTCCACCGACAGTCCGCCCAGCCAACCCTCGCCGGTGGCCACGGCGCCGTCGGCCAGCACGCTCTTGCGCGTGATCATCTCGTCCACCCGTTCCTCCACGGTGCCCACGCACACCAGCTTGCGTACCTGCACGTTCCGGCGCTGACCGATCCGGAAGGCCCGGTCGGTGGCCTGGTTCTCCACCGCCGGGTTCCACCACCGGTCCACGTGCACGACGTGGTTGGCGGCGGTCAGGTTCAGCCCGGTCCCGGCGGCCTTGAGCGACAGCAGGAACACCACCGGCCCCGCCACCGTCTGGAAGTGCTCCGTCATCCGCTCGCGCTCGGCGCGGGAGGTCCCGCCGTGCAGCCACAGCACGGGTACCCCCAGCCGGGACCTCAGATAGGGAGCCAGGCGCTCACCCCAGCGGGCGTACTGCGTGAAGCACAGCGCCTTGTCCCCCTCGGCCACCGCCTCGCCCAGGATCGACTCCAGACGGTCGAGCTTGCCCGAGCGGCCCGCCAGCGCCGAGCCGTCCCCGAGGAACTGCGCCGGGTGGTTGCAGATCTGCTTGAGCCGGGACATGGACGACAGCACCAGCCCCTTGCGCTCCTTCTCGTCGGCCTCCGCCATCCGCTCGGACAGGTCGTCCACCACCGCCTTGTACAGCGAGGCCTGCTCGGGGGTGAGCGTGCACCAGGTGCGCATCTCCTGCTTCTCCGGCAGGTCCGCGATGATCGTACGATCGGTCTTCAGACGTCGCAGCACGAACGGCCCGGTGAGCCGCCGCACCAGGTCCGTTCCCTCGCCGGTGCCCTCCTCCGCCTCGGCCCGGTCGGCCACCGCGCGCTGGAAGTCGGCCGCCGTCCCCAGCAGCCCGGGGTTGGCGAAGTCCATCACCGACCACAGCTCTCCCAGGTTGTTCTCCACCGGGGTTCCGGTGAGCGCGATCCGCGTCGCGGCGGGCAGCGAGCGCACCGCCCGCGCCTGCCGGGTGGCGTGGTTCTTCAGCGCCTGGGCCTCGTCGCAGACCACCCGGTGCCAGGGCATGCCCGACAGCTCCTCGGCGTCGCGCGCCACCACCCCGTAGGTGGTCACCACCAGGTCGCAGCCGCCCACGAGGCGCGCCAGGGCGTTGCCGGTCGGCCGGTCGGGCCCGTGCTGGACGTGCACCCGCAGCCCCGGGGCGAACCGCTCCGCCTCCTTGCGCCAGTTGCCGACCAGCGACACCGGGCAGACCAGCAGGGTCGGGCCGGGCACCGCCTCCCCGGCGCGCTCGTCGGTGAGCAGGGCCAGCAGCTGCACGGTCTTGCCCAGCCCCATGTCGTCGGCGAGCACGGCGCCCAGCCCGAGCTCGCCCAGGAACCGCAGCCAGGCCGAACCCCGGTCCTGGTAGGGGCGGAGCGTCCCCTCGAACCCCGGTGGGGAGCCCATGGGGCGGAGCGCGGCCTCGGCCCCGCCGTCCAGCAGGGCACCCAGCGGACCTCCGGCCACCACGTCCGCCACCGGCAGCGGGGTCGGCTCCGCGCCGATCGCCGTCCGCAGCGCCTCCTCGCGCCGGACCGGCCCCCGGCCGCTCCGGCGCATCAGGTCCAGGGCGGCCTCGACGCGTCCGGGATCCATCTCCATCCACCGGCCGCGCACCTGGACCAGTGAGCGCTTGAGCCGCGCCAGTTCCGCGAGCTCGGCCAGTTCCGTCTCGTCCAGCGGCTCCTGCCCGCCGGGGCCGCGCAACAACGCCTCGAAGGACACGTCCACCAGTGCGGTGGGGCCCACCCCGCCGCGACCCCGCCGTTTCGGTTCCTCGCTGACCGTCATGCGCAGCGCGAGGGCGCCGCGGCCGCTCCACTCGGGCAGGACCACGCCGAACCCCGCCGAGGTGAGCCGGGCGGCGGCCTCGCCCACGAAGTTCTGCGCCCGCGCGGTGTCCATGGTGAGACGGGCCGGGGCCAGGTCCGCCAGGGCGCGCCGGAGGGCGGGCAGGTGGCGGGCGGCCCGGCGCAGGTCGGCCAGGGCGGTCGACCCCACGTCCTCGGGAAGCCAGGCGGCGCCCTCACCCAGCCAGACCCGTTCCAGGGGCAGGCGCAGTCCGGGGTCGGAGGTGGAGCGCACCCAGAACTCCAGGGTCCAGGGGCGCGGGCCGCCGTGCGCGCCCTCGGGCTCGGGTTCGCGCAGGACGAAGAGGAGTTGGGCCCGGCCCCCGCCCCGGACCCGGGAGCGCCACTCCCGCAGCGGCCCGCGCAGCGCGCGTGCGGTGTCGGTGTCCACCCGGGTGTGCCGCCCCGTGAGGGCCGCCGCCAGCCGGGCGGCCGGCGGGACCTCGGGGCCCGGGAGTGTGTCCTCACCGGTCGCCCCGGGCGCGGCGGTGGCCAGGCGCCGGGCGACGGCGTCGGTGAGCAGTTCGAGCGGGGCCAGCACGCACAGCCGGGCCGCCTCGGCCCGCTCCGCCGGGGGCAGGTGGGCGACCGCCGCCGGAGGGAGCGCGCGGGTGAGGGCCGCCAGGTGCTCCTCGGCGGTGTCCAGGGGGGCGGGACGCCACCGGGCCAGGGGCGGGTCACCGACGAGGTCGGGCAGGACGCCTCCGGCCCGGACCAGGTTCTCGGCGAGGACGTGCACCGCGCCCAGGTGCGTCAGGGCGGGCCCGGCCGCCACGGGCAGGGAGTCGAGCGCCGACAACAGGGTGTCGGCCTCGGCAGGGGTCAGCTCCAGCCCGGGCACCGTCCAGGCGCGGAACTCGGCGGGCGCGGTGTCGTCGGTGTCGGACGGGGCGGGCGCCCCGGAGCTCCCCGGCAGCCACAGGAGCGGCGCGGTCGCGCCGGGGGAGTCGGGATCGATCCCCGCCTTGGCGGCCACCGCGCGCAGCTGCGCCAGCCCGGCGGCCCCGGGGTGCGCCCCAGCGTCAGGGGCACCCGAGGCCTCTCGGGCCCCGTCCCCGCCCTCACCCCAGAGCACCAGCGTGTCCCTGGACCACACCGCGTGCAGAACCCGCACCACACCCCCCGCACCGAACACGAACGTCGTCGGCACCCAGTATCACCGGGGCCGACGACGTTCCGGGACGCGGTCAGAGGTTGTTCGGCACGGTGTTGCCGACCGACTCGATGCCCTTCCTCAGGTCGGTGCGCCACAGCAGGACGCCGCCGATGACGAAGAAGACCACCAGCGAGAAAATGGCGGTGCGGAACCCGCCGGTCAGGTTGACCACCAGGGTGATCGAGGCCGCGCCCAAGAGCACCGACCCCCGGTCGGCCAGCTGGAACAGGCTGAAGTACTCGGCCTCGCGCCCGCGGGGGATGAGCAGCGAGTACAGCGCTCGCGCGAGCGACTGGGTCCCGCCCAGCACCATGCCGATGCCCGCGCCCAGCAGCAGGAACAGCGCCGGGTCGTCGGGCGGCAGGTAGTAGCCGCAGGTGACCAGGGCGCACCAGACGACCAGGCTGGCCAGGACGGTGTTCTTGGTACCGAACCGGCGGCCGATCCACCCCATCAGCAGGGCGCCCGCGAAGGCGACGAACTGGATGAGCAGGATGGTCGCGCTCAGGATGGCCAGGGACAGGTTGAGGTCCTGGCTGGCGAAGCTGCCCGCGAAGTAGATGACGGCCTGGATGCCGTTGTTGAACAGGACGAACGCGATGAGGAACTTCAGTGTGTTCGGGAAGTGGCGCATCTCCCGCAGGGTGCGCCAGTACTGCTTCAGGGAGGCGCCCAGTCTCGGGGGGCCCGGCTCTGCCGCCAACCTGCCGTAGCGGTTGCGCAGCATTCGGATGCCGATCACGGAGAAGACGAACCACCACAGGCCCACCGACGCGAAGGCGATGCGGACCGCGTGTCCCTCCGAGACCCCGAGGGAGTCGGCGGAGGCGAGCAGGCCCATGTGGGCGGCGAGCAGGAGACCGCCGCCCAGGTAGGCCATTGCCCACCCGGTCACGGACACGCGGTTGCGTTCGTCGGAGGTGGCGATCTCCGGCAGGAAGGCGTTGAAAACCACCAGGGACATGCCGTAGAAGGTGTTGCCCGTGATGAACAACAGCGCCGCCAGCTGGTAGTCGCTGGTGAAGTACAGCGAGCTGACACACAGGGAGCCCGCGGCGGCGAGCCAGAACAGCCAGCGCTTCTTGTGCTGGGTGTGGTCGGCCAGGGCGCCCACGACCGGCAGCATCACGAGAAGGAGGAGACCGGCGACCGTGGTCACCATCGGGTGCAGGGAGTTCGGGTGCATGCTGATCCACTCGACCCCGAGCGGGTAGAGCACCAGGCCCGGCTGTGAGCAGTCACCGGCAGCCCCCGCCTCCGAGCAGGCCAGCCCCGACAGGTAGGGGCCGATGAGCACGGTGACCACCGAGGTGATGAACACCTGGTTGGCCCAGTCGTAGGTGTACCAGCCGCGCTGTTCGCGTCTGCGCTGGGCGGGGTCGGACGCGGGGGAGTTGTCCGCCGCCGGTGGCGAGGGTGTGGTGGACATGGAGGGGGGCTATCCGTTCTTCGTGGTTCTGGGGCCGGGCTGGTTCCAGCGTCCCCGCCGGACGAGCACCTCGCGCAGGGCGACGGTGTTGTCGGTGATGATTCCGTCCACGCCCGCGTCCAACAGGCGCTCCATCACCTCGGGCTCGTTGACCGTCCACACGTGCACCTGCATGCCGAGCCGGTGCGCGGCGCGGATCACGTCCCGGCTGAGGATGGGGAAACCACCGTGGCTCATGGGGATCTGCGCGCAGACGGGGACGCGGCTGGCGGTGGGGC
Source organism: Nocardiopsis eucommiae (assembly GCF_965344335.1). Taxonomy (NCBI): domain Bacteria; kingdom Bacillati; phylum Actinomycetota; class Actinomycetes; order Streptosporangiales; family Nocardiopsidaceae; genus Nocardiopsis; species Nocardiopsis eucommiae. The sequence goes on from NZ_CBDRIY010000011.1 coordinate 20,523, forward strand.
GCAGCAGCGGAGAGAGCGAGGCCAGCCGGAGCCGGGCCACGTCGACCGGCCCGCAGGAGGTGGCCACCCGGGGGCCGTAGAGGCGTCGGGCGCGCTCCAGACGGGCCTGGTCGAAGGAGCCCACGCACACGCGGTCCCAGGCCTGGGTGCGGCGCAGCACCTCGAGCATGGGCAGGACGGCGCCGTCCGACTTCAGGTCGATGTTGAAGCGTGCCTCGGGCCAGGCACCGAGCAGGTCCTCGAGGAGGGGGACCGGTTCCTTGCCCGCCACCCGCGCGCGTGCGACCTCCCGGTGGGGCAGCGCGGAGATGGCGCCGTTCCGGTCGGTGGTGCGGTCCAGGGTGGCGTCGTGGAAGGCCATGAGCACGCCGTCACTGGTGGCGTGCACGTCCGTCTCCAGGTACGTGTAGCCCAGGTCGACGGCGTGCTGGAACGCCACCGCCGTGTTCTCCAGCTCGGTGCGGCGCACACCCTGGTCGTCGGTGAGCCACCCGCCCCGGTGGGCGAGGGCGACGGGAACGGGGGAGGAAAGGTACGCGTGAGTCACGTCTTGAAGTATGACGGTTCCCAGGTGGCGGACGCTCGCGGAGGGGCGGCCGTGTCGACGGTCGTGAGGAACCTGGAATGCCAGGTGGCACGGACCCGTCCCCGCGCGCTCCTGGAAGGGCGTCAGGGTGTCGTTCCTCCTCCGGAAGGAATCCGTTCATGTCGCACGCCTCCCACGGCCACCCCTGCCGTCAACGGCTCTGCTCCCGCGCCACCGCCAACCCCTGGCGGCCGGTGCGGACCCCCGCCCGCACCCCGCGCGGGGGCATGACGACGGGCCGGTGCGCCGCGTCGCCGCTGGCGGGCCATCGGACCCCCGGTGACGTGCACCGGCTGGCCCAGCAGATGGCGGAGGTCCTGGTGGGCAGGCGTGCCCCGGAAGTGCTGCGCGACCACGTGACCGTTCCGGTCCGCGAGGAGCTGCGTCGTCTCCGTGGCACGGTCGACTGCGCGATGGCGCCCCGGTTGACACGCGTGTTCCACCAGCCGCTCGGTGCCGGAGGGATGGAGGCCAGCGCCGTGATCGCCTGCGACAGCCGCACCCGGGTGTTCGCCTTCCGCCTCCGCCGTGAAGGGGACCGCTGGGTCTGTACCCGCCTGGAGACCGACCGGACCGGCTGAGCACGCGTCGCCACCGCCCTCACCCGCCCCGCACCCGCCCCGCCCCGGGCCGGACGCGGGGCGGGTCCCGGCGGGGCCGGATCCCTGCCCGCGCTCCTCAAGGGGCTCCGAGCCGTCGAAACCGGGCGGGGTCCCGGCGTGCTCGCGCCGCGGCCGAGGCCCCCCGGGAGCCGTCCGCCCAGCGGGCGTGGCGCGGCGGAGGCCGGTGCGGACGCACTCAGGACGCGAAAGGTATGGATGTGACGAATCGTGCGTCGATAGGGTCCGTGTGGGATGACCCCCTGACCGGGGGCACCTTCGGTCACCGGCATCCCCGTACCCCAAGGGAAGGAGACGGCGGACCGCGCCCGCGCGGCCGCCACTCGTGTATGAAACCCGTTGACATCGCTCGCCTGCACGGCCTCAGCGCACCCTCACTCTCCCCGGACGGCACCCGAGCCGTCCTCGCCGTGTCCCGCCCCGACCTGGAGGAGGACGCCTACCTGGGTTCCCTCTGGAGCGTTCCCACCGACGGCTCCGAGCCCGCCCGCCGGATCACCCGGGGCACCCGCGACAGTGCCCCCGGCTTCTCACCCGACGGTCGCTGGATCGCCTTCCTCCGCCCCGACGAGGACAAGCGCCCCCAGATCCACGTCCTGCCCTCCGACGGCGGTGAGCCGTGGAAGATCACCGACCACCCGCTGGGCGCCGGGGCGTTCGCGTGGAGCCCGGACTCCACGCGCCTGGCCTACAACGCGCGGGTCCCCGAGGAGGGCCGCTACGTGGACGGCGCTCCGGACCAGGAGCCCCCGCGCCGGATCACCGCGTTGAAGTACCGGCTCGACGACTTCGGTTTCACCAACGACCGGCGCCAGCACGTGTTCGTGAGCGCCCCCGTCGACCCCTCGGGTGAGGTGGGTGAGCCGGTCCGGGTCACCGAGGGTGACGCCGACCACGGTCGACCGACGTGGACCCCGGACGGCACGGGGCTGGTGTTCGACGCCGCCCTGCACGCGACGCGCGACACGGACCTCGTCGGTGACCTGTGGGTCTGCCGCCCCGAGGCGGGGGCGGAGCCGCGCCGGATCACCCGGGGCGACCTGAAGGCCGGTTCGGTGAGCCTCTCCGAGGACGGCTCCACCGTGTACTTCGTCGGCGACGAGCTCGGCCCGGACCTCGACGACTTCGTCGGCCGGGGGACGGGCCTGTGGTCGGTGCCCCTCGACGGTTCCGAGGCGCCTCGGAGGCTGACCGGGACCGAGGACCCCCGGATGAGCGCGCGCCCCCGGGTGACCGGCGAGGGCGTCCTGGTCGCCGGTGAGAACCGGGGCGCGGTCGAGCTGTACCGGGTCACCCCCGGTGGCGTGCGCACCACGGTGTTCGGCGGGCGTGTCCAGGTGGGCGCCTTCGACCACGCGGGTGGTGTCACCGTGGTGACCGCCGCCGGTGAGCGCGACAGCGGCGAGCTGTACGCGGTCACCGAGGACGGCACCAAGGCGCTGACCTCCTTCACCGACCAGGAGCTGGACCCGTTCCCGGTCACCGAGCTGACCGCCCGCACCGAGGAGGGCAACGAGGTCCACGGTTGGCTGGCGGTGCCCGAGGGTGAGGGCCCGCACCCGGTCGTGCTCATGATCCACGGCGGACCGTACGCCCAGTACGGCTGGCAGCTCTTCGACGAGACCCAGGTGTACGCGTCAGCCGGGTACGCGGTGCTCTACTGCAACCCGCGCGGCTCGTCGGGCTACGGCCAGGAGCACGGTCGGGCGGTCATCGGCTCGGTGGGCGCCACCACCTCCGTCGACGTCCTGTCCTTCCTGGACGAGGCGTTGAAGGACGACCGGTTGGACGCCACCCGGGTGGGGGTCATGGGCGGCTCGCACGGCGGCTTCATGACCACGTGGATCGCGGCCCACCACGGCGAGCGCTTCCGCGCCGCCATCAGCGAGCGCGCGGTCAACGCGATCGACAGTTTCCAGGGGTCGTCCGACATCGGCTCGTACTTCCCGGAGCCGCTGTACGGCCCGGAGGAGACCTGGGCGAAGGAGAGCCCGCTCAGCCACGCGGACCGGATCGACCTGCCGTTCCTCATCATCCACTCCGAGCAGGACTGGCGCTGCCCCGTGGAGCAGGCCCAGCGCCTGTTCGTGGCGCTCAGGAAGCGGGGCCAGGAGACCGAGATGCTCCTGTTCCCGGGAGAGGGGCACGAGCTGTCGCGTTCGGGCCTGCCCAGCCACCGGGTGGCCAGGTTCGAGGCGATCCTCGACTGGTGGGACCGCCACCTGTGATCCGTCGGGGTCGGGCTCCCCGAGGAGGCCGACCCCCTTCCCCGTTCGAGTGTGATACGCGTCATGGTCACGTCGCGGCTTGGTCCGTTTGTGACCCGGCCGCCTCGGGAAGAACGGAGCGCCACCCTCGTCCCCGGCGGGGTTCCGGGCGGCGGCGTGCCCGTTCCGGGAGGGGCGGGTCAACCATGGGGAGGTAACGAACGGGTCGCGTCCGGTCCAGGGGATGAATTAGTGTTCCCCCAGGTCGGAACGCCCCAGTTCGTCACCACCAGGGTGACAGCGTACGACCTGCCGTTGCACCCCGCTCAGCAGCTGTCCTTGTCCCAGGAGCGGGGGCCGTCACGACGCCCGGCGAGTTCCCGCGACCCTTCCCGTCGCCGCCGGTATCCCTCCGCCACGCATCCCCGCGCCGTCCCTCGGCGCTCCTTCGGGATGCCCCGTGCCGGTAAACGGATGTGGGAGAAAGGCAGTCGGTGCTTTGACTCGCAACCCCGAACCCACCCGTCGCCTGACGACGGTCGGCTTCGTCGCTCTCGGCGCCGTGGTCCTGTCCTCCGGCGTGGCGCTGGCCGACCAGACCGAGTCGGAGGCCCGCGAGCGCTACGAAGAGCTCCAGGAGGAGCTCTCCGGGCTGAACGCGGACTTCAACGAGGCCAAGGAGGACCACGCCGCGACCGAGGCCGAGCTGGAGGACCTCCAGCAGCGCCTGGAGGACGCGCAGGAGGAGCTGGACGCCAAGTCCGGCCAGGTCTCCGTCATCGTGCAGGGTGCCTACACCGGCGCCACCCACAGCTCGATGGGCGTGCTGTTCGGTGGTGACGCCGACAACGCCCTCCAGAACATCGCCGATCTCGACTACCTGTCCGAGGGGCAGCAGACGACCCTGGCCGACTACGTGACCGAGGTCGAGAACGCCGAGGAGCTGTACAACGCGGCGGAGGCGACCGAGGAGGCCGCCGCCCAGTCCCTGGAGGCCGCCGAGGAGGCCGTGGCCCGGGGCGAGGCCGCGCTCGACGAGCAGGCCGAGGTCCTGGAGAGCCTGGGCGGTGTCGACCCGACCGTGGGCGAGGCCGCCGCGGACGGGGGCGCCGCCGGTGCCTCCGGCGGTACCGCCGCCGTCTCCGGTGACGTCCAGGCGGTCCTGGACTTCGCCCGCGCGCAGATCGGCAAGCCCTACGTCTGGGGCGGTACCGGGCCCGACGGCTACGACTGCTCCGGCCTGACCCAGGCCGCGTGGGCACAGGCGGGCGTGAGTCTGCCGCGCACCACCTACGACCAGGTCAACGCCGGTACCCCGGTCTCGCGCGACCAGCTCCAGCCCGGCGACCTGATGTTCTTCTACGACGTCTCGGCCCCGAGCCACGTGGGCATCTACGCCGGCAACGGCATGATGATCCACGGCTCGAACCCGTCGAAGCCGCTGGAGGAGGTCTCGCTGGCCGCCTACTGGGACGGTGTGTTCACCAGCGCCGTCCGGCCCGGCTAGGACCGGTACGCGCGGTGTTCCCCGGTCGGCCCTCTCCGGAGGGCGGGCCGGGGTTCCGTCGTTCGGGGCGCCCGCGTATCCTTCGGCGCATGGCTCGTCTCGTTCTCAGGGTCGCCGCGGGTGTCGCGGTCGTCGTCGCCCTCTTCTGGTTGTTGTCGGTGATCGTCGGCCTGTTGGTGTGGGGCGTCATGATCGCGCTGGTCGTCGGAGTCGTCCTGCTGGGCCTGCGCATGCTGAGGTCCGAGGGGTCCGACCCGCGCCGCTGACCCGGCCGTTCCGAGCCGCCGGGCGGTCGGACCACGCCCCCGTGGCCAGCCGGACCGGCCACGGTGACACAGCGAGCAGGGGTGCCACTCACTCTGTGTGGGGAAACATCGCTATAGTGACTCTGTGTCACTGAATAAGCACGTAGGGTCCCATGTTGACGGGGTGTCGCACCGTGGCCGGGTGGAACGGGTCGCGACCCGCGTCTTCCGCAACGACTGGAGCGGGCTGACACCACCCGCCACCGGCTGCTGGACACCGGAACTCACCGTCAGCGTCATCATCCCCGCGAGGGGCGGCCAGGACCACCTCGACCTGGCGCTGGCCTCCCTGTCCGCCCAGACCTACCCCGAGCACCTCTTCGAGGTCGTGGTGGTCGACGACCACTCCGCCCCACCGCTCACGCTCCCCGACCAACGCCCGCGCCGCTGCCGCGTGGTGGCCTCCCCCGACGGCGGCTGGGGCGCCGGATACGCCCGCGCCTACGGAGCGCACGCCAGCACCGGCGACATCCTCATGTGGATGGACGCCGACATGGTCGCCTGCCCCGAGTTCGTCGAGGCCCAGGCGCGCTGGCACCACGCCCACGCCGAGTGCGTCACCCTCGGCCGCGTCCGCTTCGCCGACGCCGACCCCCTCGACCCCGGGGCCCTCCTGGCCGCCGCCCGTTCCGGAGACCTCCACCGCGACCTGGACACCGGGGGCCGCCACGACTGGATCGAGCACCTGCTGGACCAGAGCGACGACCTGCGCGACGCCGACCACCTCGGCTTCCACGCCTACCTGGGCGCCGCGGCGGCGGTGCGCCGCAGCCTCTACGAGGCGGCCGGCGGCGTCGACCCCGACCTGGACCTCGGCCAGGACACCGAGTTCGGCTACCGGCTCTGGCAGGCCGGAGCGGTCATGGTCCCCGAGCACACCGCGACCGCCTGGCACGTCGGCCCGGCCTCCACGGCACGCACCCGCCTGCCCTCGGAACGCTTCCGTACCGAGGTCCTGGCCGAACTCATGCCGCACCCGCACGCCTACCGGGAACGCGTCCCCGAGGCGCGCCGCCGCACCCCGCTGGTCCACGCCGTGGTGGACGTGACGGGAGCCCCCTACGACCTGGTCCGGGGCTGCGTGGACCGGCTGCTCAACGGCACCGAGACCGACCTCGCCGTGACCCTGGTCGCCGATTGGGAGGGCGCCGGATCCGCCCCCGGCGGTTTCGACGGGCCCCAGCTGGACCTGCGTCTGATTCAGGCCAACTACCTGCGGGAACCGCGGATCTCCTTCGCCGCCACCGCGCCCAGGACCGGTTTCCCCTCGCCCTTCCTCCTCCAGGTGCCGGTGGCGTGGGGGCTGGGTGAACTGGCGCTGTCCCGGCTCCTGGCCAGTGCCGAACGCGCCCGCGCCGGGCTCACCGAGCTCTTCCTGGCGGCCTCGCCCACCCGCGACGCCGGGGTCCGGCTCTGGCGTACCCGGGCCCTGGCCCGGGCCATGCGCGTGTGCGACGACGAGGAGGACCTGGCCGACGTGGTCGCCGCGCTCCACGGCCGCTACCGCATCCACGGCGGGGAGGGCACCCTCACCGACCTCACGCTGCACCGCTCCGTCCCGCCTCCGCCCCGGGCCGCGGTCGAGTGCCCGGGGCCCGTCCCCGTCGCGCTCGTCCACGCTCATGGGGGCGACACGGAGACGGAAGCAGGGGAAGAGCGGGAGGAGAGCGAGGGCGAGGAGGAGCCTCGCCGACGGTGGTGGCGCCGACGTCGACGCCGGAGGCCACGAGCGCGGCTCCGCTCGCTCTGGTACCGGGCCTGCCGGGCCTGCGGGCGCGAGATGCCCGACGAGGACGACCCCGGTGGGGACCCGGCCGCGACCGGGTAGGTGGGGGAAGACACCGACCCGGCCGGACGGGCTCCGGCGTACCGCGCAGCACCCGTCCGTGACGCATGACCCAGCGCTACGTGGTCAGTACGTAAGGTACCGGATCAAAGGTGTGGATCGGGCGCGCCACCGGGGTGACGCGCCCCGAACCACGGTGCCGTCTAGGACCCGATCGCCTCGATGGAGGCCAGCAGGTCCTCACGCAGAGAGTCGTTGACCGGGGTCGAGTCGGTCTCCTCGGAGGCCGCCGCCTGGCCCTCCGGACTCACCACGTACCGCAGGAACGCCTTGACCCGCTCGGCCTCGGCCTGGTCGGCGTAGTCCTGGCACACCGTCTCGTAGCTCACCAGGACCAGTGGGTAGCTGCCGGGTTCGGTGGTGCCGTAGTCCAGGGCCAGAGCGAGGTCGTGCTCGCTGGTGTTGTCCTCCCGGCGGGGCGAGTCGGCCACGACCTGGGCGGCCGCCTCCGGCGAGATCTCCACGAACTCGTCTCCCACGCCGATGCTCGCGGCGGGCAGCCCGTGCAGGTGGGACATCTCCACGTACCCGATGGCGCCGTCGGCCCGCGAGACGGTGTCGGCGATACCGCTGTTGCCCTGCGCGGACTCGCGCGGGGTGATCGGCCACTGCCCGTCGGCCTCGTGCGGCCACGAGTCCGGGGCGGCCTCGGCCAGGTAACGGGTGAAGTTCTCCGTCGTGCCGGAGTCGTCCGCCCGGTTGACCTGGGTGATCGCCAGGTCCGGCAGGTCGGCGTCGGGGTTGTCCTCCGCGATCTGCGGGTCGTTCCAGCGTGTGATGTCCTGGTTGAAGATCTTCGCCACGGTGTCCGGGCTCAGGTTGAGCTCCTCGATCCCGTCGAGGTTGAACACCACCGCGATCGCCACCACGTACGCGGGCAGGTTGATCGTGTCCGACCCGTCGCAGCGCGACACGGCGTCGGCGTTCTCCTCGGGGTCCATCGCCGCGTCGGTCCCGGCGAAGGTCACCGCGCCGTCGATGAACTGGTTGCGGCCGCCGCCCGAACCGATCGAGTCGTAGTAGATGCGCGCGTCCTCGCAGGCCGACTGGAAGCCCGCGATCCACGTCGTCATCGCGTTCTCCTGGGCGCTGGACCCGGAGCCGTGCAGGCTCCCCGAGAAGCACTCCAGGTCGTCGGGGACGGCCGGGCCGGCCCCCTGGACGGCGTCGTCGCTACCGCAGGCGGTGGACGCGAGCAGAAGTCCGGCCAGCGCGGCCGAGGCCGCGCCCCGGTAGGCGTTCGAACGGCGCTGGGTGCGGGTGCGCTTGTTGGGCGGGAGCACGCTTCCTCTATCCCCTTCGTCGGAGTCGGTGGTCCTCGTCGTCCTGACCGCTGGTCGCCGGTACCCGGCACGTTGTCGCTGGTGATGGAAGACCGCCGATGAATTTAACCATTGCCGGACCAACTTCCCCAACGCGGGTGTGTGCGGAACCGGACGTGTCCGTGGCGGCACGGGGGACTCCGGGTGGACGGAAGGTGAACGAGGAGTTCTGCCCCGGTGAAAGTCGCTCCCTCCGACCCTTCGTCACCAGTCCGGGCGGGCATGTATGACACGCCGAACGACCGGGCACGGGTCCTGGGTGATGAGCGCGCACAGCACCGACCCGAACGGGCAGCAGACCCCCACCTCGACCTACCGAATCCAGCTGAGGCCCGGTTTCGGTCTTCCCGAGGCGACCGCACTCCTGGATCAGCTGCACCGGCTCGGGGTGGGCGCCGTGTACCTGTCACCCCTCCTGGCGGCCACCCCCGGTTCGGACCACGGGTACGACGTGGTGGACGCCACACGCGTCTCCGAGGCGCTGGGCGGCGAGGGCGCCCGCGCGGACCTCGTCGCGCGGGCGCACGCGCTCGGCATGGGGGTGGTCGTCGACATCGTCCCCAACCACATGTCGGTGGCCCGACCCGACGCCAACCCGTGGTGGTGGGACGTCCTCGAACACGGCCGCGACTCCGTGTTCGCCCGCTGCTTCGACCTCGACCACGACTCCGGGCCGATCCTGGTGCCGGTCCTGGCCGACGACGGTGACGACGGCCGCGCGGCCCTCGCCGAGCTCACCCTCACCGACGGCCACCTGGTCTACTTCGACCTGCGCTTCCCGCTGGCCCCCGGCACCCACAGCCCCGGAGACGACCCGGCCGACGTGCACGCACGCCAGCACTACCGGCTGGTCTCCTGGCGTCGCGGAGACAGCGAGCTCAACTACCGCCGCTTCTTCGACGTCGACCACCTCGCCGCAGTCCGGGTGGAGGACCCCGGGGTCTTCGACGCCACCCACGCCGAGATCCTGCGCTGGGGCGTCGACGGGCTGCGCGTGGACCACGTCGACGGGCTCAGCGACCCCGGGGGCTACCTCCGCCGCCTCGCGGAACGCTTCCCCGGGTGGATCGTGGTGGAGAAGATCCTCGCCCCCGGGGAGTCCCTGCCCGCCTCCTGGCCGGTCGCCGGGACCACCGGGTACGACGCCCTGCGCACGGTCTGCGGGGTGTTCGTCGACCCCGACGCCGAACCCGTCCTGACCGCTCTGGCCCGCGATCACGGCGTGCCCACCGACACCGAGGCCGTCGACCACCAGGCCCGCTCCCACGCCGCCAACGAGCTCCTGCGCGCGGAGGTGCGCAGGATCGCCGCGACCCTGCCCGGTTCCGGAAGCGCGGAGGAGGCCGTCACCGAGCTCCTCGCCTCCTTCGACGTCTACCGCTCCTACCTGCCCGAGGGCGAACCGGCCTGGGCCCGGGCCGTGCGCGCCGCCGCCGAGCGCCGACCCGACCTCCAACCCGCCCTGAAGACCCTCGACCGCACCGTCCGTGAGAACCCCCACGGGGAGACCGCCCGCCGGGTCCAGCAGACCAGCGGCATGGTCGTGGCGATGGGCACCGAGAACACCGCCTTCTACCGGGGGACCCGCTTCGTCGCGCTCAACGAGGTCGGCGGCGACCCGGCCCTGTTCGGAGTGGGCACGGCCGCCTTCCACGAGGACAACCTGCGCCGCGAGGCCGCCGAACCCCGCACCATGACCACGCTCTCCACCCACGACACCAAGCGTTCCGAGGACGTCCGCGCCCGTCTGGCGGTTCTGTCGGAGATCCCCACCGAGTTCGCCGACGCCGTCCGCCGGTGGAGCGCTCGTGCCCCGCTGCCCGAACCCTCGCTGGACCTCCTCGGCTGGCAGACCCTGCTCGGTGCGTGGCCCCTCAGTGACGAGCGCCTGGTCGAGTACCTGCTCAAGGCCGCCCGCGAGGCCCGACTCGGTACCTCCTGGACCGCTCGGGACACCGACTTCGAGGACCGCGTCCGCGCCTGGCCCGGGCGGCTGCGCGCCGACGCGGACCTGTACGCCGAGGTCGGGGCCATGGCCGCGTCGCTGCGAGAGCCGGGTTGGAGCAACGCGCTCGGGCAGAAGGCCGTCCAGCTGCTGGGCCCGGGCGTGCCCGACCTCTACCAGGGCACCGAACTGTGGGACCTCTCCCTGGTCGACCCGGACAACCGCAGGCCCGTGGACCACGGGGCGCGTGCCGAGCTCCTGGACCGCCTCGAACGGGGGTGGCGCCCGCCCGTGGACGAGACCGGCGCCGCCAAGCTCCACCTGGTCCGCACGTGCCTGCGCGCCCGCGAGGAGATGCGCCCCACCGGCTACCTGCCGCTGGCCGCCCAGGGGCCGTCCGCCGAGCACGCCCTGGCCTACGCCCGTGCGGTGCGGGGCTCCCGCGAGCCCGCGCTGGCGGTGGTGGCCACCCGGTTGCCGGTGACACTGGCCGACGCCGGGGGCTGGGCCGACACCGTGCTCCCGCTGCCCTCGGGGCCGGGGGAGTGGACCGACCTCCTCACCGGGCGCACGCTCGCGCCGGAACGGGTCGACGGTCTCACCACCGCGCGCCTGTCCGAGGTCCTCGACCACTACCCGGTGGCGGTCCTGGCCAGGGGGCGCACCACCATCAACTGACTAGTCAGTCGATCAGGCGTTGCCGGGTCTTTTCGTGCGAGGCGAGTCGGTTATGGCCAGGTTATTCATGGTCTGTGCGGCGGGTGACGTGTTGCGAAGAGGAGGGCGTCCCGGTGAATGGATTGCGATAATCGCCATGGCGTTGGTACGTTCTCCACGTGACAGACAACGTGGCCGACGACGTTCGGGGCAGGGCCCGCGAGGCGATCCGCAGATCCGGACTCTCCCAACGGGAGTTCGCGACCCGGCTCGGCATCGACCCCAGCAAACTCTCCAAGTCCCTGACCGGCACCCGGCGGTTCACCGCCCTGGAACTCGCCGGGATCGCGGACGAGACCGGAGTGACGGTCAACTGGCTGATCAACGGTGAGGACGACGCCGAGACGGTCTCGGCGGCCCCGCGCGACTCGTCGGCGGTTCGGCCGCCGCCCGCCCGACTGGCGGACCACCCGAAGGCCGCCCGGGAGCACAACCGGCGCCTCCAGATCATCGAGGCGGCCTGGACCCTCATCGCGGAGCGCGGGTACCACTCGGTGCGCGTCGCCCAGGTCGCCCAGGCCTGCGGGACGTCCACCGCCACCGTCCACTACCACTTCCCGACCCTGAACGACCTCCTCGTGGAGGCGCTGCGGCACTCGGTGAAACAGGCGTTCGACCGCCAGGTCGCGGAGCTGCACACTCTCGCGGACCCGTACGAGCGCCTGCTCCGCCTCGTCGAGCTCCAGCTGCCCGGCTCCGACCGTCTGCGGCTGGAATGGTCCGTGTGGCTCCAGGTCTGGACGGCCGCGGCCCTGGACCCCGGGATGCGGGACCTGCACGCCGACTCCTACCGGCGCTGGCACGAGACCATCGCGCGCACCCTGCACGAGGGAAGCCGGAGCGGCGTCTTCCGGGACCTCGACGTCGAGGAGACGACCCGACGCCTCACCGCCCTGATCGACGGCCTGGGCATCCAGGTCATGACCGGCATGCCCGGACGGACCGTCGGACACATGCGCGACACCCTGCGCTCGGTCATCGACCGTGACGTCCTGGGTCGCTGACCCCAGCAACCACCGCACACGCCGAGAGGGAGCCCCATCGTGAGCGACACCATGAACCCCAACCCCATCCTGACCTGTGCCCTCACCGGCGCAGGGGACACCGTCGGCCGCAGTGAGCACGTCCCCGTGACACCCCGCCAGATCGCCGCGGCCGCGGTCGAGGCCGCCGAGGCGGGCGCCAGCGCGGTGCACATCCACGTCCGCGACCCCGAGACCGGTGCCCCCTCCCGCGACAACGCCCTGTACCGGGAGGTCGTCGACCGCATCCGCCAGACCGGGGTCGACATCGTCATCAACCTCACGGCGGGGATGGGCGGCGACCTGGTGATCGGCCAGGACGACCCGCTCCAGTTCGAGGAGGGCACCGACCTCGTCAACGGCCTGGACCGCCTCCCGCACGTGGAGGAGCTGCTGCCCGACATCTGCACCCTGGACTGCGGGAGCCTCAACTTCGGCGACGGCAGCCAGGTGTACATCTCCACCCCGGACATGCTGCGCGCGGGCGCCAAGCGCATCCAGGAGCTGGGGGTCCGCCCGGAGCTGGAGATCTTCGACACCGGCCAGCTGTGGTTCGCCAAGACCATGCACGCCGAGGGCCTCATCGACGACCCGACGATGTTCCAGCTGTGCACCGGCATCCCCTACGGCGCGCCGTCCGACCCGGGCGTCCTCCAGTCGATGGTGAACCTGCTCCCGGAGGGCGCGCAGTGGGCGAGCTTCTCCATCGGCCGCAAGCAGATGCCGTGGGTGGCGCAGTCGGTACTGCTCGGCGGGCACGCCCGGGTGGGGCTGGAGGACAACCTTTACCTCAGCCGCGGGGTGAAGGCCACCAACGGCCAGCTCACCGAGAAGGCCGTCTCCCTCATCGAGAGCCTCGGTGCCCGGGTGGCCACGCCCGCCGAGACCCGCGCCATGCTCAAGCTCCGCAGTGCGTAGTCCCCGCCCCCGACCCCCGAACACTGGAGTCACACGATGACGGAGAACACGAGAACCACCCCCGAGACCGTCCGCACGGTCGCCTGCGTCGGAGCGGGCGTCATCGGCGGCGGCTGGGTCGCCCACTACCTCGGGCGCGGCTACCAGGTGGTCGCCTGGGACCCCGCCCCCGACGCCGAGACCAAGCTGCGCGGGCTGGTCGCCTCGGCGTGGCCCGCCCTGGAACAGCTGGGCCTGGCCGAGGGCGCCGCCCTGACGAACCTGAGGGTCGTGGACACCCTCGCGGAGGCCGTGGCCGACGCCGACTTCGTCCAGGAGAGCGCTCCGGAGCGCCTCGACCTCAAGATCGACCTCCTCGCCGAGATCGACGCCGCCACCCCCGAGGGCGTGGTCATCGCCTCGTCCACCTCGGGCTACAGCATGAGTGAGATGCAGGTGGAGGCCGCGACCCCGGAACGGCTCGTCGTCGGTCACCCCTTCAACCCGCCCTACCTTGTGCCCCTGGTCGAGGTCGTCGGCGGTGATCGCACCGAGCAGTGGGCCGTCGACTGGGCCTCGGACTTCTACCGCGCGGCGGGCAAGTCCGTGATCAGCATGGACCAGGAGCTTCCGGGGTTCATCGGCAACCGCATCCAGGAGGCCGCCTGGCGCGAGGCCCTGCACATGGTCGCCGAGGGCGAGGCGACCGTCGAGCAGATCGACCAGGCCATGACCAGCGGACCCGGGCTGCGCTGGGCCTTCTTCGGACCCTGTCTGACCTTCCACCTGGCCGGGGGAGAGGGCGGTATGGCGCACATGCTCGACCACTTCGGCCCGTCCCTGAAGTCGCCGTGGACCCGCCTGGAGGCGCCCGAACTCACCGAGGACCTGCGGAACCGCATGGTCGCGGGCACCGACGAGGTCGTGGCCGGGCGCTCCACCGCCGAACTGATCGCCCAGCGCGACCGCCGTCTGATCGCGGTGTCCCGCGCCCTGGAGGAGGTCGAACGGGCGGAGGCCGCCGAACGGAACGGGGGAGCGGCGTGAGCGCGACCCTCACCCAGCGGCTGCGGCCCGAGTGGATCGACTACAACGGCCACCTCAGCGAGGCCTACTACGTCCTGGTCTTCGGGTTCGCCACGGACGCGCTGATGGACCGGGTCGGTCTGGACGCCGCCTACCGTGCCGGGTCCGGCTGCTCCCTGTACACGGTGGAGGCGCACGTGCGGTACCTGCACGAGGTCGGCGCGGACGCCGAGGTGGAGGTCCGCACCCGGGTGATCGGCCCGGCCCCGGGCCCGACCGGTGCCAAGAAGGTGCGGATCTGCCACGAGATGTGGGTCGGGGACGTCCTCGCGGCGACAGAGGAACTGATGGCGCTCCACGTCGACCAGGCGCTGGGACGGGCGGTTCCCCTCCCCGACGAGGTCGCCGCGCGGCTGGCGGCCCTCACCGAGCCCGCACCCGACTACGCGGGCCGGGCCGTCGGCGCCTAGCACGCGGCCGGTGAACGGAGCGGACCCCGTCCGCGGACGCGCGACGGGGCCCGCTCCGACACCCTGGTCAGACGGTAGGCTGACCGCGATCATGACGAACAGGACCGGACCCGAACTGCGCATGCCCGCCTCCCTGGCGGCCTCCCTCACCTGCCCCGTCTGCGCGCGCCCCCTGGGCCAGGGGCTCACCTGCGCGGGCGGCCACAGTTTCGACGTCGCGAGGGAGGGCTACGCGAGCCTGCTCACCGGCGCCACACCGCCCGGGTCCGGTGACAGCAGGGACATGGTCGCCGCCCGGCAGCGCTTCCAGGAGCGGGGGCACTACGACCCCATCGGTCGCGCCCTGGCCGAGGAGCTCGAAGGCCGACACGTCATCGTCGACGTCGGCGGCGGCACCGGGCACTACCTCACCCAGATCCTCACCGCGCTCCCGGACTCCGTCGGCCTGACCACCGACGTCTCCAAGTTCGCCGCGCGGCGGGCCGCCAGGGCCCACCCCCGCAGCGGGGCGGTCACCGCGGACTCCTGGCGGCGCCTGCCCCTGGCCGACCACACCGCCGACGCCCTGATCAACGTCTTCGCCCCCCGCAACGCCCCCGAGTTCCACCGCGTCCTGCGCCCCTCGGGGGTCCTGCTGGTCGTCACGCCCGCCCCCGACCACCTGCGCGAACCCCGAGCGGCCCTCGGGCTGCTCGACGTGGACCCCCGCAAGGACGAACGCCTGGCCGAGAGCCTGGGGGACCACTTCGCGCCGGTCGCCACCCGCGATCTGCGCTTCACGATGGAACTGGCCCACGAGGAGGTCCTGACGGTCGTGGGCATGGGCCCCAGCGCCCGGCACGTCGCCCCCGAGGAGCTGCGGGCCCGCGTCGCCGCGCTTCCGGACCCCTTCACCACCACCGCGTCGGTCCTGGTCCGGACCTACCGCAGGTCCGGGTAGCGGCCGGTCACACCGGTCGAGGAACCCTCGGCGTGGCGCCCGGGCCAGCGGGGTAGGCCACCCCCCGTGAACGAACCGGCCACGCACCCAGCACCGTCCACCACCCCGGACCCCACACCGCTCGCCACCCCCGGACGCGGCGCCCGGGGGGACTTCTCCGTCTGGGCGCCCCGGTGCCGTCGCGTCCGCGTACGCGTGGACGGCGTCGACCACCCCATGGAGCGCACCGCCGACGGGTGGTGGCACACGAGGATCGAGGGCGCCGGACACGGAACCGACTACGCCTACCTCCTCGACGACGACCCCCGGCCCCTGCCCGACCCCCGCTCCCTGTGGCAGCCCGAGGGTGTGCACGCGCCCAGCCGGGTCCTCGACCACGCGGCCCACACCTGGTCCGACACCGTGCGTCCCGCATGGACGGGCCGACCGCTCGCGGGGGCCGTCGTCTACGAACTGCACGTCGGGACCTTCACCTCCGAAGGCAGCCTCACCTCCGCGATCGACCGCCTGGACCACCTGGCCGACCTCGGCGTCACCCACGTCGAACTCCTGCCGCTCAACGCCTTCGACGGAACCCACGGCTGGGGTTACGACGGCGTCCTGTGGTCCACCGTGCACGAGCCCTACGGAGGCCCCCGCGCACTCAAGGCGTTCGTCGACGCCTGCCACCAGCGTGGCCTGGCCGTGCTGCTGGACGTCGTCTACAACCACCTGGGCCCCTCCGGCGCGTACCTGCCGCGCTTCGGCCCGTACTTCTCCGGGGAGAACGACTGGGGGCCCGCGCTCAACCTGGACGGGCCCGACTCCGATCCGGTCCGGCGGCTGATCATCGACGGCGCCCTGGACTGGCTCCGGCACTACCACCTGGACGGGCTGCGACTCGACGCGGTCCACGCCCTGCGCGACGACCGCGCCGTCCCCCTGCTCGCCGAACTCTCGGCCGAAGTGGACGCCCTGGCCGCCGGGCTGGGCCGCCCCCTGTCCCTCATCGCGGAGTCCGACCGGAACGACCCGCGCACCGTCCTGGCCCGGGAAGCCGGGGGCCTCGGCATGACGGCGCAGTGGTCGGACGACCTCCACCACGCCCTGCACGTCGCCCTCACCGGCGAGAACCACGGCTACTACGCGGACTTCGACGGTCCGGGGGTGCTCGCCGAGACGCTGCGCCGGGTCTTCTGGCACGACGGGACCCACTCCACCTTCCGGGGCCGCGACCACGGGGCCCGGGTCGACACCGCGCGGATCCCCGGCGACCGGTTCCTCGGCTACCTCAGCACCCACGACCAGATCGGCAATCGCGCCCGGGGCGACCGGATGGGCGAGTACGTCTCGCCGGGCCTGCTCGCCTGCGGCGCCGCCCTCGTCCTCTGTTCTCCCTACACCCCGATGATCTTCATGGGAGAGGAGTGGGCGGCCACCACGCCCTGGCCGTTCTTCGCGTCCTTCACCGACCCCGCCCTGGTCGACGGCGTCCGCCGTGGGCGCCGCCGTGAGTTCGCCGCCCTCGGCTGGGCGGAGGAGGACGTCCCCGACCCCATGGACCCGGCCACCCGCGACAGCGCGGTGCTGGACTGGTCCGAGGCGGACCGCGGGCCGCACGCCCAGGTGCGCGACACCTACCGGGCCCTGATCGCCCTGCGCCGCGCCGAGCCCGAACTCGCCGACCCGCGTCTGGACCGGTTCACCGTCGACGCGAGCGAGGACGGTCGAACGCTGACCCTGGTCCGGGGGACGCTGCGTCTGGTCTGCAACCTCGGTGCGGACGAGGCCAAGGTGGAACTCGCGGCGGAACCGAGCGAGGTGCTGTGGGAGAGCGGGCGCCCGAGGGTCGCCGGGAGCACGGTCGCCGTTCCCGGGGAGTCCTTCGTGATCCTGCGGATCTGAGCGCGGCGGGCGGCGGGGTCAGGGTCCCCGCGCCGCCGCCTCCTCGCCGCCACCCCGACCGGAGCCGCCAACGCCACCCGATCGGTGCACCGTCGGGCCCGATCCCTCGCGCACCGCTCACCCCACCGGGCCTGCGAAGTCCGCCTCGTCCTCGCCGTTCACCACCGAGACCAGCACGGAGGAGGGGGAGTCCGGCCCCCCGCACACCATGTCCGTCACGTGCGTACCGGTCTCCAGCTCACCGAGCGGCGCCTCCGTGGTGGCGGGGCCCTCGTGGCCCTCGTACGAACACCGCACGTCCAGGAACCCCGTGCCGAGGACGCGGCCCAGCTCCGGCACCTCCAGGGTCAGGGTGAACCCCACCTGTCCGGAGGGGGTGAGGGCGACGTCGTCCACCGTGTAGACCACGTCCTCCTCCACCCCCTCCCGGAACTCCTCCTCGTAGGCGCCGACCGGGTACGGGAAGACCGCTCCCTCTCCGAAGGCGTACTCGGAGCCGCGCACGGCCCCCTCCGCGGAGTCGTCCCCCTCATCGCCCTCCGGCTCCTCCCACTCGTCCGTCGGTGACCCGGACGGGTCGGTGGCGGTCCCGGGCGGTTCCGGCGGTTCCGCGGTGACCTCCCGTTCCGGGGTACCGCAGCCGGTGAGCAGGAGGATCGGAAGGACCAGGGCGCAAGGGAGGATTCTTCGCATCCCTCCACGCTAGGTCAGGGGTGTCCGCCCTCGACGTTCCCGTCGCGCGCCCTCCCGGCCGGAACCGGCCAGGGACCGGAAGACCTCCACCCACTGGTCGGGGTGGACCAGCCCCACCGGCGCGCCGCCGGGCACCCGCGCCGACCGCAGGGCGGCGGTCACGCGCCCTGCGGGGTACACCCGGGACAGCGACGCCGCCAGGGAGCCGCCCACGCCGCCGAAACCGAGTTCGACCACCCGCCGGTACTCGGCCCGTCGCTCCGGGGGCACCAAAGGCGTGGCTCGCCTCTTCAGCACCAAAATCCCGGCGTCCACCCGAGGCACGGGATGGAAGCGGTCGCGACCGATCCGCCCGGCCAGCCGCCACGACCACCACGGCCAGCTGAGCACGGTGACCAGACTCCACCTCCCGTAGGCCCCGGTGCGTTTGCGGGCGTACTCCAGCTGCGTCACGAGGGTGGCCGAACCGAGTCCCGGCGCCTCCAGGCACCAGCGGACGATGTCGGAGGTCCGGGAGTAGGGGACGTTGCCGACCACGGAGAACGGCGCACGGGGCGGCCGCGCCCGGGTGAAGTCGCCGTGGACGATCCGCACGCCCCTGGCGGGGTCCCGGTAGCGGGCCGCGAGCCGTTCGGCCAGCCGGGGGTCGAGTTCGTACGCGATCACCCGGTGGGCCGTCCGGGCGAGGAACCGGGTGACGGCTCCGTCACCGGGGCCGATCTCGACCACGAGGTCGTCGGAGGTCACCCCGGACAGCCGTACGACCCAGCGCGCGGTGCCGGGGTCGGTGAGGAAGTTCTGGGAGAGCCGCCGCCGTCTGTTCGGGCGCGTGCCCCCCTTGCCGGAACCGTCGTTGCGTCGGTCGGGGGTCCGGTGGGCGGGGTCTCTGCGGGAGTGGCGTGCCACGCGTGGTCCGTTCTGCCGCCTCGGAGGGCGGACTGACGTGGACGGGCGGCACGAGGGAACGCCACACCGGGGTGGGCGCACACCGGAGACCGGTGTGATCCAAGGCCGCCCGTCCGAAAGGGAAGGACGTCGGCAGGACCTGGACCGGTACGCGGCGGATCGACACTCGTCCCGTCCGGGGCACGGCGCGCGGAGCGACGTGACCCGACACGGGCATGACTCTCCTGGCACCGCCGACGTCGCCCCGGGGAAAACGGGGGCGGAAACGGCGGTGCGCTCGGAGGGGTTCGGCTACCGGTCCAGTGGTACGGACCGGTGACGGGTGTGGGAGGGAGCGACCACGGACCAGGCGTGCTGGCCGCGAACGATCGCGCAGAAGGCTGACATGGACAGCACGTTAGGTGAGGGGGCCACAGTCCGGCAACGGGTTTTCCGGCCCGCCCGGACCGTCTGCCCCACGGCGGGCCGGGGCCGCCGAAAACACGCTCGCACGAACCACGACGGTCGCGCCATACTCGGCCCCATGCCTGACTTCTCCGACTTCGACACGCGTCACTACCGCACGGTCGACGTGGCCACCGGCTACGACGGCTGGTCCAGCACCTACGAGGACTCGGTGCTCGACGCCATGGACCTCGCCCTCCTCGACGGACTCACCGCACCCGACTGGTCCCGGGTCCGCCGCGCCGCCGACCTCGGCTGCGGCACCGGACGCACGGGATCATGGCTGCGTGGCAGGGGCGTGGAGCACGTGGACGGGGTGGACCTCAGCGCCGGGATGCTCTCCCTCGCCGAGGAGCGGGGCGCCCACGACACCCTCACCCGGG
Organism: Nocardiopsis eucommiae; assembly: GCF_965344335.1. NCBI lineage: Bacteria > Bacillati > Actinomycetota > Actinomycetes > Streptosporangiales > Nocardiopsidaceae > Nocardiopsis > Nocardiopsis eucommiae. The sequence goes on from NZ_CBDRIY010000011.1 coordinate 40,243, forward strand.
GCGACGTCCGTGCGACCGGACTGCCGGGCCACACCTACGACCTGGTGATCGCCTCGCTCATCGACGAGCACCTGCCCGACCTCACGCCGTTCTACGCCGAGGCGTGGCGGCTGACCCGGCCGGGAGGCCGCTGTGTGCTGGTCGCCTACCACCCGCAGTTCATCATGGCCTCCGGCATGCCCACGCACTTCACCGACGCCTCGGGGGAGGAGGTCGCCATCACCACCCACGTGCACCTGCTCGGTGACCACGTGAGCGCGGCCCTGGCCAGCGGCTGGTGCCTGGAGGAGCTGAACGAGGCGGTCGTGGACGACGGCTGGGTGGCGGCCAAGCCCAAGTGGGAACGGTACCGGGGGTACCCGATCTCGGCCGCCCTCGTGTGGGCCCGGCCCGACTGACCGGACGGGGGATCACGGCTCGGTCAGCACCTCGATCCAGCGCTCCTGGTGTCGCGCGACGTACTCCGAGGCCGGGCCCCAGTGGTCGGCGTGCCCCTCGGCGTGCAGACGCGCCCACGGCATCCTGCCGGTCCGTGCGCCCTCCTCCAGGACGTCGAACATCCCGCGCACCCGACGCAGCGCCGCTCCGGGAAGGGCCCGGCGCTGTTCGGCGTCGCAGCCGTAGCCGTCGGCCAGCGCCCGCAGCCTCCGGCCGTCGGCCTCGGGGTCGCCGCCCTCGTGCAGGGGGACGAACCCGTGCGCGGCGTAGCCGAGGTCGCCCATCCGACTGGCCGGACCGGCACCGTCCCAGTCGATGAGGCACCAGGACTCGGACCGCCGCCCGCCCCCGGCGAACGCCTCCTGTGTCCCCTCCCGATCACGGACCAGGTTCCAGGGGGCGAGGTCGTTGTGGCAGATCACCTCGGGTTCCTCGGACGGGAAGAGGCGTTCCCATCCGGCCTCCTCCGGAGGCCGGAAACCGGCGGTGAGGTCGTGCAGCCGCCGGGCCATCGCGCCCAGTTCGCGGAGCTCCTCGGTGGTCATGGGCGGCATCCGGTCGGCCGGGACGCCGGGGACGTACGCCAGGCACTGGTGGCCCTCGGGGCGTTCGCCGTAGGTGACCGGGGCGCCGGTGTAGCCGCGTCGACGGAGGTGTTCCAGCAGGGAGGTCACCGCCGGGGAGGAGGGCAGCCAGGGCTTGCGCACGGTGCCGCCGATCCGCAGGACCCGGTCGGAGACGTTGCCGCCCTCCAGGACCTCGACGTCGTCCTCCGGGCCTGGGTGGTCGTGTGTCACGCGGCCATCCTCACGGAGGGGACCGGGCGGCGTCCACCGGAATTCCCGGCCGGTTCCTCAGTCCCTCCGCCGCGGACGGTCCGTCAGGTCCGCCTCGTGCATCCGCCCGAGGGGGACCAGCAGGGTCAGCATGAGCACCCCCATGCCGAGGAACACCGCCCGGACCCCGAGGAACTCCGCGAGCAGCCCGCCCGCCAGCCCGCCCAGGGGCATGGTGCCCCAGGCCAGCAGGCGGTAGACGCTGTTGACGCGACCCATCAGGTCGGCCGGGGTCACACGCTGACGCAGCGACACGGTGATGACGTTCCACACCGTGATCCCGACGCCGCCGAGGCAGAATCCGGCTCCCACCAGCCAGACGTCGGGCGTCAGGCCGGGGACCAGCAGGAACAGCGCGAACAGGGGGACGCACAGCCGCAGGGCGAGGGCCCGGCCGAGCACCCGCTCGCACCACTCGGCCACGAACGACCCCAACAGGCTCCCCGCGGCCAGGGCGGTCAGGAGCGCGCCGTAGGCGGGTTCGGACAACCCCATCGGGGAGTCCGGGCCCACCGCGTACAGCACGATGACCGCGAAGCAGGCGCTGGTGGCGAAGTTGGAGACCCCGACCATCACGGCGAACGAACGCAGGAGACGGTGGGACCACAGGAAGCGCAGTCCCTGGCCGATGTCGGCGCGCACGCTGGTGGGCGGTCCCGTGCGTTCGACCCGGAACCCTCCGCGTACCAGGAGCAGGACGCCCAGGGCGGCCACCCACAGCGCGGCCGGGGTCACGAACGCCAGGGCCACACTCGCTCCCACCAGGGCGCCGCCCAGGGGCGGGCCGACGAACTGCTGGGAGGTGAACTCCACCGCGTACAGCCGCCCGTTGGCCCGGGAGAGCCGGTCACGGTGGACCATCTGCGGCAGGATCGACTGCGCGGAGGTGTCGTACAGGGTCTCGGCCGTGCCGACCAGGAACGCGGCCGCGTACAGCAGCCAGATCGATCCCACGTCCAGTGCCAGCCCCACGGCCAGCAGGAGGACGAGGGCACCGCGTACGGCGTTGGCGCCGACCATGGCCCGCCGCCGGTCCATGCGGTCGGCCAGGGCACCGGCGGGCAGGGCGCACAGGAGCCAGGGCAGGCCCAGGGCCACGGTGACGCCCGCGACGAGGACGGGGGAATCGGTGAAGCGCAGGGCCGCCAGGGGCAGGGCGACCTTCAGGACACCGTCCGCCAGGTTCGAGAGTCCGGACGAGGTCCACACCCTCCAGAACCCTCCGCCCAGCGAGCGGGTCACGGGTGAGGTCTCGGTCAGGGGATCAGGGGGCGTGTGCCCTTGGGGGTCGGACATACGTCGAGACTGACAGATCGATTGAGAAAACTCAATCGATTGGGGTTGCTCAATCAGTGCCGCGTTCCGCGTTCAGCCCCCATGTCGGTGGCCGGGTGTACGGTGCCCAGCATGAACGCTCTCCGCCTCGAACCGTGGTCCGAGTCAGCCCTGGAGGTTCTGCGCCGCCAGAACACCCCCGAGATGACCGGGCACCTCGGGGGACCCGAGACCGAACAGGCGGTCGTCGACCGGCACCAGCGCTACCTGAGCCTCAGCGGCGGTGAGATGCTGATCGTCCGGCTCGGCACGGTGGCGATCGGTTCGGTCGGGTACTGGGAACGAGAGTGGCGGGGGCAGCAGGTCCACGAGACCGGGTACGCGATCCTTCCGGAGTTCGGCGGTCACGGGTACGCGGCGGTCGCCCTGCGGTTGGCCGCCGGTCGGGCTGCGGTGCGGGGCACCCGGCGTCACCTGCACGCGTTTCCCCACGTGGATCACGCGGTGTCCAACGCGGTCTGCCGCCGGGCCGGGTTCGAGCTGGTCGGCGAGGTGTCCTTCGAGTACCCCCCGGGCACCTGGCTGCCGTCCAACGACTGGCGCCTCGACCTGAGAACCCTCGACGCCTGAGCGCCCGATCCGTCCGCTGGTCGACCGCTCGCCGACCAGGCGGAGGTTCCGCCGGTCCGCGGAACTGGCCCTAGGCTGCACCCATGGCAGAACCGGACCCCGAACAGCCCGCCCCGCGCCAGCGGCGCCCGGCCACCGCCCGGGAGGCCAAGGCCCTCGGCCACCCGTTGCGCCTGCGCATCCTGCGCCTGTGCCTGAGCAGGGACCGCACCAACCGGGAGCTCGCGGACCGGCTCGACACCAACCCCGGCACCGTGCTGCACCACGTCCGCGCCCTGGTGGACGTGGGATTCCTCGTCGCCGGACCGGTGCGCAAGGGCGCGGCCGGGGCGCTGGAGAAGCCCTACCGCGCCACCGGGGAGACCTGGTGGCTGGACGACCCGCTCCGTGGCACCCCCACGGAGGAACACTCCTCACCGCTCGCCGCGTTCACCACCGAACTCGACGAGGCCGACCCCGACTCCGTCCAACTCGTGGGGCGCTTCGCCCTGCACCTGAACGAGGAGGAGGTCGCCGAGTTCAACCGGCGGCTCCTCGCCGTCATCGACGAGTACGTCACCACCGACCACCAGCGCCGAGACCGTCCCCTGCGCGGCGGAGCGCTCATCCTGCACGACATCCCCGAGGACTGACGCGGGTCCTCGGCTCAGAAGGACTGCCACGGACCCTGCGGGGGCCGCTGGCCCTCGCCCGGCTCCGACCAGTCGCACACCCCGTCCGCGAACACCTCCCGGGCCCGTTCGGCCTGGTCCTCGTCGAACTCCGCCGGGTGTGCCACCTCGTCGAAATCGGTGAGGCGGCACTTGACGACGTCGGAGGAGAGCGGGCCGCCCGCCACGATCCTCGGTGAGCCGTACGTGGGGAAGGCGTCGGCGCAGCGGTCGCCCCCGCCCTCCGGCAACGGCAGCTGCGGGGCGACCACGCGCTCGTCCCCGATCCAGCAGGAGTCCGTGAGCCACTCCGGGCGGGAACCGCGCAGGTGCTCGGCGGGTGCCCCCCGGGGGTCGTCCCTGGCCAGCTCGGCGGCGGAGGTCACCCACGCGTCGAGTTCGGTCAGCGCGCGTCCGGCCACCGGCTGGTCGGCGGAGAACACGCCGCCCCGGTGCGCCTCCACCAGCATCACGTGGTTGTCGGCGGTGCCGTTGGCGGCGAGCAGGCGTTCGCGGGTGCTGAACGAGTGGTACCGCATGTGGATGTCCCCGTCCGGGGCGTGGTCCTGGTGGGGGCGGTGGTCCACGATCGGGACGTCGGCCAGTCCGCCGCCTCCGTGGAGCAGCCGCCCGCTGTCGTGGGCGGCCCGGATCGCCGTCGGGTCGCCCACGGTGCGTTCGGCCACCACCCCGCCGTCCCGGTCGAACCCGCCGACGTGCTCGTTCAGGTGCAGGAACTGGTCGGCGTCGATGGCCCCGTCGAGCAGAGCGGACAACCCGTACTGCACCCCCACGTTGTCCAGGGGAAGACGGGGCTGCCCGGTCTCGGGGTCGGTGCCGTAGACGTTGCGGGCGTGGGAGAACACGTCGCAGCGGGCGCCGTCCGGGTTGTCCTCGGGATGGTAGCGCTCCTCGGTCGGCAGCGCGGACGGGCACACGCCCCGGGGATCGATCCGGGCGGCGGCGTCGGCCATCGCGCCGATCCCCTCCCAGGTCCCGAACCCGGAGACCGCGCGCTGCTCCTCCCTGGTCAGGGCGTCCGGATGCGCCTCGGCGTAGGTGCGCAGCAGCAGGGCGTCCGACACGGCGGGAACGGTCGCGAATCCGACGTCCGGGTAGCTCTGGGAGACCACGATCCCGTCGAGCAGCCCGGGATAGTTGTCGGAGATCTGGTGGGACTGGTAGGCGCCACCGGAGGAACCCCAGCCCAGCGTGTGGTCGGGGACGCCGAGGGAAAGGATGAACCGCTGCTTGACGGCGCTCATGGTCTCGGCGGCCAACAGGTCGTCACAGTTGTGCCCGAACACGTTCAGGGAGGCTGAGGCCACCGCGTACCCCTGGGAGAGCATCCCGTGGTCCACCACCCCGGCGGTCCGCGCCCCCTGCACGAACCAGCCTCCGGGGCAGCCGCCCCCGAACTTGTACACCAGGCGGCGGTTCCAGCCCTCCGGAGCGGTCCACGGGTCCGGGGCCGGGTCGCGGGGGTCGTGCAGGACGGCCGTCTCGTACACGGAACGGTTGGCGGTTCCGGTCTCCACCCGGACCGTGTACGGCACCTCCTCACCGGTGGAGGTGGTCGTGCGGGCGACGTCGGCGGGCAGGGAACCCCCTTCCGGGAGCGGCGCGAACCGGCCGTCCGTGGTGCGGTACACGTAGCCCACCACGGTCTCCACCGAGCAGTCGTCGTCCGACGGATCGCCCAGGTCACCACCCCAGGCGAGCGTGAACTCCCCGGTCTGGCAGACGAACGGATCCTGGTGCGGCCCGGCGAACACGGGACCGGAGGCCGGGTGGTTGGTGACCACGACCCGGGCCTCGGTGGGGGTGCCGGGAGCCGGGGCCGCCCCCTCGGTCAGTGTGGCCACCAGGGCGGACCCCCCCTCCGGCAGGTCCGTGACCAGCCCCTCCAACACGTGTCCGCCCTCGGGGAGGAGTACGGGGCGCAGCGCGTCCGTGACGTCCGCGCCGTCCGCCGCCAGGCGCACCTCGTGCGGTTCGACCGTGGGCGGCGGTTCCACACGCACCAGCGCCGTCCCGCCCGTGACCGTGTCGGGCCGGGAGGACAGCACCCGGACCCGAAGCGCGTCGGGATCGACGTCCGTGGGCGACACGACCGGTGCGGCGGACGTGGGCAGCGTCAGTGCGGCGGCGTGGTGGAGCAGCAGCGGTGTGCCGGAGACGGTGAAGAGGACGGCGGTGGCGGCCGCGCCCGCGCCCAGGGCCACCCGGCCCCACAGGGGCCTCAACGTCCGGCCCCCGCACGGGTGGACGTGTTCCTCCCCGTGCCGGAGCCCGGACCGAGATGGCAGTGGTGGCCGCTGTCGCACGAGGAGATCGTCCCCGTGCGGCACGGGTCGGGGTCAGGGACACACCGGGGGTGAGACGGGCTTTGCGCTCCCATGTCGCCACCGATACCCCGATCGGTGGCGAAACACACCAAACGCCCGGGACCCGGGCGGTCGTTTCCCGGGTCCGGTGTGCCGTCCTCAGGTGTGGTGGACGTCCCGCCCGGTCACCCGGCCCGGCGTGATCCTCAGGATCTGGTCGCGCGGCCCCTCCGCCCAGGGCTGGGGGAGCCGCCCCTGGGGGATGCGCTCCAGTTCGGCCTGGTCACGCACCCAGCGGCAACGTCCGGAGGCCAGGACACTCCACCCCTCACGCCGCTCCTCGTCGAAGTGGTCGATCTGGAAGGCCGCGTGCCCCCGTGCGTGACGCATGATGGTCCCCGCCAGCGTGGACCGGAAGACGATCGTGTCGTTCACCATCGCGTAGTTGACCGGCAGCACCGTCGGTGCGGCGTCCCCCTCGATGGTGAACGCGACCCTCCCGATGTCGTGCGAGGCCAGGAGGTTGAAGCAGGTCTGGCGCGCCAGGATGGTGAACGCCGAGTGCTCGTCGTCCGCCAGGTCGGCCCCGGTCGTCATCTGGTCGCTCTCGGGGAGCCGGTTCGTGCCCTCCTCTGCGCTGCGCTGCTCTGGGGGCGAGGCCGGTCCCGTCACCCAGCTCCGGTCCCGTGCGGACGCGTCCGTACCGCCTGATCCAGTCATCACGAACCCCCGAAGTACCGTGCCCTCGATGTCATCCCTCCGCCATCATCGCTGGTCGTGCTCCCGAGGGCGGAGGGGCACGAGCCCCCTGTCCGACGGCGAAGGTCCCCACCTGCGGACTACCCGCCAGGACACTCGCCCCAAACGAAAAAGGACGTTTGACTCGTATGCCGCCAATCAGAACTGTCTAGGGTGGGAGACGCACCGTGTCCCCCACACGACCCGAGGCGGCCGCGCCGCCCCGGTCACCGCACCAGCGCTGAGGAGAACCGCCCCGATGGCCGGCGACGCAACGATCCGGGTTTTCCTGGTGGACGACCACGAGATCGTCCGACGAGGGGTCGGAGCACTCCTGGACGACGAGGACGGCATCGAGGTGGTCGGAGAGGCCGGAACCGCCGCACGGGCCCTGGCCCGGGTCCCCGTCCTCGAACCCGACGTGGTCGTGCTCGACGTCCGCCTTCCCGACGGCGACGGCGTCACCGTCTGCCGGGACCTCCGCTCGGCGCTCCCCGACACCCGCGTGCTCATGCTCACCTCCTACTCCGACGACGACGCCCTCTACGGCGCCGTCATGGCGGGAGCCTCCGGCTACATCCTCAAGCAGATCCACGGCACCGACCTGGTCGGCGCCGTCCGCACGGTGGCCGGGGGACGCTCGCTGCTCGACCCCGAGTCGACCACGCGCATGCTCGAACGGCTCCGCGCGGACGCCGTGCGCGAGGACCCGCTGAGCGATCTCACCGACCAGGAACGGCGCGTCCTGGAACTCATCGGTGAGGGCCTCACCAACCGGGAGATCGGGACCAGGATGTACCTGGCCGAGAAGACCGTGAAGAACTACGTGTCCCGGGTGCTGGCCAAGCTCGGCATGGCCCGCCGCACCCAGGCGGCCGCCTACGCCGTGCGGATGTCGATGAACCAGACCGCCTGACCCGTGCCCGGCTAGACCGTCCGCCTCTCGGAGTCCCGCCGGGCCGGAACCGACCACTTCACCACGGTGCCCTCCTCGGGACCGGAGACCACCGACACCGCTCCGCCCAGCTCCTCGGCGCGCGAGGCGATGTTGCGCAGACCGCTGCGGTGACCCCCCTCTCGGAAACCCCGGCCGTCGTCGGAGACCCGCAACACCAGCGCGCCGTCACCGACCGACACCTGGACGTCCACCGAGGCGGCCCCGGAGTGCCGTGCGGCGTTGGACAGCAACTCGCGCAGCACGGCGACCAGGTGTTCGCCGGTCCCCTCGTCCACCCCGTTGTCCACCGGACCCTGGGTGAGCAGACGCGGCGCGAACCCCAGGGACTCCGTGGCCGAGTTGACCACCGCCAGCACCTGGGAGCGCAGGGACGCGTCGTCACCCGCGGAGCTCTGGAGCGCGAAGATCGTCGACCTGATCTGCCGGATCGTGTCGTCCAGGTCGTCCACGGCGGACTGGACCCGCCCCGCCGACGTGGAGTCGTCGATCCGCCGCACCGTGCCCATCAGGGTGAGGGCGGTGGCGTAGAGCCGCTGGATGACCGTGTCGTGCAGGTCCCGCGCGATCCGGTCCCGGTCCTCCAGCACACTCAGTCGCTCGGAGTCCAGCCGGGCCTCGGCCAGTTCGAGGGCGACCGCCGCCTGGTTCGCGAACGAGGACAGCATGCTCAGCCAGTTGCTCTGGAAGGGCTCCCGGTCCTGGTCGCGGGCGAGCACCAGGACGCCCCGGGCGCCGTCCGGCGGACCGAAGGGCAGCACCAGCACGGGGCCCATCCCCAACCGGCCCAGGAAACCCACCCCGAGGTGTTCGAACTGGGCGACGTCGGTCCGCACCGGCGTCCCGCTCAGGTAGACCCCGCCCAACAGGGTGTCGGCCTCCCGCGGCAGGGTGGCGCCCCGCACCCCGGCGGACAGTGGCGCGCACGGGTCGTCCGGACCGTCCCACACCCGAACGGTGAGGGTCTCGGGTTCCTCCCCGGGCATGGCGATCACGGCGAGGTCGGCGTGGGCCATCACCCGGGCGCGCCGGGCGACCAGCCCCAGCACCTCCTCCGGGGCGGCGCCGGACAGCAGCCGGGTGGTGATCTGCCCGGAGGCGTCCAGCCAGGTCTCCCTGCTCTGGGTCTGCGCGAAGAGCTGCGCGTTCTCGATCGCCGTGCCCGCCGCCGTGGCCAGGGCCCGCAGCAGCAGCTCGTCGTCCCCGGTGAACTCGGCGCCACCGAGCTTGTCGGTCATGTAGAGGTTGCCGAACACCTGGTCGCGGATGCGGATCGGCACCCCGAGGAAGGTGTGCATGGGCGGGTGACCGGCGGGAAACCCGCGCGACTCGGGGTGTTCGCGCACGTCCCGCAACCGCAGGGGTCGGGGTTCCTTGATGAGCAGCCCGAGGATGCCCTCGCCCTTGGGCCAGTGCTCGATCTGGTCGATCTCGTCCGGCCCCAGCCCCACGGGGATGAACTGGCTCATGTCACCGTCCGGCCCGATCACCCCGAGCGCGCCGTACCGTGCCTCCACGAGGCTGGTCGCGGTCTCGGTGATCCGCAACAGGAGGGGTTCGAGCTCCAGGCCCTCACCGATGGAGACGACGGCTTCCAACAGTGTGCGGATGCGCTCCTGGGTCCGCGAGATCTCGGTCATCCGGGACCGGACCTCGTCCAGCAGATCGTCCAGCCGTACCTCGGGCAGTGACAGCCGATCCTGGCCGAGGTGGCGGTGGGGATCGCCGTCTGGGGCGCGCATGGGGGACTCTTTCCGGCAGCTGTCCTGGGTCCGCCACCGAGTCTAGGCGGGAGTTTCCGGCCCCCGTCGCCGCCTCGGCGTCCGTCAGGTGCCCCGGGTCACCGGCGATGACCAGGCAGTTCCCCCAGCTGCGTGTTCTTCAGCGCGCAAGTGTCAAAAGCCCCCTCCAGAGAGGACCTTGGGTCCGTCATGCGTGTGGGAGCTCGCTGTGGACGCTCACTGGTAGAGACGCCCTAGTGGGTCGAACACGACTCGGGAACCTTCCCCGAGTAGCTCGCCCCCGATCACCCTTGGCGCTCTGCTAGCCGCGACCACCACGGTCACGCCGGCCATACCCGCCACGGGCGTCAGATCCACGGGGCCGCGACCGCAGAATCGAAGAGTGTTCAACTGTGGCAGTTCACGGATCCAGGGGTCCAATACCACGGACTGGCGATCGTGAAGGATATCGATTTTGTTGAGCAGAGGGAGATTGCCCAGTATTTTTGTGAAGTTGCGATCTTTTGTATGTTCTAGATCAATTGCTATCTCTTGCAATGCCCGCAATTCGTTGATGATGGCTGGGGATCCGGGTGGCGTGTTTTGAATAGTAAGGTTGGCGAGGCTGAGGGATTGGCTGAGTAGCCCTTCGATATTTGTCAACCCTAGACAGCTCAAAAGGGTGATTCCTCTGATGCGATTCGGTGCTGAATTAAGGTAAGTGAGATCTTCTATTTGCTTCTGGAGTCGAAGGGTGAGTTTGACTTCGCTTTTTTTCTGGGGAAGTAGTTCCTTGAGGGGAAGGTTTGGAATGTGGACGTCGAAGAGAAGATATTCCAGTTCTTTGAGGAGTGGTAGTAGATGTAGGTCTGAAGTTTTGTCGGGATGGCTGAGGTGTAGAATCTCGATGGGGTTTTCTGTGAAGTGTTTGATGTGACTGATCGAAGAGTCTCCGACGTTGAAAAGTCCTACTAGTCCTCGTGATTCACTGAGGGGGCTCAGGTCGATTTTGTGCCAGGGTTTGTCCCTTTCTGGTATGAGGTGGACGCTTGTCAGTTGCTGCATTTTAGCGAGAGGTTTGAGGTCGTCGCCATTTGAGCCCTGGACGGAGGCGTGGCGGGCATGGGGTGAGTTTTGGGCTAGTAAGTGAAGGTGTCTAGCCGCAACCTGGATGGAATGGGCGTAAGGTGAAGAATTTTCGTTGAGGACCACGCGGGCCAGCTCGGCTGATGCTCCTCTATGCCAAGCGTTGTGCAGAGAATCAAACACTGCCCGACCCCGGAAATTCAGGCACTGGCCGATGATCGGGACCGATGCGGGACCGCCGATCAGTGATGCGGCCTCGATGGTCTTCGCTGCCTGTCTCGCGTTCTTCGGTGGACTTTTCGCGAGCAGGGGCAGTGCGGATTCACCGACCATCCCCAGTGCGTGAACGTGCTCCTTCATCCGAGGCGGCAGGATGCTCCGGACCCGTTCCTCCACTTCCTCACGCAGGCGCTCGGCCAACTGTGGTGAGGTCTCCAGGCAGGCGAAGGCGACCAACAACAGCCGGTCGTGGTGCTTCTTCACCTGGTCGGCGCGGTCCAGCAGCCCAGTGACCAGCTCCTCCCTCTGCGTCGGGGTGGCGTGTCCGGCGGCCATCACCACCACCTCGTGCCACTGGTCGTCATGGGCCTTGCTGACCAGGAGCGGAAAGCTGTCGTCCTCCACGATCGCCTTCGCGGCCAGGTACTCCTCGAAGGTGCGGTGGAGAAAGCTCACCCGGTCGACGGTCGGGCACTGGAGCAGCCCGCTACGGACGACAAGATGGGTGAAGACCTCCTCCGGTTCCTCCTCGACCCGGTGCATGGTCCGCAAAACCCTGGAGACCTGGCGCTGTGCGGTCGCTCGCGGTGCGTCCGAACTGCCGTTGATGATCAGCCATTTGGCGAGTTCCTGGAGCAGCAGCACCAGTTCACCTCGGGACAGCTCCACCCCCGCGATCCCGCGCTGGTGGTCGCGGTCCTTCAGGAGCATCGCCAGGGCGGCCTCGTACACCTCCATCCGGTCTCTGGGCAGGGACGTGTGCCGATCTCGGTGCAGTGCGCACAGCAGCGCGCACAGCAGGGGCGTCGCGGCGATCGCGCGCAGGTGCCGCTGTCCCAGGACCTTGCGCGTGAGCTCGTTCTCGTAGGTGTTCAGGAGTTCCAGTTCGGTGTCGTCCGCGACCTCGCTGCGCACCGCCTCGTGCCAGTGGTGGATGAAGGAACTGACGTCCTCGTCGGTGAGCGGTTGGAGTTCGGCGCTGACGAACCCGTCCGCCTCCAGCCAGGACTCCTGGGCCGCCCCGGGCCTGGTGGTGACCACGTACCGGCACTCGGGGAAGTCGGTCATGAGCTCCCGCAGCCAGCGCCGGGCCGCCTCTCTCTGTGCCTGGGGGAGTTCGTCCACCCCGTCGACCAGGACGATTCCTCTGCCCTCGGCGAGTACACGGTTCGCCCAGCCCTCCGGGGCCTGGTCCGCCAGGTGGCGGCCGGTGTGCCGGACGAAGTCGGCGGGCTCGGGCAGCTTCTCGCCCACGTACTGGCGGAGCGGAACCATGAAGGGGATCAGCCCGTTCCAGGCGGACATCGCCTCGGGGAAGTCGCCCCGGCAGGCGCGCACCCCCACCCAGCGCATCAGGGTGGTCTTGCCGGTACCGGCCGGTCCGCGCAGGAAGGTGCGTCGGGTGTGGGCCAGAGCCTGTTCCACCCGTAGGTGACCGGTGTGCACGGTGTCGGCCCACAGAACGTCCTGCTCTCGGTCCTCCTGCTCCCAGGACACCCGCAGGCTCAGGTACGCCAGGGTCAGCGGGTACCTCTGGGTCCGCGCGTCCGTGCCGAACAGCTCCAGGACGTCCCACCGCTCGGCGGCCGTCCTGCGGTACGCGGTCACGAAGGCTGCCTCGGCGTCCTCCTCCCGGCCCTTCCCCTTCCGCTCCTCCGCCTCCGGGATGCGGTCCAGCAGTTCGTCCAGCTTGCCCAGCACCAGGCTCTCCCGGCGCAGCAGTTCGCTGAACGCCCCGGCCTGGAAGTGCGGCAGCGTCCTCAGGGTGGCCATCACGTAGGCGCAGGACTCCGGCAGCACCCGGTCGTAGAGGGCGACCGCCTGCCCGCCGAGGTCCCTGGTGGCACCCGGAGCCCCGGCCCGCACGTACCGCTCCAGGTACAGGGGGTCGAGGTCCTGTTCGAACAGGACGCGGTCGGTCAGTCCGGCCCGCTCGAAGGAGTCCGCGACGGCCAGTACCGCCGCCTCGCGCTCGTTCTCGGCCAGCCCCTGGAACTCGTGGTCGAGGTAGCCGACCACCCGGTCGGCGATGCTCTCCTCGATCTCCGCGAACCTGCGCTCCAGCTTGCGCTGGTCGCGTCTTCCGGTGACCCTCTCCTGGACCAGGTCCACCACGGTGGTCGCGGTGTTCTCCGCGATCGGGTTGCCGATCCAGAGGCCACAGGCGGCCTTGACTACCGAGACACCCAGCTTGAGCGCGGCTTCGTACACGTGCGGACTCCGGGGGGTTGGAGGGAACGGGGGCAGGATCCACACTAGGACGCGAAGGGCCGGTCCGGGCGTTCTCCACAGCCCGAACCGGCCTTCCGTCCGAAGACGGCCTCCCGTGCTCCGCCTGCCTGCTACCTACTGCCTACAGGCTCTCGGTGGTGAACTCCACCGGCTCCGGGTCGAAGCCGTCGGGACCGCCACGGAACAGCGCGTATCCCGCGTCGCCCTCCGGCATGGCCGGGTGCGCGGTGCTCAGCAGCAGGTCGGGGTGACCGTCACCGTCGTAGTCGGCCAGCGAGTGCGGGAGGTGGGCCCCGAGGTCGCCGCGCTCCGGGACCGGGAGTGCGGTCGCCCGCTCGCCGGTCAGCCCGTCGGGGCCACCGAACAGCAGGGTGGCGGCCTCGTAGGAGTGGAACGGGCCGGTCATGGCCACCGCGTCGTCGTAGCCGTCGCCGTCGACGTCACCCACCAGGAGTCCGTTGCCGAACCCGTCCCCGTCCTCGGCGTCGCCGGGAACGCCCTCGCTGTCGAGGGTGAGACGGGACGGTTCGGCGTCCAGGAAGCCGTCCCCGCCCGCGTAGGAGTCCACGTACCCCGGGTGCAGTTCGTCCTCGTATCCGGGTTCGTTGTTGGGGATGCCGCTGACCCCGACGAGCAGGTCGGGATGGGCGTCGCCGTCGAAGTCGCCGTTCGCGTACGCGTGGTTCAGCGCGGTGTCACCGAGGACCTCCTGCGCGGGGCCGTCCGGGCCGGAGCGGAGCACCAGGTGGGGCGCGGGGGACTCGTCGCGGTTGCGGACCAGCAGCAGGTCCAGGGCCGCGTCGCCGTCCGCGTCGATGACGTCGAGCTGCGCGTCCCCGGCGTCCTCGGGCAGGGCCACCTCGCCGCTCTCGGCGGGGGAGCCGTCCCGTTCGAAGGGCCCCTGGTGGAAGGCGGCCTCGTACTCGTCGATCGGGCTGCCCTGGAGGTGGTCCAGGGCGGTGACGTCGGTGTGGCCGTCGCCGTCGAAGTCACCGACGACCAGGGACACCGCGTACATGTCGCTCGGGTCGTCCTTCTCCAGCCAGGGCAGCGGCACGGCCTCCCCGGTGGGGCCCTCGGGCCCGCCCCACACCACGTAGCCGCTCCCGGCGTCCACGAGCAGGTCGGTGTGGCCGTCGCCGTCGAGGTCACCGGTGCCCAGGACGGTGAGGAGCTCGCCGTCGTCGGGCAGGCCGAGGTCCGCGCGGGTCAGCGTGACGGAGCGGTCGGGGGACAGGCCGTCCGTTCCGCCGAGCAGCACCCCCACGTAGGGCTGGCCGGTCTCCGCGTCTCCGGAGCGTCCGGTGATCGGCACGTCCGGGAACCCGTCGCCGTTGACGTCGTTCGCCGCGGGGGTCGTGCTGCTGGTGTTCTCCACTTCGTCGAGGTCGGTGCTCGGCGCGCCGCAGGCCGTGGCCAGCAGCACGAGCGCCGCACTCAGGGGGACGGTGGTTCGGTGAAGGATGGGGATCTCCCTGGGGTGAGGGGGACGGGAATCCGTCCGGTCGTGGGCAGTACGGACCTCGGACCGTTCACCGGTTCAGGGGCGTGGTCCCGGGACGCTCCGGGGCCGTTCTGGTACACCCTTCCGTGTACTCGTCGGTCGATAAGTTCTCCGTGAGGACCGCGCGCGTGCGTCGGACGGCCGTCGTTCGGCCGCCGTAGGGGCCTGCCCGGACCCCCGGGTCCCTGCCTCCCCTCACGCGATCGGCGCCGCGAACCGGTACGACGACGGAAGGGCCGGGGCGGCGTGTGCCGTCCCGGCCCTTCCCGACGCGGGGGAGAGGCCCCCGCCCACTGCTGCCCGCTACTTGGTCACCTTGGCGGAGATGCTGTCCAGGTCGTCGTGACTGGTCTCGCGGCTGACGATCAGCGCGCCCAGGGTGATGGTGCCGACCAGGACCAGGTAGCCGCCG
The DNA here is from genome assembly GCF_965344335.1 of Nocardiopsis eucommiae. NCBI lineage: Bacteria > Bacillati > Actinomycetota > Actinomycetes > Streptosporangiales > Nocardiopsidaceae > Nocardiopsis > Nocardiopsis eucommiae. The sequence continues at coordinate 55,266 of NZ_CBDRIY010000011.1, forward strand.
ACCCAGGCCAGTCCGAAGGTCCCCGCGAGCCAGGTCGCGATGTAGGGCGCGAACGAGGCGCCCAGCAGGCTGGCGAGGTTGTAGGCGGCCGAGGCGCCGGTGTAGCGCACCTTGGTCGGGAACAGCTCCGGCAGCACCGCCGCCATCGGGCCGAAGGTCAGACCCATCAGGGACAGGCCGATGATCAGGAAGGCCATCACCCCGACGGTCCCGCCGCTGCCCATGAGCGGACCCATGGCGAAGCCGAACGCGATGATCGTGCACGTGACCGTGATCAGGACGGGCCTGCGGCCGAACCGGTCCGCGAGCAGTCCGGAGATCGGTGTGAACAGCGCGAAGAACAGGACACCGATGAGCAGGAAGACCAGGAAGTCGGTGCGTTCGTACCCCAGTCCGGTCTCCGCGTCCGTGCCGAAGCCCAGGGAGAAGACCGTCATGAGGTAGAAGAGCACGTAGGTCGCCAGCATGATGAGCGTGCCGATGACCACGGCTGGCCAGTTGTGGCGGAAGACCTCGACGATGGGGGTCTTGACGCGTTCCCCGGAGGCGATGACCTTGGCGAAGGCGGGCGTCTCGTGGAGGGTGAGCCGCACCCACAGGCCGACGATGATCAGCACGGTGGAGAGCAGGAACGGAATGCGCCAGCCGAAGGCGAGGAAGTCCTCGTCCGACATGGCCTGGCTCAGGATGAGGAAGACGCCGTTGGCCAGGAAGAAGCCGATCGGCGCGCCCAGCTGCGGGAACGTGCCGTAGAAGCCGCGCTTGCCGGGGGGTGCGTTCTCGGTGGCCAGCAGCGCCGCACCGCCCCACTCGCCGCCCAGGCCCAGGCCCTGGCCGAACCGGCACAGCGCCAGCAGCAGCGGCGCGGCCACGCCGATCTGCGCGTAGGTCGGCAGCAGGCCGATCGCGATGGTCGCGATACCCATGGTCAACAGGGAGGCCACCAGGGTCGCCTTGCGGCCGATCCGGTCCCCGAAGTGGCCGAACAGCCAGGATCCGATCGGGCGGGCCACGAAGGCGATGGCGAAGGTCGCCAGCGACTGGAGGCGCGCCGCCATCAGGTCGCCCTCGGGGAAGAACAGGTAGGGGAAGACCAGGACCGCGGCGGTCGCGTAGATGTAGAAGTCGTAGAACTCGATGGACGTGCCCACAAGGCTCGCCGTGAGGACCTTCCGCTTCGGGTTGGTCGGTGGCGCCGCCGTCTCGGCTTGTGGCCGTTCCGGCGCCGGGTTGTCTTCGGCGACGTCCTTCATGAGGAGTTTCTTTCCAGGTCAGTGCGGGTCGATGGAGGGATGTTAGCCGCGGTGGACGCCATATGGAACTTTTGTCTCAACATTTGGACGCTGGGGGCGAGGGTCGACGTTCCGCCACGCGAGCGGACACATCGGGATCAACCGCCCTGACGGCCCTCCGGTCCTCCCGGTGATCCGCCTCACCGGTCGCGGTGTCACGTTCTGGGACGCGGGTTCCGTCATGTGGGTCGAAGTAGCGAGGAGGAGACCCTTGACCCACCGGATCCTGGTGCTCGCGCTCGGGTCCCGCCTCCGGGCGGCGAGGTCCTCCCAGGGGACCGGCTCGCGGGAGGGGTCAGCGCGCGGAGTAGCGGTCCCGCGACCCCAGCCTCGGGACACCGCTCACCCGCACGACCCGGGTGCAGTGGTCCCGCAGGGTCTTCACGAGTTCGCCGTTGGGCCGGTCGCTGCGCTCGACCCACTCCTGGGCGGCGCTCACGCTCGCGCCGCCGGCCATCTGGCGGCGGCGCAGACGTCGCTCGCGGACCCGGTCCTCGGCCTCCACGTACCAGAGCTCCGCGAACAGCCCGCGCACCCCGGCCCACGGTTCCTCGTCGCTGGCGAGGTAGTTGCCCTCGGTCACGACCAGCCGCGTGCGGGGCCCGATCACGTGCTGGGCGGCGATGGGCTCGTGCAGTCTGCGGTCGTAGTCGGGGACGTACACCGGGTTGTCGGTCTCGGCCAGGAGCCGACGCACCATCGCCAGGTAGCCGAACGCGTCGAAGGTGTCCGGCGCCCCCTTCCGGTCCCGGCGGCCGATTCGGTCCAGCTGGGCGTTGGACAGGTGGAAGCCGTCCATGGGCAGGTACCCGGCGGTGCCCGCCCCCGCCTGCTCGTCGACCGCGTGCACCAGGTAGCGCGCCAGGGTGGACTTGCCCGCGGCGGGGGCGCCGGTCAGTCCGAGGATCACACGTGCGGGACCCACGGGTGGGTCCTCGGGGACGAGGGCGAGCACGTCGGTGACGAGGGAAGCGAGCATGGCCTCCAGCCTAGACCCACTCGTCGTAGGAGATTCGGAGTCGCCTCGCACGTGAAGGGGGATCCCGGACCCCGGGCCCGTGAGGGACCGGGGTCCGGGGCCCGCGCTCAGGCCCGCCTGGCGGTGGCGGGGACCGTCACGGCGCGTGCCCGACGTGGGCGAGTGCCTGGCGTACCAGGACGCCCTGGCCGCCCGGCATCTCCTCCCGCACCTGCGGGCTGGTGGCCTCCTCGGGGGTGAACCACACCAGGTCGAGGGCGTCCTGGCGGGGCTGGCAGTCACCGCTCACCGGTACCACGTAGGCCATGGCCACCGCGTGCTGGCGGGGGTCGTGGAACGGAGTGACACCGGGCGTGGGGAAGTACTCCGCGACGGTGAACGGCTGCGGTGAACTGGGGATGCGCGGCAGGGCGACCGGCCCCAGATCCTTCTCCAGATGGCGCAGGAGCGCGTCCCGCACCCGCTCGTGGTAGAGAACCCGCCCGGAGACCACCGAACGGTTGAAGCTGCCGTCGGGGTCGGCGCGCATCAGTAGTCCCACGTGGGTCACCGACCCGGACTCGTCCACCCGAACGGGCACCGCCTGGACGTAGAGCACGGGCATGCTGGCGCGGACGCTCTCCAGCTCCTCGGAGGAGAACCATCCGGGCTGGGTGTCAGCGGTTTCGGTCATCGGGGTCGCGGTCGCCGCACTGCCCGGGGGCAGCCGCGTGCCGCTCCCTCCCTTCGCTCTCTTCGTGTCCATGAGGGCGGTCGGGGGCCCGTTCCCCAGGGGGAACGGAGCCACCGGCCGACACACGGGTGTCCAAGTACCGCTTTTACCGCACGAAGGCGAGGAAAGCACGGTGCGGGGGTCGGATCGGGAGTGTCCGAGAGAAAGGAATGGGGGTCCTGTGGAACCGGGGCCCGCGCGACGACGCGGTCAAACCCGGGAGTCGGTGACACCGGGGTGACGGTGGGGTCATATCAGCGAGATTCCGGTGGATTTTCTCATGGAAACCCTCCCAGAAGATCCCTGAAGAGGTTACGATCTCGTACGCGGTTGCGTAGTGGAAAGGTTACGTCCGGTGAGAGGTGGCCCGAGTGGCGAAGGATGGCCCGTTCTCGGCCCAGGAACGTTTTCCCTGCACGGGAGTGACGGTGGTGCGCGTCCACGGTGAGGTGGACCTGGCCACCGCCGAACACCTTCGGGAGCGGCTGCTCCAGGCCGCGGAGGCCTCACGGTGCGACTGTCTGGTCGTGGACATGTCCGGCCTCGGCTTCTTCGACGCCAGTGGAGTGCGCGCCCTGGTCGCCGTCTACCAGGTCCTGACCGGGCAGGGCAGACACGTGGTCCTGGCCGAACCCGCGCCCATCGCCGAACGGGTGCTGGCGGCCCTCGGGATGCGGCGGCTCTTCGAGGTCTACCCCATGGTGGAGATGGCGCTCACCCACACCAGCGGCCTGCGCGTCGACGGCGAACCCATCTTCGACAACCCCGTGCCCTGAACCGCCGAGCACCGGGCGCGACCGTGCCCGGAATCCGGCACGTGAGCGGAGACGACCGTGTCCCGGCGCCCCGGGGAAGTGGGGCACCGGGCCACGGTCCCGTACGGTGGCGGCGGATCCGCGCCGCGTGCCGCTAGGGCAGCACGGAGGTCGCGGCCCCGTGCTCCCCGCCGTCGCCCTCCGTGCGCACCAGGAAGGGCGCCAGAAGATCGGGAACGGCCTCGTCGGCCCAGCCCAGGCCCTGGCCCAGACCCACGTCCAGGGCCGCGTACATCCCCTCGCCGGAGGCAGTGGTCGCCGCCACGTCGGCCAGACCGAGACGACGCTGGAACGGCGACCGCGTGACCCGCCAGCCGATCACCGCGTCCCGCTCCAACGTGACGGTGTCACGGGAGGCCATCCCCTTGCGCACCACCAGGTACTCCGGGTGCAGGCCGTGGCCGAGGCCCCGGTACGAACCGACCGCGTACCAGAACGCCACCGCCGCGAACAGTAGCGCCACCGCGAACCAGCCCCAGCCGGGGGTGGCCTCCACGGCCGGGGTCGCCAGCGAGAACGGCAGGAACTGTTCCTCCGCCGTCCGCAGGACGTCCCACCACGCCTCGGTGGCCACCTGGTGGAGCCAGGCGAGTCCGCCGGCCAGGGCCAGCGCCACCAGTGAACACACCGTCGCCCGAGTGAACCGGCGGCGCAGGGCAGCCCTCGGGTGGCGGGCCAGCGGCACGTCCAACGCCGAGGAAGGCCCCTTCATCAGGGCGGCGCCCAGCTCACGCGCCCGTTTCCTTGGCATGGCCGGGGACAGGCGGCTCTTGGCCTCCGACTTCTCCGCGTCACCGGCGGCCAGCCCCGTGGCCACCGCGCGCACGGAGGCACCCCCCACGGTCCTCAGGACGAACGGCTCGTGCAGCACCACGCCGTTGAGGCGTCGGCCCTCCACTGACAGCGAGACACTGGTCAGCAGGCCCCTCCGCAGCCGCACCGTACCGTCGGACTCGCGGACGAGCCGGTAGTCCCACCAGGTCTCCACGGCGATCAGGAGCAGGACCGCCACCCCCGACACCAGCAGCGCCAGCAGCACGCCGGGGACGACCAGCAGCAGTCGCGCCATCACGAAGCTGGACATCGCCTCCGCGCTGGGCAGGTCGGCCCGTTCCGAGATCCACCTCCACCCGTGGCCTCCGCTCTGGGCGTTGATGCCGACCAGCGCGGCGATCACACCGAGACCGATGCCGAAGGTGGCCGAGGTGGCGGGGGCGTAGGCGAACCAGCGCGGGTTCAGCCGGGCCAGTTCCGTCTCCTCCCCGTCCGGAGCCTCCTCCGAGCCGCTCCCGGAGCCCTCGGGGACGCCCGCCGAGCCCGCGCCGGGCGCGGTGCGGCGCAGCAGTTCCCGGCGGAGCCGTTCCCCCTGGTCCGCGGTCACGTACTCCAGCTTGAGCTGGTCGCCGCCGCCGGAACCGGCGGACTCGCCCGTGCCGACGGTCACCGAGCACAGGCCGAAGATCCGGGTGTAGAGGGGAGCGGCCACGTCCACGGTGCGCACGCGCTCACGCGGGATGGAACGGTAGGCCTTGGCGATGACGCCCGAACGCATCTCCATACGCTCGGCGGTGACCCGGTAGCGCACGGCGCGCAGCCGCAGCATCTCCAGGTAGGTCAACAGGGCCACGAAGGCCAGGGTGGCCGGGACCGGTACCAGCGCCCACCACGGCAGTCCCACGACGAGCAGGACGACGGTGCCCACGACGGCCGCGGGGACCAGGAACACGGAGACGATGACCGCCGAGGCCCACACGCTGAGCGGGCTCAGGCCCTCCCAGCCGTCCTCGGCGCCCTCCGTGACGGGTGTGGCGCCCTCCACGGGCGGTTGGGCGGGCGCCGGTCCCGGTCCGTCGTGGGCGTGCTCCACGGGAGGGGTCTCCTCGGGGCGGTGGTCGTCATGGGAGGTCATGTCGCGTCCCCCGGAATCGCCTGGGTGCTGTCGGTGAGCTGGTCGGCCACCCGGGTCGCCAGTTCGTGGTCCAGGCCGCTGATCTCGATCGGCCCGGCGGCCGAGGCGGTCGTGACGGTCACGCTCGACAGCCCGAAGGCCCTCTGGAGCGGGCCGCGTGCGGTGTCCACGGTCTGGACGCGGGACATCGGGGCCACCCGCCACTCCTGCCAGATCCACCCGCTGGAGGTGTAGACGGCGGTGTCGGTGACCTCCCAGCGGTGCACCCGGAACCGCCACTGCGGCATGACGATCGTGACCAGCAGCCCGATCCCGCCGACGACCCCGGCGGCGACCAGGAACCAGAAGCGCACCGGCTCCCAGATCAGCGCCGGAACGACCGCGATGACGGTGAGCGTCACCGTCACCGCGAGGGAGCGGGTCGTCCACCACCAGACGGCGCGCCGGTCCACGCGGTGGTGCGGCGGTCGCAGGCGCAGAGCGTCGGTGCTCATCGCGTCCACGTCTCCTCTCAGTCAGGGCCCCGGGGGAGGCCGTCCATTAAAAGTGATATCACAATGCTATGCTCGAGTCATCACACGAGGAACGCACCACGAAGGAAGGGAAGGTCGACGGATGAGCGAGACGTCCAGTGTCGTCAGGCCAGCACCGCAGTACCGGGAACGTGAGGCCTTCGGGTCCGGCGGCATCCCCATGTTCGTCGTCTCGGTCGTGCTGTTCCTCGGCGGAGCCGGGATCGCCGCCCTGCCCCTCCTCGGCCTGCACGGGTCACTGATCGCCGTCGGCGTCGTGATCGCCGCCGTGGGCGTCGTCCTGGCCATCGGCCTGACGATGGTCGCGCCCAACGAGGCCCAGGTCGTCCAGTTCTTCGGCCGTTACGTCGGGACCATCCGCACCGACGGCCTGCGCTGGGTCAACCCGCTGACGGTGCGCAACGCGATCTCCACGCGCATCCGCAACCACGAGACCTCCGTCATGAAGGTCAACGACGCCTCGGGCAGCCCCATCGAGATCGCCGCCGTCGTCGTCTGGCAGGTGGAGGACACCGCGCGCGCCTCCTTCGAGGTGGACGACTTCATCCAGTTCGTCTCCACCCAGACCGAGGCCGCGGTCCGGCACATCGCGGGCAAGTACCCCTACGACTCCTACGGCGAGGACGCCGTCCCCTCACTGCGTGACAGCGCCGACGCCATCACCGAGCAGCTGTCCAAGGAGGTCGCCGAACGGGTCGACGCGGCGGGCGTGAAGATCGTGGAGTCCCGGTTCACCCACCTGGCCTACGCCCCGGAGATCGCCCAGGCCATGCTCCAGCGCCAGCAGGCCAGCGCCATGATCGCCGCCCGCGCCGAGATCGTGGAGGGCGCCGTCACCCTGGTCGACCGCGCTCTGGAACGCCTGTCGGACGAGGACGTCGTGGACCTGGACGAGGAGCGCAAGGCGGCCATGGTCAGCAACCTGCTCGTGGTCCTCTGCTCGGACCGCCCCGCCAGCCCCGTCGTGAACACCGGGACCCTCTACCAGTAGATCCGGGTGAGGTGCCGTGCCCGAGCGCAAGAAGGTGCTGCTGCGGCTCGACCCCGCCGTCCACGACGCGCTCGCGCGCTGGGCCGGGAACGAGCTCCGCAGCACCAACGCCCAGATCGAGTTCCTCCTGCGCCGCGCCCTGGACGAGGCGGGCCGGATGCCCAGGGAGGCCAAGGACATCCCCCGCAGGGGGCGCCCGCGCAAGGGTGCCTCCGACCCCGAGGTCCCCGAGGGTCCGAAGGATCCGGAAACGGGGACGGAGCGGACATGACGGAGCCGGGTGCCCGACGGGCACCCGGCTCCTCTGTTGTCGTGGGGCGGGCGTCTAGGCGTCGTTCTCCGGCTTCTCCGTCTCCTGCTCCGCGCGCGTCTCATCCGCCTCCTTCGGTCCTCCCACGTGTTCCCGCCAGTCTCCGTCCAGGCGCAGCAGCCACTGCGGTGCGATGCGCACGGGGAACGGCAGGTCGGTGTCGAGCACGTCCTTCCCGAAGGCCGCCGCCACCTCCGTGTACTCACCGTCCTTGAGCTGCAACTCGATGATGCTCGGGTCGTCCGGGTCGGGGGTGATCAGCCAGTACGAGGGGATCCCGAAGGCGGCGTACTCGTGCTTCTTGGTGTGGTGGTCCCGCAGGACGCTCTCCGGGGACACCACCTCCACCGCGAGGAGCGGAGGCCGGGTCGTGTACGGCATCTGGAAATCCTCGTTGCGGATCACGGCGACGTCGGGGATGCGGTGCCGTGTCCGCTGTGCGTTGAGGGTGATGCCGGGGCCGTCCATGATCATGAGACCCGTGGGAGCGCAGTTGCTGAGGTGCGCCGTCAGGCGGCCGGTGACCAGTGTGTGAAAGCTGGCGGGGGCGGGGGACACGTCAAGCCTCCCGTCGACCAGCTCGTACCGCCGTCCATCGTCCGGCGTGCGTTGCAGGTCGTCCACAGTGAGCCGTGTCGGTTCCAGGTCCGTGTCGCCGGTAGTCATGACACTCATGATGCCTCCTTGGTCGCATGGAGACCAGCGTGTCGGAACCCTCGGTCACTCAGGGCGGGAATCGCCAGATTCGCGAGTAAGTGACCACATCATTCGCTTCTCCGGTGTGCCCGGAAAGGAACGGAGGGGGTGGGTACGGCTCGCCGCGCCCACCCCCTCCGTTCCGACCTAGCCCAGGGCGGCTGCGGCGGCTCTGCCCGCCGTGCGGCCGGAGAAGAGGCAGCCCCCCAGGAAGGTGCCCTCCAGGGACCGGTAGCCGTGCACGCCGCCGCCGCCGAACCCCGCCACCTCACCGGCCGCGTACACCCCCGGCAGCGGCGTGCCGTCTCCCCGGAGCACGCGGGCGTCCAGGTCGGTGTGCAGGCCGCCGAGGGTCTTGCGGGTGAGGACGTGCAGGCGCACCGCGATCAGCGGTCCGGCCTTGGGATCGAGGATCTGGTGCGGTCTGGCCACGCGGGCGAGCCGGTCCCCGCGGTAGTTGCGGGCGCCGTGGATCGCCATGACCTGGAGGTCCTTGGTGAAGGTGTTGACCATCTCCCGGTCGCGGGCCACCACCTCGCGGGTCACCGTCGCAGCGTCGAGGACGTCGTCGCCCGCGACCTCCCGCATCTTCCGGATCAGCTCGGGCAGCCGGTCCGCGACCACGAAGTCGGCCCCGTTCTGCTTGAAGGCCTCCACCGGGCCCGGGGCTCCGGGGAGCACCCGCTGGAGGACCAGCTTGACGTCCCTGCCGGTCAGGTCGGGGTTCTGCTCGGAGCCCGAGAGCCCGAACTCCTTCTCGATGATCTTCTGCGACAGCACGAACCACGTGTACTCGTGGCCGCTCCGCATGATGTGGTCCAGCGTGCCCAGCGTGTCGAACCCGGGGAAGTACGGGGCGGGCAGCCGTCGGCCGGTCGCGTCCAGCCACAGCGACGACGGTCCGGGCAGGATGCGGATGCCGTGACCCGCCCAGACCGGGTCCCAGTTCTGGATGCCCTCCGTGTAGTGCCACATCCGGTCCCGGTTGATGATCTCGCCGCCCGCCTCCTCGGTGATGCCGAGCATGCGCCCGTCCACGTGGGCGGGCACCCCCGACAGCATGTGCCGGGGCGCGGTGCCCAGCCGCTCCGGCCAGTTCCGGCGCACGAGGTCGTGGTTGGCGCCGATCCCCCCGGCGGTCACGATGACGGCCTGTGCGCCGATCTCGAACTCGCCGACGGAGTCGCGGCTGCTGGCCCGTCCCCGCGCGACGTCGCTGGGGGCCAGCACCGCGCCGCGCACTCCGGTGACGGTTCCGTCGGTCACGACCAGTTCGTCCACCCGGTGACGGAAGCGCAGGGAGACCAGGCCGCGCTCGGCGGCGGCGCGGACCCGGCGCTCGAAGGGCTCGACCACGCCCGGTCCGGTGCCCCAGGTGATGTGGAAACGCGGTACCGAGTTGCCGTGCCCGTCCGCGAGGTAGCCGCCGCGCTCAGCCCAGCCCACCAGCGGGAACACCTTGAGACCCTGCTGGCGCAGCCACGAGTACTTCTCCCCGGCGGCGAAGTCCACGTAGGCCTCGGCCCATCTGCGGGGCCACGCGTCCTCGGGGCGGTCGAAGGCGGCGGTCCCCATCCAGTCCTGGAGGGCCAGCTCCTTGGAGTCCCGGATGCCCATGCGCCGCTGTTCGGGGGAGTCGACGAAGAACAGTCCGCCGAACGACCAGTGGGCCTGTCCGCCGAGCGACTGCTCGGGCTCCTGGTCGAGCAGGATCACCCGCTTCCCGGCGTCGGCCAGTTCCGCCGTGGCGGCCAGTCCGGCCAGTCCCGCCCCCACGACGACGACGTCGGCCTGGTCGACTCCGGTACTCATACGGTTCTCCTTGGGGGGTCGTCCGTGCCCCCGGGGGGCACGGAGTGCGTGATGGTGTCGACTGTGCACCGGCGGGGGTCGTGCGACAAGATGGGTGTGTGTCCGCCGCCACATCCTTTGTCAGGCGGTGACAAACCCAGGTGTGACAAAAGGGGATTGTTCGGACAGAATCTCGCTGTCGCGCACCCGTGGTTCGCTCCCTCGGACCGTCGCGGTTCACCGCGCGACCTCCCGAGAAGGTGCCCCCGTGTACTTCCAGCCCCCGACCCTCGACCCCGGCCCGGTGGCCACCGTCGTGGCCCTCGTGCTGCTCGCCCACTGCGTGGTCTCGCCCCCGCTGGCCCGTTCCCGGGCCGCCGCGCGGTGTCGACGCGGCACGGGGCCGCACACCACCCATCACGCCGAGAGCCTCCGTACCGGGGCCTGGTTCCTCCTCTTCGAACTCCTCCTGGTGATGGCCTTCGTGGGCACCGCCGACGGGGTGTCCGTCGCGGACCTCGGCTGGTCGGCTCCGGCCCCCGGGGACCTCCCCGAACCGGTCCTCGCCCTGGCGGGAACGGTGCTCGTGGGCGGTTTCCTGGCCCACCTCCTGACCCTGGCCCGGTCGAACGGCGCGCTGCTGCGCCGCGTCCGCTCCGGGAGGCCCCTGCCCGAGGAGGACTGGTACCGCGTCCTCCGACTCCCCGGCGACCGGCGCGGGTTCAGGGCCCTGGCGGTCGGCCGCGCCCTGGTGGTGCTGTCCGACGTCCTCGTGGTCTACACGGTGCTCCTGCCGATGATGACGCTGGCCTTCGACTCCGTGCCGTTCGTCGTGACGGTCCTGACCCTGCTCCTCGGCTGGCGGCACGTGGGCGGCGGCGGTGAGACGCTCTGGACGCAGACACTGCTGGCCCTGCTCGGCCTGCTCCTCTACACACTGGTCCTGCCCGGGTCCGTGTGGGGGCCCGTGCTGGTCGGGGCGGCCCACTGGGCGGTCGTTCTGGCCACCCAGCGGGCCCTGGTCGGGCTACCGGTGCCCGGCCGGGCCCGCCCCCTGCCCGAGGTCCGGGTGACCATGCTGGACGCCGACGGGAAGCCGGTCGAGCGCCCCGGAGGACGAGCGCCCGGCCGCTGACCCCGAGGGCACCCGCCCCCTCCGGGGCCGGAGTCCCCCCGGTCAGGAGCCGAAGCGGATCAGGGACCGCCCGCCCCGCCCCCGGCGCATGCGCTCGAAGGCCTCGGGGACGCCCTCCAGCGGGATCTCGTCGGTGACCATGGCGGCCAGACGCAGGTCACCGGAGCGCACCGGCTCCGCGAGCAGCGGGATGTCCCGGGCCGGGTCGGAGGACCCGTACACGCAGCCCTGGAGCGTGCGCGCCTGGTGGAACAGCTCCAGGGCGCTGAAGGCCACCTCGTCCTGGTGGGAACCCACACCCACCACCGTCACGGTCCCGCCCCGGCGGGTCGAGTTCCACGCGGTGCGCACCACCTCGGACCGGCCCACCACCTCGAAGGCGTGGTCGACCCCGCGCCCGGAGGTGAGCGCCCGGACGGCGCGGTGGGTGTCCGAGCCGGAGACCAGGTAGTCGGTGGCGCCCAGCGAGCGGGCCAACTCCTCCTTCTCCGGGGAGACGTCCACCGCGATCAGGGGGTCCGCCCCGGCGATCCGGGCCGCCTGGAGGAGTGACAGGCCCACGCCGCCCATGCCCAGGACCAGCGCGGACTGGCCCGGCCGCACCTTCGCGGCGTTGTTCACCGCGCCCCAGCCGGTGAGCACGGCGCAGCCCAGCACCGCGGCGACCGCCGGGTCCACGCCCTCCGGCAGCGGCACCAGGGCGCTGACCGGCACCACCGTGGCCTCGGCGAAGGCCCCCGTGTTGAGTCCGGGGTAGACGGGTGTGCCGTCGGTGAGCGCGGCGTAGGGGGAGAGCGTCCCGTCCAGGGCGCGCTCGCACAGGTGGGGTTCGCCCTGCTCGCAGAACCAGCAGACCCGGCAGGCCGGTGCCCAGTTCAGGATCACCTGCTGGCCCGGCACGACCCCGGTCACCCCGGGGCCGACCGCCTCGACGGTGCCCGCGCCCTCGTGGCCGAGCACGGCGGGCCAGGTCTGCGGCAGCGTTCCGTCGGACAGCGAGAGGTCGGAGTGGCACACGCCCGCCGCGACCATCCGGACCCGCGCCTGGCCGGGGCCCGGGTCGGGCAGGACGACGTCGCGGATCTCGGGGGAGGCGTCGGTGGCGAGGAAGACGGCGGCCCTGACGGTCGTACTCATGGTGAGCTCTCCAATCGCGGAAGTCCCGTGACCCTAGCAATACCGGCCGGTCGGTCTCCTGCGCGGGTGTGCTCACCGAGGGCCGTGTCGCCCCTCGGGAGAAGGGCCCGCCCGCTTTGTGGAAAGCCTGTGTTGGCGGGGCTTCGGGGCGGGTATCTCCCTTCTGTCAGCCGGAGAGCACGGTGTGGTCGGGGCTCGGAGCAGCGCGCGCCACCCCACCTCCGGTACGCCTCGACGGGGAGGTTCCATGGCTCGACCCGACGGCCCCGTGGCCGCGCTCCCACGACGGCACTACCTGATGTGCCGCCCCACCTACTTCGCGGTGGAGTACGCGATCAACCCCTGGATGGATCCGGCCGCCGGGGTGGACCGCCCCCGCGCCATCCGCCAGTGGGAGGGCCTGCGGGACCTCTACCGCTCCCTCGGCCACCGGGTCAGCGAGATCGCGCCGATCGAGGGTCTGCCCGACATGGTCTTCGCCGCCAACGGCGCCCTGGTCGTGAACGGACGCGTCTACGGCGCCCGGTTCGCCAGCGCCGAGCGCACCCCCGAGGGACCGGCCTACCTGGACTGGTTCCGCCAGGAGGGTTACACCGAGACCCTGGAGCCCAAGCACGTGAACGAGGGCGAGGGCGACTTCATCACCCTCGACGACGTCATCCTCGCCGCCACCGGGTTCCGCACCGAGGCCGCCGCGCACCAGGAGGCCGAGCGCCTGCTGGGCCGCCCGGTCGTCACGCTGCAGCTGGTCGACCCGCGCTTCTACCACCTGGACACCGCGCTGTTCGCCCTGTCGGGCGACCGGATCGCCTACTACCCCGGCGCCTTCTCCGAGGGCAGTCTCCGAGTGCTGCGCTCGCTCTTCCCGAACGCCCTCATCGCCACGGAGGAGGACGCCTCGGTCCTCGGGCTCAACGCCGTCTGCGACGGCCGTGACGTCGTCATCGCCGCCGAGGCCGTCGGGCTCGCGGACCGCCTGCGGGCGGAGGGCCTCACGGTCCACCCGGTGGAGCTCGACGAGCTGCGCAAGGCCGGGGGAGGGGCCAAGTGCTGCACCCTCGAACTGAGGGACGCGCCCACGCCCTGACCTCGCCCGGGGACAGGCACCGGGCGGGCGCACCGCTCCCGCGCGGCGCCCGCCCCCGGCCGCACCGCTGTGGGATGCGCCACGTGCCCGCCCCGGCGGGCCCGGGGCCGTGCGGGTGCCGCACAGGTCACGACCACGTCGTACCTCCCTGCCGAGGGCGGGCCGGGCGACCCCGGACCAACGACCCACGGTCGTGACCACCGACCCCCTTAGGCTCGGTTCACGTGACGACCAAACAACGCAGACTTCCGCGCGGTGTCCGGGAACAGCAGCTGATCGACGCCGCCGTCTCCGTGTTCTCACGCGGTGACTACCGCACGGTCAGCGTGGACGAGATCGCGGCGGCCGCCGGGACCTCCAAACCGACGGTGTACCACCACCTGGGCTCCAAGGAACGCATCTTCGTCGCCTGCGTACGCCGGGAGATGGAGCGGTTGGTCGAGGCGGTCCGGTCCGCCGTCCACGACCCCCACGCGCCCAGGGACGAGGATCCGCTGCGCCGGGGGATCCAGGCCTTCTTCACCTTCGTCGTGGACCACCGTGAGAGCTGGACGGTCCTCTACCGACGCGCGGCCGTCCAGGGAGAGCCCTTCGCGGGTGAGACCGCCCGGATGCGCGACCGCGTCACCGCCGAGGTGGCCGAGCTCATCACCTCCTGCACCCAGAGCGACTACGGCACGCTCGAACCCCGCGACGCCCAGCTGCTCGCCCGCGTCGCGGTGAGCACGGCCGACGCCTTCGCCGACTGGCTGCTGGACCACCCCGACGAGACGCCCGACACCATGGCCGGGCACGTCACCGCGCTCACCTGGTCGCACCTGAGCGCACGCCGCCCCGCCAGCTCCTGAACGGGGAGGCCACCGCCGCCGGGCGGCGACGGCCGGGCCCGTCCTAGCTCTCGGACCTGCGCTGGTGGTTCAGGGCCAGCAGGCCGACCAGGTCGTAGGCCACGTGCGAGGCGGCCGTCGAGGTGATCTGGGCGTGGTCGTAGGCCGGGGCCACCTCGACCACGTCGGCGCCGACCAGGTTCAGGTCGGCCAGCCCGCGCAGGATCTCCAGGAGCTCACGGCTGGTCAGACCGCCGGCCTCGGGGGTCCCGGTGCCGGGGGCGTGCGCGGGGTCCAGGACGTCGATGTCCACGGACACGTACAGCGGGCGGTTCCCGATCCGCTGGCGCAGGGCGTCGGAGACCTCGTCCACGCCCTTGCGCATGACGTCGGCCGCGGTGACGATCCCGAACCCGAACCGGCGGTCCTCCTCCAGGTCGCGCTTGCCGTACAGCGGCCCCCGCGTGCCCACGTGCGCGATCGCCTCCGTGTCGAGGACGCCCTCCTCCACGGCACGGCGGAACGGGGTGCCGTGGGTGTAGGGCTCACCGAAGTAGGTGTCCCAGGTGTCCAGGTGGGCGTCGAAGTGCAGCAGGGCGATCGGACCGTGCTTCCGGTACAGCGAACGCAGCAGCGGCAGCGCGATGGTGTGGTCGCCGCCCAGCGTGACCAGCCGGGTCCCGGCGTCGACGAACGCGGAGGCGCCCTGGTCCAGGGTCTCCACCGCGTCTCCGATGGAGAACGGGTTCACGGCGATGTCCCCGCCGTCCACCACCTGGAGGCGCTCGAAGGGGGCCACGTCCAGGCCCGGGTTGTACGGACGCAGCAGGCGGCTGGCCTCGCGGATCGCGGACGGCCCGAAGCGAGCGCCGGGCCGGTACGACACACCGGTGTCGAAGGGGACCCCCACGACGGCCACGTCGGCGTGGTCGACCTGGTCGAGACGGGGCAGCCGGGCGAAGGTCGCCGGGCCCGCGAAGCGGGGGACGAGGCTGGAGTCGGTGGGTCCGATCGGGCTGTTCATCTGGTCCGTTCCTGTCGTGGGCTCGGTCACGGCCAGCGTAGGGAGCGACTAGGCTCCGCTCCAGTAGCCGAACCGTACGAGTCGGATCCGTTCCTTGGATGGATCATCCAAGGAACCCGGTGCGGCGGGAGGGGAACAGATGAGCGGAGTGACGGACGCCGTGGACAGCCACCACGTGCCCCTGAGCGTGGTCACGGGCCGCCGCGACCTCGCCCTGGAGACCGTGGTCGCGGCGGGTGACCCGGCCATCACCTGGGCGGTGGCCAGCGAGATGGTCGAACCCGCGGCCTACCTGCGCGGCGGGGAGCTCCTGCTCACCGCCGGGGTCAACCTGCCCGGCACCCCGGAGGGGGCGCACGCGTACGTGGGCTCCCTGGTGCGCGCCGGGGTCGGGGCCGTCGGCTTCGGAGTCGCCCCGATCCACACGACCGTGCCCGAGCTCCTGGTCGAGGAGTGCCGTGCCCAGGGACTGCCGCTGTTGGAGGTCCCCGGATCCACCCCCTTCGCGGCGGTCAGCCGCGCGGTCGGGGAGGAACTGGCCGAACGCCACCTGCGCGACGTACGCCGACTCGGTGAGGCCCACCAGGCGCTGGCCCGCGCGGTCACCGCGGCCTCTCCCGTGGAGCGCGTCCTCGCAGTGCTGGCCGACGCCCTCGGCGGCTGGGCGGCCCTGGAACCCTCCGATCCGGCCGCGCCCGCCCACCGCACTCCCGGCGCGCCCCGCGCCGTCGACCCCGCCCTGCGCCCGCTGCTGGCCCGGCTCACCGCGCCGTCGGGACCGCGCGGGGCCAAGGCCCCCAGCGGCGACGACGAGGTGTTCCTCCACACCGTCGGTTCCCCGCCGGAGG
Source organism: Nocardiopsis eucommiae (assembly GCF_965344335.1). Classification (NCBI taxonomy): domain Bacteria; kingdom Bacillati; phylum Actinomycetota; class Actinomycetes; order Streptosporangiales; family Nocardiopsidaceae; genus Nocardiopsis; species Nocardiopsis eucommiae. The sequence continues at coordinate 71,352 of NZ_CBDRIY010000011.1, forward strand.
AGTACGGCGTGGTCCTGGTGGGCCGTCCCGAGCCCCTGGGCATCACCGACCGCGCCGTCCTGCGCACCGCCACCGCACTGATCGACCTGCTCTCCCGCACGGTCGACGACTCCGCCACGCTCCTTGGCGGGCTGCTCACCGGCCTCCTCCTGGACGGCGAGCTGGACGAGGCGGCACGGCCCCTGCTCACCGAGCTCACCGCGCTCGGCGGACGGCCGGACACGACCGGACTCCACCGCGTGCTGCGCGCCCGGCCTCCGGGCGCGCGAGGCCGTGCCGGGGAACCCGACCCGCCGCTGGGCACGCACCTGGTCGACCGGGTACGAAGGTCGTCCGACGACGGCCCGGCCTCCGAGGACACCGTGCGCGCGGTGCTCGCGGACCGGGGGAACGAGGCCCACAGGGCGCACCTGCACCTGCTCGGGTCCCACGGGTGGACCGTGGCCCTCAGCCCGCCCGTACCCCCGAGCGAGCTGCCCCGAGCCGACCGCCAGGCGGCCGCACTGCTCGTGCGCGCACGAGCGTCGGGGGCCGCGCTGCTCTGGGCGGACGGCACCGACCCCTTCGACACCCTCCTCGACCCCGCCGGGGCCGACGACCTCAGCCGCGCGCTCCTGGGACCGCTGGCCCGGGACACCGGGGCCGCCCGCAGCCTGAGGGAGACCCTGCGCGCCTGGTTGGCCCGCCACGGCAACTGGGACCGCGCCGCCGCCGACCTGGGCGTGCACCGCAACACCGTCCGCTACCGGATCGGCCGGATCGAACGCGACCTGGGCGTGGACCTGGCCGACGCCGAACAGCGCATGCGCCTGTGGTTCGCGCTCACCCGCCACACCGGTTCCGAGTCCGCCGAGCCCGACGGGGCGCGCCGATAGCAGACGAACCCCGCCCCGTGGCCTGGGTGGCCGCTTCCGGCCACGGCCGCGCCCGGGCCGAGGGTCCCCAGGACCCTGGTGGTGCGGCGTCCTCCCGCGGGGGAACCAGGGTGAACAGCGAGACTCGGGCACAGCCGATCGCCGCAGGAATCGGAAGGTGCTGACCGAAAGGCCCTCCGAATAGAACGCTTCTCCCGGTTCCGTTGGCCCCGCCCGACCGGAACCAGGAAACTGGGGATCTCCTTGACGAACCTGAGGACCTGGGGGCCCACATGATCGCTCGTGACCAGCTGAGTGGGTTCCGGTTGGTGGGCGGGCGCGGGGTGGTCGGACACGAGGCCCCACCCGACTGGTGGCACCGTGTCGCCGGGGACCGCCTCCGTGGCGCCACCGCGCTCCGCCGGAGTCCGCTGTGAGTGGGCGGGGCCAGCCCCCGGGCCGTGAACGGGGAGTACGCTTCCCCCCGTTGGACACCGCGCTGCCCTCGGGGGCCAACGCCCGCGAGCACGCCGTCCTGCTCCGCCGTGTCCACGACGCGCTGCTCACCGGAAGGCCGCAACCCGCGCCCCTGCGCCCGGTGATCGAGGACTCCTGGGGGCGTATGCGCCAGTTCGGCATCGACCCGGACAGCGCGCCGCCGCCCAGGATGGCCCGGTTGGACGAACTCCAGCGCTACCGGGACGCCTCACCGATCTCCGAGGTGCTCCCGTTGATCCGCCGCTCCCTGGTGTCGGTGGCCGACGAGGCCGAACACATCATGCTGGTGACGGACGCCTCCGGGCAGGTGCTGTGGCGGGAGGGGTCGCGCCGGATGCGCGCGGTCGGGGACCGGGTCGGGCTGGTGGAGGGCGCCTACTGGAACGAGGGCAGCGTCGGCACCAACGCCATCGGCACGGCTCTCGTGGTGGGGCGTCCGCTCCAGGTCTACTCCGCCGAGCACTACGTGCGCAGTCTGCACGCCCTCACCTGCGCCTGCGCCCCCGTGCACGATCCCCGGGACGGGCGCCTGCTCGGCGCCATCGACGTCACCGGCCCCGTCTCCACCGTCCACCCCACCACCCTCGCCCTGGTGAACGCGGTCGCCCAGCTGGCCGAGGCCCACCTCCAGGGCCTGCACCACGCCCACCTGGAGCGGTTGCGTTCCGTGGCCGCGCCGCTGCTGGCCGGGCTCTCCCGGCCCGCGCTGGTCGTGGACGACGCCGGATGGACCGCGGCCGCCGTCCACATGGAGCCGGTCCGGAGGGTACTCCTGCCCAAGAACTGCGAGAGCGGGAACGTCTGGCTCCCCGCGCTGGGGGAGTGCGCCCTGGAACCGCTGCCCGGCGGGTGGCTGATCCGCCCGGGGCCGGAGGACCGGGCCGTGCCCTCCACCGTCACCCTGGACCTCACCAGACCGGGCTCCGCCACCGTGTCGGTGGCCGGGGACAGCGGCGCGTGGTCGCAGCGCCTGTCGCCGCGCCACACCGAACTCCTCCTGCTGTTGGCGGTGCACCGCGACGGCCGCTCCGGGACCCAGCTCTCCCACGACGTGTTCGGCTCCGACCAGCACGTGGTGACCGTGCGGGCCGAGCTCTCCCGGGTGCGCCGCAACCTGGGCGGGGTGATCGAGAGCCGCCCCTACCGCTTCTCCGACGACGTGCGGGTCCGGGTGCTCTCCCCGGAGTCGCCGCTGGACCTGCTGCCCGGCTCGTCGGCGCCGGGCGTGCGCGAACTACGGCGGCGCGTGAGCTCGGAGGACCTGTTCGATCGCTCTGGGCGATGACGTCGCAACCTGTTGCAACCGTTGCTGACGGCGCGTGAATGGGATCAACTGTTCCTGCGCGGCCCGCCACCGGTGGGCGGCCTCCGGGCAAGAGAGGGCACGGCGGGCCGTTCACCGGTGCGGGACGCGTCCGCGTCCTTCGCACCTTGAGGGGGGTGACGGGGGCTCACAGCGGACGCGCCGACGGGCTGGTGCCCCGGAAGTGTCGGGGGAGACTCCGGGGCCACCGCGCACACGACGGTACGGCCCGGGGATGTGTGCATCCCCGGGCCGTACCATCACGCGTCGGAGCCGGTCGTGGCGGCTACTCGGCGTCCGCGCGCGGTTCGGGGGCCTCGGGTGACTCGGACGCCGCCGCGTCCTTCCCGGGCGGCTCCGCGTTCGAGGGCGAGCACTGGAAGCAGTCCATCGTGAAGACCTCCTCCTCACCCACCAGACCGGTGAAGTCGCCGCGCAGGCTGTCGTCACCGGCCTCGCGTTCGGCCAGCGCCTCGCGCAGCAGGCGGCCCTCGAACCGGACCTGCTCACCGTCCCGGCTCTGTCCGGTGCACAGGACCTCCAGTCGTCCCCCGCGCGTCTGCTCGCCCCCCGCTCCCTCCTGCTCCCGGGCTCCGGCCTCCTCCTGGTCGCCACCCGCGGTGACGGCGTCCTCGGCCGGGTCCTCGCCGGGTCCGCCCTCGGGCACGGCGGCGCAGGCGAGCGGTGCGGCCACGGGGTGGCCCTTGCGGGCGAAGGCGCGCTCGGCCCCGGGGCGCAGGACCGACACGGTCAGGGCGTCCGCGGCTCGTTCCAGCTCCAGCAGCGCGGCGTCGGCGTTCTGCTCCGGTGCCTCGTCGGCGGTGCACGAGGTGAGCGGCGCGCACAGCAGCAGCGCCAGTGACGCGGTGACGGTGGTCGAGCGGACTCCCATGACTTCCCCCCGGGGTCGGTGGCGCCGCGTGTGCGGCGCGCTGGCCCACGGAACCAATGTCTCTGATGTGGAGTTCGTGCCCTATGTCCGACTCAGGTGAAAAGGGTGAAAAGTGCGTCATGTTCGAGCCATGCCGGTGTGAGTCGGGACACGCGTGTGGGTACCGTGCCCGGTGAGACGACGCGACCGCCCGGCGGGACCGACGGAGGGAAAGGGGAGGCCACACGGGGCGCGAACCCGCAGACACCGCCGCTGGGCTAGACTCGGGACATTTCCCGAACCGTGTTCCACCACGGTGCACTCCAGCCGAACTCCGCACCGCCGGGTTCCCCGTGGCTTCGACGCCACAGGAGGCCCACGGTGAACCAACGGGCCGTGACCGGCGTCGAACCAGGGGATCAACGACGATCCCCGGATCGTCCCGCGCCGACGGCCGCCCACAGACCGTCCTTCCTTCGGAGGTGGATCGTGTCCGCTGACCACCGAGAGCAGCAGCCCAGCCAACAGGGTTCCCGTATCGACCCGCACGTCGGCCGTTACGCACTCCGAGCACAGGGCATGGTCGCATCGGAGGTCCGGGCACTCTTCGCGGTCGCCTCGCGGCCGGAGATCGTCTCCCTGGCGGGCGGCATGCCCAACGTGGCCGCCCTGCCCCTCGAACAGCTCGGTGACCTCGTCAAGGACGTCGTCTCCGAGGAGGGCGCCACTGCGCTCCAGTACGGCTCCGCCCAGGGCGACCCCGTCCTGCGCGAGCAGATCTGCGAGTACATGACCCTGGAGGGCGTACGGGCCAGCCCCGACGACCTCATCGTCACCGTCGGCTCCCAGCAGGCCCTCGACCTGGTCACCCGGGTCTTCGTCGACCCCGGCGACGTCGTCCTCACCGAGGCCCCCACCTACGTCACCGCGATCAACACCTTCGCCGCCTTCCAGGCCGACATCCGCCACGTGGGCATGGACGACGAGGGCGTGGTGCCCGAGGAGCTGGAGGAGGCCCTGGTCCGTGCCGAGCTCGACGGGCGGCCGGTCAAGTTCTTCTACACGATCCCCAACTTCCAGAACCCCGCCGGGATCACCATGAGCGCCGAGCGCCGCGCCCGGGTCATGGAGGCCTGCGAGCGCCACGACGTGCTCGTGGTCGAGGACAACCCCTACGGCCTGCTCCGCTACGACGGCGAACCCGAACCCACCCTGTACTCCCAGGGCAGCGGCAACGTCATCTACCTCGGTTCCCTCTCCAAGACCCTCTCCCCGGGCCTGCGCATCGGCTGGGCCCTGGCACCGGCCGCCGTGCGCGCCAAACTGGTCCTGGCCGCCGAGTCCGCGATGCTCAGCCACTCCACGTTCAACCAGCTCGTGGTGCGGCGCTACCTGAACACCTTCCCCTGGAAGGAACAGATCAAGGCGTTCAACTCCATGTACGGCGAGCGTCGCGACGCGATGCTCGGCTCCCTGGACGCGATGATGCCGGCCGGATGCACGTGGACCCGCCCCGAGGGCGGGTTCTTCGTGTGGGCCACCCTGCCCGAGGGCATCGACGCCAAGGCCATGCTGCCGCGCGCGCTCAACGAGCGCGTGGCCTACGTGCCGGGCACCGGCTTCTACGCCGACGAGCGCGGCCGGGACAGCATGCGGCTGAGCTTCTGCTACCCCACCCCCGAACAGATCCGCGAGGGCGTCCGCCGCCTCGTGGCCGCGATCGAGGGTGAGATCGACCTGCGCGACACCTTCGGACCCGCGATCCCCACGCCCACCGAAGGCAGCCAGGCACCCACCCCTGACCTGCCCTGACATCCTCCCGTAAGGGCACAGCACCATGACCGCAGCACAGAAGGAGGTCCGCGCCGTGGCCGACCTTGACCGGGTCCTCGTCCTCGCCGGAGGGCTGTCCCCCGAACACGAGGTGAGCGTCCACTCCGGCCGCAGCGTCGCGGAGGCGCTGCGCCGACTCGACGTCGAGGTCCAGGTCGCCGACGTCGACGCCGGGCTGCTGGACCGGCTCGCCGCCGATCCGCCCCAGGTGGTCTTCCCCGTCCTGCACGGGGCGGCGGGTGAGGACGGCGCGATCCGCGAGGTCCTGGAACTGGTCGGCGTGCCCTACGTGGGCGCCCGGCCCGACGCCTGCCGCCTGGCCTACACCAAGCCCGCCGCCAAGGCCCTGCTCGCCGAGAAGGGCGTGCGGGTGCCGCGCGGCGCCACCCTGCCCAAGTCGGCCTTCCACGACCTGGGCGCCCCGGCCCTGCTCCGCCGTCTGGCCGACCGCCTGGGCCTGCCGCTGTTCGTCAAGCCCGACCGCGGCGGCTCGGCGTTCGGCGCCACCCCCGTCACCTCGGTCACCGACCTGTCGACCGCACTGGTGTCGTGCTTCGCCTACAGCGACTCCGCGCTCGTGGAGGAGCAGGTCCAGGGCACCGAGCTGGCCATCGGCGTCCTCGACACCGGCGACGGCCCCGTGGCGCTGCCCCCGGTGGAGATCGTCCCCGACGGCGGGGTCTACGACTACGCCGCGCGCTACACCGCCGGGCGCACCGAGTTCTTCTGCCCGGCCCGACTGGACGAGGACGTGGTCGCCGCCGCCACGGAGGTGGCCCTGACCGCTCACCGCACCCTGGGGCTGCGCGACTTCTCCCGGACCGACCTCATCGTCGACGCCGACGGCGAGGCCATCTTCCTGGAGACCAACGTCGCCCCCGGCCTGACCGAGACCTCGACGTTCCCGATGGCGGCTGCCGCCGCCGGACTGGACTTCGCGGTGGTGTGCCGCGAGCTCGCCCACCAGGCGCTCCTGCGCGGCTGACACGGACCGGTACGGACCCAACAGCGGCCGGGGGCCCGCCGTCACGGCGGGCCCCCGGTGTGTGTCGGGTCGCTCCGCGTGGTGGGACCCGGTGTCCGGAGCGCGGGTGGGGCTCACACGGCTCCACCGCTGATCTCCGCGGCCAGGCGCGTCGGGTCGTCGGCCAGGGACCGCTTCACGTGGGCGCTCCACGCGTCGGCGAGCACCTCGGCGGCACCCTGCGTCAGGCCGTCCAGCGCGACGCGGACGGAGTCGGCGGGATCACCCTTGGGGCCGTCGTAGGCGGCACTGAAACCGGTGTCGACCGCGCCGAGGTGCAGCCCCGTCACCAGGGTGCCCTGGTCCGCGAGCTCCAACCGGACGCCGTTGGTCAGGGCCCACTGCGCGGCCTTGGCCGCGTGGTAGCCGTTGGTCCCGGGGTAGGCGAACCAGGACTGCGCCGAGAGCACGTTCAGGATCGCCCCGCCACCGTTCGCGGCGAGCACCGGGGCGAAGGCGCGGACCATGGCGAGCGTGCCCCAGAAGTTGGTGTCCATCTCCTGCCGGAGCGCGGCGAGCTCGCTCGTCACCAGGTCGGTCCAGTTGCTGATACCCGCGTTGTTGACCAGCAGGGTGACGTCCCCGGCCCTGGCGCGGGCCCTCGCCACCGACGCGTCGTCCGTGATGTCGAGCTCCAGGGGGACGACTCCGGGGAGATCGATCTCCCCGGGTCGTCGGGCGGCGGCGTACACGCGCTCCGCACCGCGTTCCAGGAGCTGCTGGGCGAAGAGCCGGCCGAGACCGCGGTTGGCCCCGGTGACGAGGGCGACGGAACCCTCGACGGCGAAGTGCTGGGTGTGGGTTGACGAAGTGTCCATGTCGGGGACACTAGGACCTGACGTCAACGTGAGGTTCAAGTGCCGAGGAGGAATCCGTGCGCATCGGTGAGGTGGCCCGGCGTTCCGGTGTGAGCGTGCGGGCGCTCCGCTACTACGAGGAGCAGGGCATTCTCAGCTCCGAGCGCGGTCCGGGCGGCCAGCGCGATTTCGACGAGGGGGCCGTCGACCGGGTCCGCCTGTTCCAGCAGTTCTACGCGGCGGGTCTGTCCAGCCGCCGGATCGCCGAGCTCCTTCCGTGCGTCGAGACCGGGGCCACCAACGCCGAGCAGCGGGCCATGCTCGTGCGCGAACGCGGCCGCATCGTCGAACGGATCGGCGCGCTGGACACCGCCCTCGCGCGCATGGACGACCTGATCCTCGCAGCCGGGGACCACTCCGACTGACCCGGAGCCCGGGTGGGCACCACGCCACGGCGTCCACCCGGACCCACACACGCGGTCACGCGCTCCGCGCCCGTGTCACCCGGCCGGTGCGTCCAGGGCGCGCTCGACGACGTCCCGCACGGTCGCCTGGAGCAGGTCGACCTTGTAGCCGGTGGCGGGCAACGGGGAACAGAGCTCCACGATCGCCTCCAAGGCCCGGTCCACCTCCTCACCCGGGGCCCGGCCGGGTACCGAACCGACCAGGGCGCGCTCCACCCCTGGCAGCCGCAGCGGGGTGCGGGCCACCCCGCCCACCGCCACCGAGGCGCGGGTCACGGGACCCCGCCCCTCCTCGGCGCACTCCAGCCGGACCACCGCCTCGACCAGCGGCCACTCCGCCCGCGAGCGTCCCGCCACGCGCAGGTGGGCCGCGCGCCCGCCTGACACCGGGGCTGGCAGGGCCACCGCGACCAGGAGGTCGCCGGGGGCGAGCACGTGGTCCCGGGTCGGATCGGTGCCGTCGTACAGCTCGGCCAGGTCCCGCTCGACCTCCGCCCCCGACCCCCGCTCCACCACGACCACGGACGCGTCGTACGCCAGCAGTGCCACCGCCAGCGACGACGGGTGCGGGGCCACGCACGGGCCGAGGTCCACCACCACGGCGCGCAGGTGGTCGCCGTCGCGGGCCGGGCACGAGTCCCCGCCGGTCTGGAAGCACTCGAAGGCCGGGTTGCGGAGGTAGGGGCAGCGGTTGCGCTGGAGCAGGTTGCCGCCCACCGTCGCCGTCCCCCGGATCTGCGGGGTGGCCAGCGCCCGCGCGGCGGCCGCCAGCCCCGGGTAGGCCTCGGCCAGGAGCGGGTCGGCGCCCAGCTCCGCGACGCTGGTCATGGCGCCGATCCGCACCGCTCCGTCGCCGTCCCACCGGGGACCGCGCAGCTCGGGCACGTCGACCAGGTCCACCAGGGGGCCGGGGGCGATCACCCCGGCCTCCACACAGGTGACGAGGCCAGTGCCTCCGGCGCGGGGAAGCGCGCCCTCGACGAGCTCCCTGGCTGCTCCGGCCACGCTCGTGGAGCGGGTGACGGTCGGGACGGTTCCTCGCTGGGTGGTCAACGCAGTCCTCCGATCAGTCGGTCCGGGCGCAGCGGCAGGTCGTGCGGGCGCCAGCCGGTGGCGTCGTACACGGCGTTGCCCAGGGCCGCCGCCACCCCCACCACCGAGACCTCGCCCAGGCCGACTCCGCCACCCGCCACGTGCTCGAACCCCTCCTCGTGGAAGTACACCTCGGTCTCGGGCACGTCGCCCATCCCGGGAATGCGGTAGTCCTCCAGGTCGTCGGAGAGCACCACCCCCGTGCCGAGGTCGTCGCGCCGTTCCTCGTGGAGTGCGTAGCCCACGCCCTGGACCACCGCCCCCTCACACTGGTTGCGCGCCAGCCGCTCGTCGTAGACGCGACCGGCGGCGATCCCCGCCCAGCAGCGGGTGGGGCGCACGCGCCCGAACCGGGTGTCCACCTCCACCTCCATCACGTGCACAGCGCCGCTCATGCCGCGCCCGACCGCCAGGTCGCCCATGTTCGGGGTCAGCTGACCCCAGCGGTCCCGGCGGCGCTCTCCGATCACGCTCACGCCCTCGGCGGCGGCCAACGCCTCCTTGAACACGTGCTCGGGGACGGGGCCGGTGGCGGGTACGTCGGGGGAGCGCTCACGCAGGGCCGCGCGCAACCGGTCGGCGGCGTCGGCGGCGGCCGGACCCATGGAGGTCGTCGTACGGCTGCCGAAGGAGCCGGTGCCGTGCACCGACGAGCTCCGACCGATCTCCACCCGCAGGCCCGCCGCGTCCACTCCGAGCCGGTCCGCGACCACGCCTCCGAGCACGGCGCGGATGCCGGTACCGATGTCCTGTGTGGCCGAGCGCACCACCAGGGCGCCGCCCTCCACCGCCAGCTCCACCCGGGCGTCGGGGGCCAGCAGGTACGGCCACCCGGCGGCGGCCAGACCCACCCCGCGACGGAACCTCCCGGTGCGTGACCCGCGCGGTCGGTCCCGCCACAGGGGGAGCTCGGCGACGCGTTCGTACAGGGCCCCGCGCTTGGGGTTGCCGTCCCAGCGGCGCCGCAGGGTCAGCGGGTCCACACCCAGCCGCGGTGCCATGGTGTCCACGGCCTGTTCCAGGGCCCACGCCATCGGAGGCCCGCCGGGGCCCCGCATGGGTGCCGCCGGCGGCCGGTTGGTCACCACGTCGTAGTCGCGGACCCGGCGGGGGGAACGACCGTACATCAGCGCGGCCAGGACGGCGGTGTTGGAGCCCACCGACACTCCGCCGTCGCCGTGCGAGTCCACGCTCAGCGCACGCAGGGAACCGTCCTCTCCGGCGAGCAGGGCCACCCGGGTCCGGGTGGCGGGCCGGTGTCCGGCGTCGGTCAGCTCCTCGGAGCGGTCCAGGCACACCCGCACCGGATGGCCGGTCAGCCGGGCCAGTTCCACGGCGGCCACCACGTCCGGGGAGAGCGAGTTCTTGGCTCCGAACCCGCCGCCGACGTACTCGGCCACCAGGTGCACACGCTCCCGGGGCAGGCCCCAGTACCGGGCCGCCCGGTCCGCGGTCTTGCTGACCGCCTGCGTGGACACGTGCAGGAACAGGTCGCCGTCCACCCACGAGGCCACGCTCACGTGCGGCTCCAGCGGGCTGTGCACCTGGGTGGCGGTGGTGTACTCCTCGGCCACGAGCAGCGGGTCCCGACGGCGCGCGGCGGTGCGGAGCCGGGCCACGGCGGTGGAACCGCGCCAGCTCAGCACCCCCGGGCCGCGCACGTTCCCGTTCCAGGGGGCCGGAGGAGTCGGTGCCTCGCCGTAGGCGGGCGCCGCCTCGCGCTCCTCCCTGGTGCGGTAGAGCACGGGGGCGTCGGGGGCGGACGCGGCACGGGGGTCGGTCACCGAGGGCAGGGGGTCGAGGTCCACCCGCACGGTCGCCGCGCGTTCCCGGGCGAGCGACCGGGAGGGGGCGGCCACCGCCGCGATCGGCTGCCCGACGTAGCGCACCACGCGGTCCTCACCGAGCAGGTCCACCAGGGGCGTCGGTGCCCCGTCGGGGCCGGGGGCCGCGCTCACCTTCCGCACCCGCGCGTGCGGCACCGCCGAGCGCACGATCACGCCCTCCCAGGTGCCCGGCGGGGCGTGGTCGGCGCTGAACCGCGCGCGCCCGGTGACCTTGTCGGGGGCGTCGGAGCGCGGCGGGGCCTGGTCGGGTTCGGTGTCGAACTCTCCGGCGCAGGCCGCGGCCACGGCGGCGAAGATCCCCTCGTAGGCACCGCACCGGCACAGGTGTCCGGCGAGCGCGTCCGCGACGGCGGCGCGGTCGGGGCGGGAGTTCCCGTGCTCGGCGCGCCAGGCGTCCACGAACACGGAGGCCTCCACGGCGAACCCCGGCGTGCAGTAGCCGCACTGGAGCCCGTCGTGGGCGGCGAGGGCGCGCTGGACGGGGTGGACGCCGTCCAGGCCCTCCACGGTGGTGACCGATCGTCCGGAGAGGTGGTCGGCGGGCAGCAGGCAGGAGGCGGTGGGTGCGCCGTCCACCAGGATCGTGCAGGCCCCGCACACGCCGGAGCCGCAGGCGATCTTGGTGCCGGTCAGGCCGAGCCGGTCGCGCAGGTGGTCGGCGGCGCTCAGGCCGGGGTCGTCGGGGGCGGGGGAGGATGCGCCGTTGACGCTGGTGTCCATGGGCGGCTTCCCGGGGAAGGGGTGGAAGTTGGCATTGACAACTTAAGGCGGTGAAAAGTCCGGTGTCAAAGACCCTGGGCGGCGCCACCGTTGTTACCAGCCGGTTTGTGCTGATGTGCCTTGCGTGGTCAATGTGACCCCCGTTACTCTGTCGGAATCTCTATTCCGCCATGAGGAATAGGGATTCCGAATTCAAGAACCCCCTGTGGAGGGCCCGCATGGCAGCAGCCACGGAAACCGAAGCACCCGACCGGCCCCGCCCCCGCTTCTACCGGTCCCTGTTCTTCCAGGTGATCGTCGCCGTCGTGGTGGGCGTGCTGATCGGACACCTGTGGCCCTCGTTCGGAGAGAGCCTGCGCCCCCTGGGCGACGGCTTCATCCGACTGATCAAGATGCTCATCGCCCCGCTGATCTTCTGCGTCATCGTCACCGGCATCGCCAAGGTCGGAGACCTGGGCGCCGTGGGCCGGATCGGGATCAAGGCGCTGGTGTACTTCCAGGTCGTCACCGCCTTCGCCCTGCTCTACGGCATGGTCGTGGCCAACCTCCTCAAGCCCGGCGTGGGCTTCGAGGTCAACCCCGCCGACCTCGACACCGGCGCGCTGGAGGAGGTGACCCAGGGCGGCGAGATCCCCGGTTTCGCCCAGTTCCTCCTGGACGTGATCCCCGAGAGCGTCGTGGGCGCCTTCGCCGAGAACTCGCTGCTCCAGGTCCTGTTCTTCGCCGTCTTCGTCGCCCTGGCGCTGTCCAAGATGGGGGAGCGGGGCAAACCGATCCTCGACCTCATCGACCGCTTCACCGACGTCATCTTCACCTGCATCGGCTGGATCATGCGCGTCGCGCCGCTGGGCGCCCTGGGTGCCATGGCCTTCGTCATCGGCGCCTACGGCCTGTCCTCGCTCAGCAGCTTCGGCATGCTCATCATCGCCTGCTACTCCGCCGCCGCCGTCTTCCTCCTGGCCCTCGCGGTGATCGCCCGCGTCCTGGCCGGGGTCAACCTCTGGAAGTTCCTGCGCTACACCAAGGAGGAGTTCGCCCTGGCCATCGGCGCCGCCTCCTCCGAGGCGGTCATGCCGCGCATCATGCAGAAGCTCACCAACGCGGGCTGTTCCAAGGCGACCACCGGCCTGGTGGTGCCCACGGGGTACTCCTTCAACCTCGACGGCGCGGCGATCTACCTGCCCATCGCCGCGCTCTTCCTCGCCCAGGCCTTCGGCGCGGACCTGAGCATCGCGGACCAGCTGATGATGGTGCTCATCCTCCTGCTGACCTCCAAGGGCATGGCCGGTGTCCCCGGATCGGCCTTCCTCGCCCTGTCGGCCACCGCCACCGCGCTCGGCGCCTTCCCGGCCGCGGGCGTGGCCCTGCTCCTGGGCGCGGACCGCCTGATGGACACCATGCGGGTGTCCATCAACCTGCTCGGCAACTGCGTCGCCACCTTCGTCATCGCCAGGTGGGAGGGGCAGCTCGACATGGAACGCATGCGCGCGGTCCTCGACGGCAGGGAACCGCCCGCCCGCGAGGAGGACGCCGAGACCGAGGACGCTCCGGACCGTTCGGAGGCTCCGGGGGGTTCGGAGGAGACGGAGTCCGTCTCCGTGTCCGCCCCCGCTCCCGAGCCGCACCAGGACCGGTAGCCGCGACGGGAACGGCCGGGCCGCCGTCAACCGACGGCGGCCCGGCCGTTCCGGGAGGGTGGCGTGGGCCGTGTGCGGACGGCCCGCCCGCTCAGAGCCCCAGGGCGTGCATCGCGAAGTGGAAGGCGAACACCGCGCTCATGATCCACATGAGCCAGCCGACCTCACGGAACCGTCCCTGCGCCGACCTGATCACGGTGTGCGCGATGATGCCGATGCCGATCCCGCTGGCGATGTCGTAGGCGAACGGCATGATCGCGATGGTCAGGAACGCCGGGATGGCCACCGCGATGTCCGTCCACGCGATCTGCCCCACGTGCATCATCATCATGGCGCCGACCAGCACCATCGCCACGGACGCCGCCTCGGCGGGCACCATGCCGAACACGGGGGCGAAGAAGACCGCGCTCAGGAACAGCAGCCCCGTGACCACGCTGGCCAACCCGGTCCGGGCGCCCTCGCTCACGCCCGCCGTGGACTCCACGAACACCAGGGTCGCCGACGAGCTGGTCAGGCCACCGGTCACCGCACCAGCGCCGTCGGTCACCAGGATCTGGTTGACCCGGGGCATCTGCCCGTCGGCGTCCGCGATGTTGGCCTTGGTGCCGATCGCCAGAATCGTGCCCAGGGCGTCGAAGAACCCGGCCAGGACCAGCGTGAACAGGATGACCCCCGCGGTGGTGGGTCCGGCCGTGGTCCACGCGCCGAACATGTCCACCTGGAACAGCAGGCCGAAGTCGGGCGGGGACACCGGGCTGGAGGGCAGCGCGGGCACGCCGCCGCCCCAGGAGCCGGGATCCAGCCGCAGCACGGAGTGCAGCACGACGGCGAGCACGGTCGCGCCGATGATCCCGTAGAAGATCGCCCCGGGCACCTGCCGGGCCAGCAGCACGCTGGCCAGGACGAGACCGACCACGAACACCACGATGGGCCAGCCGTCGAGGTGCCCGCCGCCGCCCGCGGCGCCGATCTGGAGCAGGCTGCCGCCGTCGCTCGCGCTGACGAAGCCCGCGTTGGTCAGGCCGATCAGGGAGACGAAGAGGCCGATGCCGACCCCGATGGCGAGCTTGAGGTCGTGCGGCAGGGCGTTCATCACCGCCGTGCGTACGCCGGTGACGACCATCAGGATGATGGCGACACCCTGCCAGACGACCAGGCCCATCACCTCGGGCCAGGCCATCACCGGGGCCGCCTGGTAGGCGACCACCGCCATCACGCCCAGGGCCGCCGCGCAGGCGATCGGGGCGCGGCCGACGACGCCCATCATGATGGTGACCAGCCCGGCGGCCAGGGCGGTCATCGTGGTGAGCTGTCCGGCGGAGAGGTGGTCCCCGTTCACGTCGGCCACACCGCTGAGGATGATCGGGTTCAGGACGATGATGTACGCCATCGCCATGAACGTGGTCAGTCCGCCGCGGACCTCCTGCCCGAAGGTGGAGTTCCGCTCGGAGACGAAGAAGAACCGGTCGAGCCAGGATCGATCCGTACCGGAGCGCGGGCCTGGCCGCGAGCCGGTGTCGTTGGATTCGGTCACGTCCCCTCCTGGAGGGATATGAGCACGGTGGTAATCACCATGGGTGGGGGGTTTGCTACTTGGAGTAGTCAAACATGGGTGAGTCAGGGCGCTTCCGTCCTGACGACCCGCCCCGGGGCCGAGGGCGTCGGAGATCCGGGGCGGGCGACTGAGGGGAGGGGCGACGGGCGACGTCACCCCTCCGGGTGTGGCCGCCGCACCCGGCGGCGGCCACGGGTCACAGCTCGATGCCCACGATGTCCTCCGGACGCACCGGCGCGTGCGTCAGCGGACGCCCGGTGGCGGCGCGCACGGCGGCCACGATCGCCGGGGTCGACGACAGCGTCGGCGGCTCACCCGCGCCCCGCAGCCCGTACGGGGCGTGCGGGTCCGGGTGCTCCAGCACGTCGATGCGCATCGGGGGCATGTCCAGGATGGTCGGGATCAGGTAGTCGGTGAAGGACGGGTTGCGGATCTCGCTGTCCTTGACCTGGATCTCCTCCATCAGCGCCAGCCCCAGCCCCTGGGCGGAACCGCCCTGGATCTGACCGGCCAGCTGCTGCGGGTGCAGCACCCTGCCCACGTCCTGGACCGCGTCCAGGGCCACCACCTTCACCAGGCCCAGCTCCACGTCCACGTCCACCACGGCACGGTGCACGCACATCCCGAACTGGGTGTGCGAGGCCCCCTGCCCCAGGGTCGGGTCGAGCATCTCGGTGGGCCGGTGGTGGTGCTCGCGGGTCTCCTCCACGACCGTGCCGCCGCTCGCGGACTCACCCAGCAGATCGGCCAGGGACACCAAAGCCCCCGCGCTCTCCGCCACGACCTTGCCTCCGGACAGCGACAGCTCGGAGTCGGCGACCTCCGCCGGGATGATCCCCCGCTCCCGCGCCAGCGCGAACACGGAGGCGCGCACCGCCTCGCAGGCCATCTTGACCGCACCGCCGGTCATGTACGACTGCCGGGACGCCGACGAGGAACCGGCCGAACCCACCTGGGTGTCGGAGGGGGCGATCGCCACCTTCTCCACCCCCAGCTCGGTCCGCGCGATCTGCCCCTTGACCGTCACCAGCCCCTGGCCGACCTCGGCGGCGGCCGTGTGCACCAGCACCACCGGCTCACCGCCCACGATCTCCATGCGCACCCGTGCGGTGGAGTAGTCGTCGAAGCCCTCCGAGAAGCAGAGGTTCTTCAGGCCCACGCCGTACCCCACACCGCGCACGACACCCTCGCCGCGCGTGGTCCCGGCGACTCCGCCGGGCAGGGTGCGCTGGTCGGCGGGGTCCTCCAGCGCCTCCCGCTCCACCGGCATCGGCAGGTCGCGGGCGCGCTCCAGCATCTCCGCCATGGGCAGCGGCATGTCGATCTCCTGGCCCGTGATGATCCGGGACCCCTGCGCCATCGCGTTCCGCACCCGCAGCGCCACCGGGTGCATGCCCAGCTCCGCCGCGAGCTTGTCCATCTGCGACTCGTACCCGAAGCAGGCCTGCACCGCGCCGAAGCCGCGCATGGCACCACACGGCGGGTTGGTGGTGTACACGCCGTAGGCGTCCACCATCACGTGCGGCACCTCGTAGGGGCCGATGCCCAAAGAGGAGGCCACACCCACCACCGCGGGGGTGGCCGACGCGTACGCGCCACCGTCCACCACGATCTCCAGGGTGGCGAACACCAGAGTGCCGTCGGCCCTCGCGCCGTGCTCGAAGCGCATCCGGGCCGGGTGCCGGTGCACGTGGCCGTAGAAGGACTCCTCGCGGTTGTACACGAACTTCACCGGCCGACCGGTGCGCAGCGCCAGCATTGCCGCGTGGATCTGCATCGACAGGTCCTCGCGGGCGCCGAACGCGCCGCCCACCCCGGCCAGCGTGAGCCGCACCTTGTCCTGGGGCAGGCCCAGGGCCGGGGCGATCTGCTTCTGGTCCACGTGCAGCCACTGCGTGGCCACGTACAGGTCCACGCCGCCGTCCTCGGCGGGCACCGCCATCCCCGACTCCGGCCCGAGGAAGGCCTGGTCCTGCATGCCGACCTCGTACTCGGTCTCCACGACCACGTCGGCCTCGGCGCGCAGGCGCTCCAGGACCCGGCGCCGCTCCTCCTCCGACTCCGCCGCCGCCACGAAGTCACCGGTGCGGATGGGCTGGTGACGCACCCGGTTGCCGCTCTGCCGGTACTCCTCGTGGACCGGGAGGGAGCCCTCCTCGTGCACGAGCGGGTAGTCGGGGTCGTGGGCGGCCCGCAACGGGTCGCTCACCGGGGGCAGCACCTCGTAGTCCACCCGGACGCGTTCCATCGCGCGGCGGGCGGTCTCGGGGTGGTCGGCGGCCACCACGGCCACCGCCTCGCCCTTGTAGCGCACCTTGTCGAAGGCGAGCACCGGCTGGTCCTGGTACTCCAGGCCGTAGCGCTTGGCGCCGGGCACGTCCTCGTGGGTGAGCACCGCCTCCACGCCCGGAAGCTTCAGCGCCTCGGTGACGTCGATGCCCAGGATGCGGGCGTGCGGGTGCGGGCTGCGCAGGGTCGCGCCCCACAGCATTCCCTCCATCCACAGGTCCGAGGAGTAGGCGAACTCCCCGGTGACCTTCAGCGTGCCGTCGGGGCGGCGCGGGCTGGCGCCCAGGCCGTCCTTGGTGGTGCTGGACAGGTCCGTGGTCACGGTCTTGGTCGTCGCCGTCATCAGCGGTTCGCCTCCTGCATGAGGGATCGGTGCGCCGCACGACCCCGCGCGGCGGCGGTCTCGGCGGACAGGGTGCGCAGCTCGCCGCGGTCGACGACGGTGTTCCCGCCGACCAGGAGCCGCTCCAGGGGCGGGACGGGACCGAAGGTCAGCGCCACCACCGGGTCGGCGATCACGTCGAAGCCGAACCCGTCCACCCGCCACAGCGCGACGTCGGCCTGCTTGCCGACCGTCAGCGAGCCCAGTTCCGCGTCGCGGCCCAGCACCCGGGCGCCGCCCAGGGTGGCCAGCTCCAGGGACTGACGCGCGGTCAGCGCCTGCGGACCCTTCCGGGCCCGTGCCATCAACAGGGCCTGGTGCATCTCACCGGCCAGGCCCGTCAGCTCGCTGGACGCCGGACCGTCCACGCCCAGACCCACCTTCGCCCCGGCCTCCAGCAGCTCCGGCACCCGGCAGATGCCCGCGCCGAGGCGGGCGTTGGACGTCGGGCAGTGCGCGACACCGGTACCGGTGGCCGCGATCCGGCCGATCGCCGCGTCCGACAGGTGCACGGCGTGCGCGAACCAGACGTCCTCACCCAGCCAGCCGAGCTTCTCGGCGTACTCCACCGGGGTGCACCCGAACTCGGCCCGGCACTGCTCCTCCTCGTCGAGGGTCTCCGCGAGGTGGGTGTGCAGGCGCACACCCCGGTCCCGGGCCAGCTCGGCGGCACCGGTCATCAGCTCGCGGGAGACCGAGAACGGCGAGCACGGCGCCACCGCGACCCGGGTCATGGACGCGGCGGAGGGGTCGTGGTGGGCGTCGATCGCCGCGGCCGTGCCGGTCAGCGCGCCCTCCAGGGTCTCCACCACGCTGTCCGGCGGCAGACCGCCCTGGCTGTGCCCCCGGTCCATCGAACCGCGCGCCAGGTCCAGGCGGATCCCCACCTCGCGGGCGGCCTCGACCTCGGCGGTGACGATGTCCCCGCGCCCCGACGGGTAGATGTAGTGGTGGTCGGAGGCGGTGGTGCACCCCGAGAGCGCCAGGTGGGCCAGCCCGGCCGAGGTGGTTCCCGAGACCACGTCGGCGTCCAGGCGGTGCCAGATCTCGTAGGACCCCACCAGCCACTCGAAGAGCGTGCCGTCCGCGAACAGGCCCTGGGTGGCCCACTGATAGAGGTGGTTGTGGGTGTTGACCAGACCCGGCGTGGCCACACAGCCCCGCCCGTCGATCCGCTCGACCCCGCTCTCCGCACGCGGGGCGGGCCCCGCGCCCACGGCGGTGATCACACCGTCCCGGGACACCACGTGCCCGTCGGCGTACTCGGCGCCGTCCACGGTGACGACGTGGGCGCCCTCGATGACCACGGTCCGGCTCATGAGCCGCTCCCCGCTTCCTCGGCACGACGCCCGGCCGCGAGGTGCACGGCGTCGATGATCTTCTCGTACCCGGTGCAGCGGCACAGGTTGCCCGCCAGCGCCTCGCGGATCTCGGCGTCCCCGGGAGCGCCCAGGCCCGCGCCCACCGTGCGCTCCAGCAGGTCGTCGGTCTGCACCAGCAGACCCGGCGTGCAGAAACCGCACTGGACGGCGCCCGCCTCCACGAACGCCTCCTGGACCACGCCCAGGGTCCGGTCGCCGCCCTTGCCCGTCCCCTCGGCCAGACCCTCGACGGTGCGCACCTCGCGCCCCTCGGCCTGCCCGGCGGCGATCATGCACGAACACGCGGTCACACCGTCGAAGTAGACGGTGCACGAGCCACACTCGCCCTGTTCGCAGGCGTTCTTGCTGCCCGGCAGACCCAGGCGCTCACGCAGCACGTACAGCAGGCTCTCGCCCGGCCACACGTTGTCGGCGGTGACGTCCTCACCGTTGACGTTCAGATTCACGCGCATCGCGCGGACCCCTTCCGGTAGTCGGTGACGGACCAGCTCAGCGCGCGGCGCGCCATGACGGAGAGGGCGTGCCTGCGGTACTCGGCGGTGCCCCGCTGGTCGTCGATGGGACGGGAGGCGGAGGCCACGAGCTCACCGAAGCGGCGCACCACGGCCTCCGAGAGGGGACGGCCGTCCTCCCAGTCGAACTCACCCTCCAGGAACTCCTCGGCCGCCTCCGAGCGCAGCGGCGTCGGTCCGGCCGAGCCGATCCCCGTGCCCACGGCCCGCCGCTCGGAGTCCAGCGCCAGGCTGAAGGAGGTCACCGCGATCACCATGGCGTTGCGGGTGCCGATCTTGGCGAACTGCTGCGGTCCGGCGGCCTCGGGCAGCAGGACCGCGGTGATCAGCTCGTCCGGACGCAGTGCGGTCGTGCGGAACGACAGGTAGAAGTCGCGGGCCCGGACCCGGCGCGTGCCCCGCACCGAGGCGAGCTCGATCTCGGCGTCGGTGGCCAGCAGAGGCGGGTGCGCCTCCCCGGCGGGGGAGGCCCCGCCCAGGTTGCCGCCGACCGTGCCCCGGTTGCGGATCTGGGGGGAGGCCACCGACCGCGAGGCCTTGGCCAGCGCGGGCGCCCGGCCCGACAGGTGCTCGATGATCCGGGTGTAGGGGACACCGGCGCCCAGACGCGTGCGGTCGCCGTCCACCCCCCACTCGGTCAGCTCGGGGACCCGGGTCAGGTCGATCAGCGCCGAGGGGCGGTGCTTGTCGAAGTTCAGCTCCACCATCACGTCGGTGCCGCCCATGATGGGGACGCCGTCGGGGTGGGCGCTCCTGGCCTCTAGGGCCTCCACCAGCGTGGATGGCCTCAGGAATTCCATGCTCGTCCTCGTCCTGCGCAGTGCGGTCCGGTCGCGTCGATTCTTCCGCGACCCCTCGTTAGTGGGCGATGGTGTGAAGTAGAGCACTCCGTTCCGCCGCCCGACCAGGCGTCGATGACATGAAGAGTCCGCGGAACGAACGGTCGCCGTTGGGCGTTTCCTACAAGCGGTGCCGGAACCACGCCCCGGAACCGCCGGGGATGTCGTCGAACGCCCCGGTTCGGGGGCACACTGTCCTGATACGAAGCCCCCACCCGGGGACGCCGCCCCACCCGACCGACAGAGGGAAGTCCATGCAGATCAGTGAGCTGCTCGCCGTCAAGCGACTGCACCTGCGGTTCCTGGCGGGCGCCGAGCACGCCCACCGCGACATCCGGTGGGCCTACACCACTGACCTGCTCGAACCCGCCCGATACCTGCGTGGCGGTGAGTTCGTCCTCACCGGGATGATGTGGCGGACCCGGCCCGAGGACTCCGAGACCTTCGTGTCCTCCGTGGTGGGTGCCGGGGCCCTGGCCGTGGGGGCGGGCACCGCCCTGGGCGAGGTCCCCGACGACCTGGTCGCCGCCTGCACGGCCCATGACATCCCCCTCGTCGAGATCCCCCCGGAGACCTCCTTCGGCGTGGTCACCGAGGAGGTGCTGCGCTCCCTCACCCAGCGCCGGTTCACGACGATCGCGGAGACCCGGGACCGCCAGCGCCGCCTGATGGCCGAGGTCGCCTCGGGCGCGGACTTCCCCGACGCCTTCGCGTCCGCCGCCCGACAGGCCGGGATCACCGCCTGGGTGGTCTCCGCCAGCGGCCGCCACGTCGCCTCCTCCGGTGAACCGCTGACATCCGAGGAACGCGAGGACCTCGCGGCCCGGGCTCTGACCTGGTCGGCCTTCCCGTACACCACCCGGGGCTCCGCCGGAGGGCAGGGGCGCGCCCTGACGGTCGTCCCCATCCGGACCAAGGAGTCGCACCCGCTCTCCAACTGGCTGCTCGTGTGTACCGGCGACCACGAGTCCTGGACCGAGGAGGAGCACGAGGCGGTGGCCGAACTCGTCTCCGTCAGCGTCCTGGCGCGGAGTCGCGACGAGGAACGGTCGCTGACCACCGCGCGCCATCTGGAGGGGCTGCCCCGGCTCCTCGCGGCCCAGCGCTTCGACGAGGTCACCGCGCTGACGCGCGGTACCGGCGACGAGCGGGCCCCCGAGCCCGACGACCGGGTGAACGTCGTGGTCAGTGCCATGATGCTCCCTGAGCCGCGGGTGCCGGACCTGGCGCGCCGGGTGGTCGCGGAACTCGTGGCCGACCATCCGGGGGCCGTCGTCACCGGCGACAACGACGCCCTCGCCGTGATCCCCGTGGACGGTCCCGAGGACCAGGCCCGGTCCAGGGCCGAGGCCATCCGCGCCGAACTGGTCCACCGCGCCCGCGTCCTGGACGGCGGGCTGCTGGACTACCGGCTGGCGGTGGGGCTCAGCTCGGCCTCGCGGGGCGTGGCCGAGCTGCGCGGCGCCGCCGTGGAGGCCCGGCACGCCCGTCGCCTCGCGGAGCTGCGGGGCGGCCGCTCCCGGGTGATCGCGGGGGCCGAGATCGACTCGCACGAACTCCTGCTGGCCTCGGTGCCCGAGGAGGTGCAGACCTCCTACCGCGAGCGCCTGCTGGGGCCGCTCCTGGAGTACGACCGCGACCACCGCTCCGAGCTGGTGGACACCCTGGAGCAGTTCCTGTCCCACTCGGGTTCCTGGCAGCGCTGCGCGGCCGCCATGCACGTGCACGTCAACACCCTGCGCTACCGGATCGGCCGGGTCGAGGAGCTCACCGGCCGTGACCTGAGCAGCCTGGAGCACCGGGTCGACCTGTTCCTGGCGCTCAAACTGCGCGACTGATCCCCGACCGTCGGTGGTGGGGTTTAGGGTCCGGAGCGTGAGCATTGACCTTCTCGCCAAGCCCGAGACCACCGACGCCGACCTGTCCGAGCACGACCTGCGTGAGGCCCTGTCCCAGGACCCGGGCGCGCCGCGCGTCCTGACCCGCTGTGACCTGAGCGGGGCGGACCTGCGCGACGCCCACCTGGTGGACGCGCGGTTCGTCGACTGCCGCCTGGACGGCGCCCGCCTGGACCGCGCGGTCCTGGACGGGGCGGTCCTCACCGGGGGAGGGGCGCCGGGCGCTTCGTTCGGGCACGCCGAGTGCACGGACACCCGGTTCGAACGCACGGATCTGGCCAATACCCGCTGGCAGGGCGCTCTGCTCACCGACACCGTCTTCACCGGGTGCAGGATGACCGGCGCCGGGCTCAACGGGCTGCGGGGGATCGGCTACTCGTTCTCCCAGTGCAACCTGATGCTGGCCCGGTGCAAGGGGCTGGTCCTGCGCGGCCGGACCCTGGAGGGGCTGCGCCTGGACGAGGCGGACCTGGCCTCGGCCGACCTGCGGGAGACGGTCTGGGTGGAGTCGCGGCTGCGCGGCGCCAACCTGGTCAACGCCAAGTTCGGCGGGGCGGACCTGCGCGGGGTGGACCTGGGGGAGCTGGAGCTCCAGCAGGCCGGTTACCTGCGGGGCGCCACCATCAGCCCCACGCAGGCCGGGATGATCCTGGGATCGCTGGGCATCACCGTCGCCGAATAGGGGTGGTTCTCCCGAACACCCGGTGACAGGACGGGCGGGCGAGGGAGGCCACGCGGTCGTCGGGGCGGGTGAGCGGGTCGCGGGGGAGCGCCGTACCTGTTCGGGGGCATCGCGGGGGCCGTCCCAGGGCACCCCCACACACCAGAGCCGAGACACCACCGCTCGGCACCTCCCGGAGAAGCGTGCGGTCCCCGTGCTCAGCGTTGTGCCGCCGCTCCGGTCGCCGCCCAGGCGGCCAGGATCTGCAGGCGTTCGGCAGTGGGCGAGGCGGGCTCGGCGACGTAGGCGGACAGGGTGACCGACGGCGCCGAGTCGAGCGTGAGCTGCTCGAACCCCAGGTCGAGCTCCCCCACCTCGTGGTGGCGGAGGGTCTTCGCCCCCGTACGGTGAACGCCGACGTCGTGGGCGGCCCAACGGACACGGAAGTCCGCGCTCCGGGTCGACAGCTCTCCGATCAGCTGGACCAGCTGTCCGTCGTGCGGCATCGCTCCGGCGTGGGCACGGAGCATGCGCACGCTGGTGGCGGCCGCCTCGTCGAGATCGGCGTAGAACTCGTCGGCGGCCGGGTCGAGGAAGACGAAGGCCGCGAGGTTGGGCGGGGACGCCGCCGACCTCCGCGTGGGGCTGTCGTAGACGACGTCGAACAGGGCCCGCCCCAGGGCGTTCGAGGCCAGAACGTCCAGACGACCGCCCAACGCGATCACCGGCAACGCACCCATGGAGTCCATGAGCAGCCTGACCTGCCGCGGCACGGACGTCGCGGGCCTGGACCGGCTGCGGGCGCGCACGGGCCGCCGCGCCGTGCGGGCGAGGTCGTACAGGTACGCCGTCTCGTCCTCGGTCATCTGCAGAGCCCGGGCGAGGGTGTCGAGGATGTCGTCGGAGACACCCGTCAGGTCACCCTTCTCGATCCGGGTGTAGTAGTCGACCGAAACACCGGAGAGTATCGCGACCTCCTCCCGGCGCAACCCCGGGACACGGCGGGCGCCACCACCCCTGGGAAGACCCGCCATGTCGGGGGTGATCTTCGCGCGGCGGGTGGCCAGGAAGTCCCGCACCCTCTCGTCCTTCGCAGTCATGCCCTCCACGCTAGACGGCTTCCGTGCCCGAAACCAGGTTCGGCCAGAACCCCCGAAGCATGCCGTGACCTGCACGGAGGGGGTTCCACTGGAACCTTCCACGCTCACCGGATCCGATCCACGATGGAGGCGTCGGACACAGACGGGCTCGCCGGACTCGAGCCCGCACGGAACCGGAGGGCCATCATGAGCGAGAGCACGACCATCGAGACGAGGAACGGCTACGGCACCGCGCTGGCGGCGGTCATCAACTTCCCGGAGGACTTCGATGCGTCAAGGACCCACCCGGCGGTCATCGTGTCCCACCCGGGCGGCGGTGTGAAGGAACAGGCCTCGGGCCTGTACGCGGCCAAGCTCGCCGAGCAGGGCTTCGTCACGGTCGCCTACGACGCGTCCTTCCAGGGCGAGAGCACGGGAGAGCCCCGTCAGCTGGAGAACCCGCACATCCGCACCGAGGACGTCAGCGCGGTGGTGGACCACTTGACCACGCTGGACTACGTCGACAACGCGCGGATCGGCGCGATGGGTATCTGCGCCGGTGCCGGATACAGCGCGAACGCCGCGATCAACGACCCGCGGATCAAGGCGGTCGGCACGGTGAGCCTGGTCAACATCGGCCAGATGTTCCGCAACGGCTGGGACGGATCCGTCAAGGACGCCGACGCCGCGCCCGTGCTCGGGACGGGCGCCGACGCCCGCACCACGGACGCCCAGGGCAAGGACAACCCGTTCCCGCTTGCTCCGATGCGTGAGGAGGACGCCCCGAACGAGGAGCTGCGCCAGGCGTGGGAGTACTACCACACGCCCCGCTGTGAGCACCCGAACGCTCCGGGCTTCATGACCGCGCGCAGCCTTTCGCAGATCATCACCTACGACGCCTTCCACAAGGCCGAGGCGTTCCTCACCCAGCCGCTGTTCGTGATCGCCGGCTCCCGGGCCGGTTCGAAGTGGATGAGCGACGACCTGTTCGCTCGGGCCGCCAGCGAGGACAAGTCGTTCCACGTCGTGGAGGGCGCGAACCACATGGAGCTCTACGACGGTGAGAAGGAGGTCGCCGAGGCGTTGGGCAAACTCGGTCCGTTCTTCGCCGACAAGCTCTGACCGATCCGGGCCCCGCCGCGTCGATCGTACGGGACGGCCCGAACATCACCCTGATCTCCACAAGGAGGAGAGAACCATGAGCGCCTGGACCCAGGACGAGCTGAACCGCATCAACGCCCAGACCTACTTCACCATCGGTGCGACCCTGCCCGACGGCACGACTCCCAAGACCGTGGACATCTGGTCCGTGCCGGTGGGCGATCGGATCTACATCCGCTCCTACAACGGCACACGGGGCAAGTGGTACGGCCCCGCGCTGGAGACGGGCCGCGGGCGTATGTCGGCGGGCGGCGTGGAGAAGGCCGTGCGCCTCGTAGCCGTCGATCCCGCCGACGAGGAGACCAACCGGGCCGTGGACGCCTCGTTCCTGGAGAAGTACGCCGACAGCGAGTACTCGGTGACGATGTCGACCGAGCCGGTGCGGCGCAACACCCTCCAGGTCGTCCCCGAGGACTGATCCGGTCGACCGACCCGACCACCGCCCGAACAGAGGAGGGATTCACCACCATGCGTACCGAATCCACCACGGTCCGCAACGCGGACATGTTCTGGGACATCGCCGCCGATCTCCTGCTGCCGGACGACTTCGACAGCACGGGGAAGTACCCCGCCGTGATCGCCGTGCACCCGATCGGCAGCTGCAAGGAGCAGACCGCGGGCAACGTCTACGGCAGGGCCCTGGCCGACGCCGGTTTCGTGGTCATCGCCTTCGACGCCAGCTTCCAGGGCAAGAGCGGAGGGACACCTCGGTACATCGAGGACCCGACCCAGCGAGTGGAGGACGTCCGCCGTGTCATCGACCACCTGGTGACGCTGCACTACGTGGACGCCGAGCGCATCGGCGTGCTCGGCGTCTGCGGTGGTGGCGCCTACTCGATCAACGCCGCCATGACCGAGAAGCGCATCAAGGCGGTGGTCAGCATCACCGGGGTGAACTTCGGCAGACTCAGCCGCGAGGGGTTCGCCGGGTACCGGCCACTCGACGCTCTGGAGGCCATGGCGGAGCAGCGGACGCTCGAAGCCCGCGGTGGAGCCACACGCACGGACGACCTCCTTCCGAACTCCGTCGAGGAGGCCGAGCGGAGCGGCGTCACCGACCGCGACGTGCTGGAGGCGACCGACTACTACAAGACTCCTCGGGGGCGGACCAGGGGAGGGGCCACGAGCGCGCTGTTCTCCCACCGGGCCGCGGCCATCGGATGGGACGCCTTTCTCAACGCGGAGACCTTCATGACCCAGCCGTTGCTGGTCGTCACCGGCGACAGGCCCGGTGGGTTCGGCGCCTACCGGGACGGCCTGGAGATCCACGGGCGCGCCGCCTCGGCGGACAAGGAACTCCTGGTGTTGCCGGGGGTCACGCACTACGAGTTGTACGACCAGCCAGAGCCGGTACGCCAGGCCTTGGAGAGCGCCGTCCCGTTCTTCGAGAAGTACCTCTCGCGGGACACCTGACGAATCCACCCGCAGGCCGACGTAGTGAGCCGGGTGGGCACAGTGGCAGCAGTACAGGTACGCGCTGTCGGCCAGGTCGAGGCGCAGCTTCGGGTGGGACCGGTGCATCGCGTCCTCGGTGGACTCGCACACCCGCACGCGCCGACCCGCCGGGGCCCGGCTCCCGGCGGGTCGGGAAGACCGTGCACTGGGTGTGGCGGTGCCCCGGGCCGTGGTCGGCGGATCGGTGCACCCGGTGGGGCAGGGCCCACACTGTACTGCGGAGGGGGTGCACACGCGGGGCGGGAAGTCCCTGCTCGGGAGAGCCACCCCGAGTGGGAGTGGTGCGGAAGCCCCGTACGGCGGGGGCCGTACGGGGCACGGCCGTATGAATCTACGACGTAAAGGTGCTCGCCCTCCTCCCGCAGGCGCCGCGCCACCCGGGAACCGGTCATCCGCTCGCGTCGAGCACCGGCGCGGTCACGACCGTCCCCACCCCGCGTGGAAGGTCCTGGCGACGTAGTCGGAGAAGTCGCGGGGTTCCCGTCCCAGCGCCTCCTGGACGCCGGTGGACACCTTGGCCTCCAGGTCGCGCCGGATGGCCGAGAGCGCCACGACCATCTCTCCGGCGGCCGCCTCGGACCAGCCCTCCGCCACGAGGCCCTTCGCGTACTCCTCCTCCGAGATCGGCTCGTAACGGAGGGTGCGGCCCAGGGCTCGGGAGATCTCGGCGGCGGCCTCCGCCATGGTCAGTGCCCGGGGGCCGCCCAACTCGTAGGTGCGCCCCTGGTGACCCGGTTCCGTCAGGGCCGCCGCCGCGACCGCGGCGATGTCCTCGGCGTCGATCCACGTGGTCGCCCCGTCGGCCGTGGGGAGCCGCAGTACGCCCGCCCGCACCCCGTCCACCAGCAGTCCCTCGCCGAAGTTCTGGGAGAACCACCCCGGTCGCAGGATCGTCCACTCCAGCCCGCTGGCCTTCACCGCCCGCTCTCCCAGCAGGTGCGCGGGGGGCTCTCCTCCACCCTCGAAGTAGGCGGGTCCGTCCACGCCCCTGGCCGACAGTTGGACGATCCGGTCCACCCCGAGAGCCACCGCCCGTTGCACGAACTCCGGGGTGCGGGGGTCCAGGTCGTTCTGTACCAGGTAGACCGCGCCCGCGCTCCGAAGCACCCGGTCCCAGGTGGTCGGGTCGCTCCAGTCGAAGGCCCACGCGGAGGACCGGGAGGCGGCCCGCGTCTCCACACCCCTCTCCCGTAGCTGGGACAGGACGCGCCTGCCGGTCATTCCCGTGGCGCCGGTCACCAGGACCGGTCGTGTCGTCGTGGTGTTCGTGTTCTCTGTCATGCCCCGAGTCAACCCCACCAGGCTGAGACGATCCATGGTCCAGAAGCTCAATCAGATATCCCATCGTCTACGCTTGTCGGCATGGACGCACTTTCGGACCTCCTGGACGGGGTCCGCGCCCGAGGGGCGCTCTTCAGCAGGTCGGTCATGAACCCGCCGTGGGCGGTGCGGTTCGCCCACGACTCACCGCTGACCCTGGTCACCATGGTGCGTGGGTCGGCCTGGATCGTCCCCGAGCACGGTGAACCGCTCGCCCTGGGGGCCGGGGACACCGCCATCCTGCGCGCCCCCGGACCGCACACCGTGGCCCATCCCGCCGACGCCCCCGTCACCTGCACGGTCCTGGACCGGTACACGTGCCTGGGTCCGGACGGCGACGTGCTGACCGAGGAGGCCAGCCAGGGTCTGCGCACCTACGGGGAGTCCACGGACTCCCCGGACCTCCTGCTCAGCGGCTACTACGAGGTCTCCGGAGACCTCAGCCAGCGCCTGGTCTCGGCTCTGCCGCCGGTCCTGGTCGTCCCGGGCGACGAGTGCCAGGACTGGCTCCGCGACCTGATCACCGCCGAGATCGACTGCCCCTCCCCGGGGCAGCAACTGGTCCTGGACCGTCTCCTGGACCTGGCCCTGATCACCGTGCTGCGCGCCTGGTTCGACCGTCCCGGGGCCCGACCGCCCGCCTGGTACACCGCGCTGGACGACCCGGTGGTCGGTCAGGCGCTCCGCCTGATGCACAACCGTCCAGCCGACCCCTGGACCGTGGCCCTGCTGGCCGAACGCTGCGGGGTCTCCCGCGCCACCCTGGCCCGCGACTTCCGCGCGCTGGTGGGAGCCCCGCCCATGACCTACCTGGCCGACTGGCGGGTGGGCCGGGCCGCCGACCTGCTGCGGGAGTCCGACACCACCGTGGACGCGATCGCGCGCAGGGTCGGCTACTCCAACGCCTTCGCCCTGAGCGCCGCCTTCAAGCGGCTGCGCGGCACCACACCCACCGAGCACCGCCGGGGTGGTGCGGGCGTGCCCGAGCGACGCACCGCCCCGAGGGGTGAGGAGGACCTGGTGGGCGTCGCCCCCGGCCCGGCCAGCTGAGGAGACACTGAGGAACCGACGAGGGGCGGCCGGGGCGGTCGACGTGTCCTCGCGTGGGCCCCGGCACGGTCAGGTCTCCAGGGCCAGCGCGACGGCGCCGGTGGCCCCGGCGGCCGGGACCTCTCTGTCCCCGATCTCCCAGAGGGTGTTCTCCAGGACCCGCACCAGGGTCCAGGCGCGGGCGCGGTCCCGGTCCAGTCCCGCCGTCTCGGTGAGCAGGTCGAAGCGGCGCCGGACCTCCCGGAGCGGGTCTCCGGTGGCCTGGGCCTCCTCCCACCGGTTGCGCAGCGCGGGGAGGAGTTCGAAGCCCTGGGCGCCCACCAGCGGCTTGGGGTCGATCGCCAGCCACGGTCCCCGGTCCGTTCCGGGTGCTGGTGCCAGCACGTTCTCGTAGTGCAGGTCCCAGTGGAGCAGCCGGTCGCCGGGTTCGGCCGCCAGTTCGCGGGCCAGGCCCGCCCACCGGTGCAGGTGCTCTCGGGTCCGGTCGGGCACCCGTTCCGCGGCGAGCAGTGCCGTCGCGTTCGCGGCCATGTCGAGGGCCATGCTTCCGAGGTCGCGCATTCCGGGCGGTCCGGGGTGGGTGCCCCACCGGGCCAGGAGTGAGCCGATCACCTCCAACGCCTCGTCGAGGGGGACGGTGTCCAGTCGCCGGGTGGGGTCGAGTCTCTCCAGCAGCATCGCCCCGGTGTCGGGGTCGTGTTCCAGCAGGAGTACGGCGCCGTCGCCGTCCCAGGTGCGCAGGGCGAGGGGTTCGCCCTTGGTCTCCTCGTCCACGGGCTGCACCTTGAGTACGGCGGGGGTGCCGTCCGGGCGGCGCACCGGCACCACGAGTGCCACGAATCCGTGCAGGGGGGTTCCGGTGGGGCGTAGTTCCCAGCGGTCGCACTGGCGGGCGGCCAGGCCGGGCAGGGATCGGGGCCATGCGGGGCCGAGGAGCCTGGTCAGGTGTTCGGTGAACGCGGGCGGTACGGGGATCGGGGGAGTGGGTGCGGTCATGGCTCCAGTCTCCCGTCGTCGCTGGCGGGCGTGGTGAGGGAGCGGGGAGGGTGTGTGCCTATCGCCTGCCGGACATCGTCCTCGTGGTGGCGCGCGGCTGGGCTCGGCGGCCTCTGCTGAGCGCCTGGATCATGCCGCCGAGCGCGGGTTTGGGTGCGTAGTCGTCGTCGAAGGGCAGTGCGGCGGTGTACCCGGGGAACCACTCGGGGATCCAGGAGTGCGCGTCGGCCACGCCCCACACGGTCACGCCCACGCAGCGGGACACCGCGAGGCAGGACTCCAGGACGTGCCGGTACTCGTCGGCCTGGGCTTCCAGGTCCTCGGTGGTGGCTGGTTCGGGGACGCGCACGTCGAGTTCGCTGATCTCGACGTCCAGGCCCAGTTCCGCGAAGCGCCGCATGTTCTCGGCCAGGTCCTCGGGTACGGCGCCGTGCACGAAGTGCCCCTGGAAGCCGATGCCGTGCAGGGGTACCCCTTGGTCGAGCAGGTCCGAGGCGAGTTCGTACAGGGCGTCGGCCTTCTCTCCGCTTCCCTCCACTCCGAACTCGTTGATGTACAGCCTCGCCTCGGGGTCGGTCTCGTGTGCCGTCCGCAGGGCCTCGGCGACGTAGTCCTCGCCCAGGGTCCGGTGCCAGAGGTTCTCGCGCAGGCGGGGGGAGTCGTCCTCGAAGGGTTCGTTGATCACGTCCCAGGAGGCGACCCGTCCCTCGTAGCGGCCCATCAGCGCGCCGAAGTGCTCCCGCATGACCGCCCGCAGCTCCTCGGCGTCGAAGGACCCCTGTGCGAGCCAGTCCGGCAGCTGGTTGTGCCAGAGCAGTGTGTGGCCCCGGACCGACAGCCCGTGGTCCCCGGCGTGGTTCACCACCGCGTCCGGGCCGCTCCAGTCGAACGTGCCGCGCTCGGGCTGGACGTACTGCCACTTCATGGTGTTCTCCGCCGTCACCGACGTGTAGTGGTCGGTGACCAGGTCGCGGTAACGGGAGTCGTGGGTGAGCGGGTTGACCGCCACGGCCACGCCCAGGTCGATCCCGTGCGAGCGGGCCAGGGCCGGGAGTTCGCTCGCCGGTTCCCGGTCCGGGTCGGGGAGGATGAGGGCCAGCGCCGCCACGACCAGGAACACGATCACGCACACCGCCCCGGCGGTCAGCAGGACGCCCTTCCCGCGCGTGGCCGAGCGCCAACCGTGCCGGACGGTTCCGCGTACCCCGTCGGCTCCCACCTCCTACCGGCTCCGGGTGGAGACGGGGAACGCGGAGAGGGACCGTACCGTGAGTGTGCCCCGTCGTGTGGGGGTCCCGGTGGGTCGCAGCGCGGGTGCCCGTTCGGCGAGCGCGCGCAGGGCGATCTCGCCCTCCAGTCGGGCCAGTGGTGCGCCCAGGCAGTAGTGGGCGCCTCCGGAGAAGGACAGGTGCTCGGCGGCGTCGGGCCGGGTGATGTCGAACCGGTCGGGGTCGGTGAAGTGGGCGGGGTCCCGGTTGGCGGAGCCGATGAGGCACATGAGCTGCTGGCCGGCTCGGATCGGGACTCCCTGGACGCGTGTGTCGGCCTGGGCCCAGCGCCCGGTGAGCTGTACCGGGGAGTCGAAGCGCAGGACCTCCTCGACGGCGCCGGTGGTCAGTGCGGGGTCGGCGGTGAGCCGTTCCCACTGTTCGCGGTGGCGCAGCAGGGCCATCACTCCGTTCCCGATCAGGTTCACCGTGGTCTCGAACCCGGCGACGAGCAGCAGGCGGCACATCGCGGTGAGTTCGTTGGCGGTCAGTTCCCCGTCGTCGGACTGTCTGACCAGGGTGGAGACCACGTCCTCACGTGGTTCGGCGCGGCGTTCGGCCATCAGGCGCCCGAACAACCGGTCCAATTCTGCCGTGGCGTCGCGGATCTCCCGCAGGTGACGCGCCGAGTTGGCGCCGTCGAGGGCGGCGCCGATCACGAAGCCGATCCGCACGAAGTCGGCGTCGTCGCGCTCGGGGACGCCCAGCAGGCGGCTGATCACGGCGATGGGCAGGGGCTGGGCGAAGTCGCGCATGAGGTCGACGTCGTCCCGGGCCAGGGCGGCGTCCAGGAGTTCGCCGGTGATCTTCTCGATCTCGGTGCGGTACTCGGTCATGCGGCGCGGGCTGAACGCGGGTCGGGCGAGTCGGCGGAGCCGGGTGTGGTCGGGTGGGTCGAGTTGGAGGAAGGACAGGTCCACGACGCGGTACTGGTCGGGGACCGTGGTCCCCTCGGGTGGTTCGACGCCGAAGTCGCGTGAGCGCAGGACCTCGTCGACGGCGGCGCGGGTGGTGGCGGCCTGGAAGCCGAGTCTGCTGGAGACCACCGGTCCCTGTTCGCGCATGCGGCGGTAGGTCGGGTAGGGGTTCTGTCGCCAGGGCCAGTGCAGGAGGCGGCTGGGGTGGTCTCCGCGCTGGGCGGTGAGCCACGACACGCCGTGGGCCAGGCGGAGGTGGGCGTCGGTGCGGAGGGTGTCGCGTGTCCGCATGCTGGGTGACTCCTCTCAGTGGGGCTTCGAGCCTAGGCGTCCGGGGCCTCGTGCCTGGGTGGAACGGGGGAGTTGGCCGTCAGTGGCCAGGGGGGGAACCGTGTCGGGTGGGTGCGCGTTCGTGTCGGTTGCGCTTCGTCGCGGCGGCTCGCGCGGGGGGTGCGTCGGCCTCCTCCTGCGGGTTCGTGTGAACCCCGGGGCGCGGGTGCGGATCACACGTCGTGAGGGTGGTCCGGGGGGCGCGGCCAACGCCTAGACTGGGGCCCCGTTCGGTAGGAAGACGCCGCAGAGCCGGAGGTTGAGGACGTTGGGGCCGCTAGAGAACTCTGATCCGGAGCGGGTCGGTCGGTACCGGCTGATCGGGCGCCTGGGCGCCGGTGGCATGGGTCAGGTGTTCTTCGGGCGCTCGGCCGGTGGCCGCGCGGTCGCGATCAAGCGCATCCACCCGCATCTGGCCACGGATCCCTCGTTCAGGCAGAGGTTCGCGCGGGAGGTGACCGCGGCGCGTCAGGTGAGTGGGGCGTTCACGGCTCCGGTGATCGACGCCGGGCCGGATGACGAGGTGCCGTGGTTGGTCACCTCCTACGTGCCGTCGTTGCCGTTGGACGAGGCGGTGCAGGCGCATGGTCCGTTGCCGGAGGCGAGTGTGCGGGTCCTGGCGGCGGGTCTGGCCGAGGCGTTGGCCGAGATCCACCGGGTGGGGTTGATCCATCGTGACCTCAAGCCGGGCAACGTGCTCCTGGCGGAGGACGGGCCCCGGGTGATCGACTTCGGTATCGCGCGGGCGACCGACGGTACCGCGGCGACGCAGTCGGTGATCGGCACACCGGGGTTCATGAGTCCGGAGCAGGTGCAGGGTTCGGAGCTGACTCCCGCCAGTGACCTGTTCGCCTATGGCGCGGTGTTGGCCTTCGCTGCGGCGGGGACGGGGCCGTTCGGTGAGGGCAACATGCCCACGATGGTGATGCGCATCATCAGTCGGGAACCGGACCTGTCGGCGGTTCCGGAGTCGTTGCGGCACCTCATCGCGGCGTGTCTGTCCAAGGACGTGCGGGGGCGGCCCGCTCCGGGCGAGATCCTGGACTACCTGGGGGACGTGCACGCGGGGTCCTCGTGGTTGCCTCCGGCCGTGATGATGGGTGTGCAGGAGCAGGTGGCCAAGGTCAACAAGGCGTTGGCGACGTCGGCGGGGGACCCCGGTGCGACCGGTGGTCACCAGCGGACGGAGTTCCTGGGCGCGGGTGGCGCGGCGGCGCTCGGGGGTGCCGCCGGCGCGGTGGCCGGTGCGGCGGCCGCGGGTGCCTTCGGTGATGACCAGTCGACGCGGGTGGCGCCTTCGGGCGGGTACGGGACGCAGGATCCCTCCGCGGGGGCGACTTCGGTGTGGGGTGGCCAGCAGGGGGCGCCGCATCAGCCGACGGCGGCCTTCCCGGGCACGCAGGCTCCGGGCCAGTCCGGTCAGGTTCCGCCCACGGCGCAGTACCAGCCGACGCGGGACCAGTCCGGTCAGGGCGGGCCCGGTGCGGAGGACCCCTACGCGGACCTGTACGGCGGTCGTCGGGACCAGCGCGCCGACCCCCGCCAGGAGCAGGAGGGTCAGTACCGTCGTGCCGAGGAGCAGCGTCAGCGGCAGATGGAGCAGCAGCGTCAGCAGCGTCGGGCCCAGGAGCAGCAGGAGGAGCAGCGGCGCCGTCAGGAGGCCGAGCGGGCGCACCGGGACCGGTTGCGCGCCGAGCAGGACGCGGCCCGTCGGGCGCAGGCGGAGGCGCGCCGGGCGGACCAGCCGGGGCTGTGGGGTTTCGTCAAGCTGCTGCCGCTGATGATCATCCCGCTGATCCAGATCCCGTTGGGGTACGGTGCGGCGTTGGCGTGGGCGTGGTTCACGGCTGAGGCGGACATGTGGACCGGGTCGGTCTTCTTCTTCGAGCCGTGGAGTGTGGACGGGTTCCTGCACGCGATGATGCTGGGCTACTTCCTGCTCAACAACATGGTGTCGTTGGAGTACCTGGTGCGTTCGCTGCGGACGTCGTTCGTGGTGGGTGTGGTGTTGGCGTTGGCGGCCATGGCGGCCACCAACTTCCTGTTGTTCAGTTTCGGTTTCTGGGGCTGACGGGAGGCGGACGTCGGCGTCCTGAGCGTGACGAGGGGGTGGGCCCGGCCGGCCCCACCCCCTCGTCGTTCGCGTGGTCACAGCAGGTGGAGGAACACGGTCAGGATGAGGCCTCCGATGGCGATCACCCAGGTGTAGGGCAGGGTGGAGAGCATGGAGCGTTCGGGGCGGATCCCGGCGTACTGGGAGGCCCACACGGTCTGGGTGCTCGTGGGGTCGGAGACGCCCAGTACCTGCCCGTAGGAGGCCATGAGGCCGAGGACCGCGGCGGCGGGGTAGATGTTGCCGGAGATGAGGACGCCCGCCACGCCCGCGCCGAGTCCGAAGATGTTCATCGGTCCGCGGTAGAGGCTGAGCGGCACCATCAGCGCGAAGACCAGGACGAACAGCCAGGGGTTGCTCGGGCTGATCGCGGTGACGACGGGGCTGAGCGCGGTGACGGCGCCGGGCAGGCCGACCGCCGCCAGGAGCATGCCGATCGCGATGAACAGCACGATGGGTGGGGCCGCGACGTCGAAGGCCTGGTAGAGGGTGCGCAGGGCCGTTGTGGTCATCTCCCGCCAGGCGACGGCGGTGATCAGGGCGAAGACCACGCCGGCCAGCAGGGACGGGATGATGGGGATCTCGAATCCCAGTGCGAGCACGATCGGTACGAGCGGGGTGACCAGCGCGTACCAGGGGGCGTCTCCGCGTCGGCGTCGGCGCTCGGCGGCCTTCTCCCGTCGGCTGGGGGGCTGGTTCGTGCCGCCGCCTCCGGCGGTGGCGGGGACGCGTACGGCCCAGGTGTGCCGGGCGCCCTTGCGGCGCGTCTCGATCAGGATGTAGGCGAGGCCTCCGGCCAGGGCGATCGGGAACAGGCGCAGTTGGAAGTACTGGACGGTGGAGACGGGGACGCCGATGGCGTCGGACAGGAACTGCCAGTTGATCAGTTCCAGGGGCACGCCCGCGGTGATGCCCACGAGTACGGTTCCGGCGGCGACGGTGGGGGTGACCCCGACGGCGATCATCGCCGGGATGCCGACCACTCCGGCGAGCATCGCTGCGGGGGCGGAGCCGGTGATGCTGCCGCAGAGGATGGCGATGAGGAACACCCCGACGGCCACGATCGAGGGGCGTTCGCCGCCGAACTCCACGATCTTGCGCACGAGGGTGGAGGCGATGCCGGTCTCGGACATCAGGGTGCCGAGCCAGCTGCCCAGGAGGATGGCGATCATGGTCGCCGACAGTCGTGGGGCGCCTTCCTGGAGGACGGTCCCGACGACGCTGTCCTGCTCGCCGGTGAGTGGGGCTCCGGCGATGAGTGCGATGGTCACGGACAGCAGGACGAGGGCGAAGGCGGTGGGCAGGCGGCGGGTCAGCATCAGGCCGACGCCCACCGCCATGGCGAGCAGGATTCCGAAGGCGGTCACGGGCGGTCTCCGGGGGTGGTGCGGGGGCCCGGCCCTGGTGGGTGCGGGTTCCGGTGGGTGAGGGCGGCGGCGATGGCGGCGGTGAGCGCCAGCGGGCTGCGGCGTAGTGAGCAGCGGTGGTGGGCGTAGGCGTGCGCGGCGATCTCGTCGGCGCCGACCACGTGGCCGCGCAGGCGTAGTGGGCCGAGGCGCAGGGCGGTGTGGTCGATTCGGCGGCGCAGTTCCCGGCCGGGTTCGCCGTGCATGATGCGGTGGGCCTCCTCGTGGGCGAGTGCGGCCTGTCGTAGGGCGTCGGGGGTGTAGTCCTGGCTCCATCCGGCGGCGCGGGCGACGCGTTGGGCGAAGGTGAGGGCGTCGCCGTAGACGACCACCTGGGAGCGGGCTCCGCGGTGGAGGTACTCGGCGAGGAGGATCTCGTGGGGGCTGACCCCGCCCCGTTCCCTCTCGGTGATCGGTGGTTCCGGCGGGGTGGGGGTGTCCGTGCGGGAGTCGGCCATCGCGCGGCCGAACTCCAGGGCGGTGGCGGCCCAGTGGCGGAGCTGTGCGCGGTCTCGTCCGCCGTGGGTGGGGGTGAGGGCGAGCAGGTCGGTGGCCAGCTCCTCCTCGCTCTGGTCGGCGATGCGGGCGTAGCGTTCGCGCAGACTGACCGTGGGCGCTGGTGTGGGCGGTGTCGGGTTCATCGGCGGCGCTCCATGAGGACGACGACCTTCTCCTGGGGGCCGCGTCGGGCGATCTCCGTCCCGGCCAGGGCCAGCAGGTGTCCGGAGTCCATGACTCCGGACAGGTCGGCCAGCTTGGGGCCGAGCAGCAGCCACACCGCGGGTGGTACGGCGCCGCCGTCGCCGTAGACGGTGCGTTCGGCCACCAGGTCCTTGAGTGCGCCCTCGGCCTCACCGGCGACGAGGGTGTCCACTTCGGCGTCGGAGCTGTGCAGGCGCACCACCCCTTCGGAGTCGACGACGCGCACGTGGGTGCGTTCCCGGGTGAAGCGCCCGAGGGGGCCGCCGGGGCGGCGGACCAGGCCCAGGACCCGGTACTGGTCGGTGGCGGCGTATTCGGTGAGTTCCTCGGGGCGCGCGTCCAGGCTGGTGGCGACGGCGGCGCGGGTGGCGGCCTCGTCCGCCACCGAGGAGCGGTCCTTGGTGCGTAGTTCGGTGGCTCCGGTGGCCACGGCGGTGACCAGGTTGCGTTGGGGGTCGACGGTGACGTCCACCTCGACGGCGCTCGGGTCGGCGCCCTGGTCGAGGACGGCCTGCTCCGCCTCGGCCCGTACGGCCAGGACGTCGGCGTGGGTGGCGGCGGGGATGATGCGTTCCACCGATTCGCGGACCAGTGCCAGGGCGACCCCCAGCGGGCTGATGACCTCGCTGTGTGCGGCGATGCGTGCGTCCAGTCCCATGCGTTGGCCCAGGTAGGGGGTGACGGTGGCGGCGCCTCCGCCGCCGCCGACCAGGGAGCACACGTCGCGGTCCAGGCCGTAGTCGTCCACGAGGGTGTCCACGACCTGGGAGACACGGTCGGTCGCCCGGTGCAGGACCTGGCGGGCCGCGTCCTCGACGTCGGTGCCCAGGGCCTCGGCGAGCGGTTCCAGGGCGGTGCGGGCGGTGGCGGGGTCGGCGCGCGCGTAGTCGCCCTCGGGGACCAGACCGGCGGCGTTGGCGGCGCAGGTGACGGTGAGCGCGAACCGGCCGGCGTCGCTCTCCAGGACCGCGTAGTCGGCGGGGTCGCCCTCCAGGGGCCTGAGCGTGACGAGGCGCGCGCCCTCCAGTCTGGCGGGGTCGGTGAAGCACGCGTAGGGCAGGCCGGCGATGTGGGCGCTGCGCGGACCGACGTCGGTCAGGGAGGAGCGGCGGGGCGCGGTGCCGGTGACCCGGATCAGGGAGCCGCCGCCGATGCCGATGGTGCGCACGTCCAGGGCGGAGAGGTAGGTCTCCTTGCCACCCAGTTCGGTGTGGCGGATCTGGACGCGGCCGCGCCGGATGACGCTGACGTCGGTGGAGGTGCCGCCGGTCTCCAGGAAGACGCCCTCGCTGACCTTCTCGCCCATGAGTGCTCCGGCGACCCCGGCGGCGGGGCCGGACAGGACCGTGAGGAGGGGGCGGTGGCGCATCTCCGGGAGCGACATCACGCCGCCGTCGCACCGCATCACCATGAGGGGGGCGCGCACCCCTGCTTTGAGGATGCTGCTCTCGACGAGGTCGGCGGTCTGGAGCATGCGGGGCATCACTCCGGCGTTGAGCGCCGCGGTGCGGGCGCGTTTGCCGAGGCCGTAGAGCTGGGTGATCTCGTGGGTGGCGGTGGCGGGGACGTCTCGTGTGGCGGCGGCGTCCAGGACGGTGCGTTCGCCCCGGGGGTCGTCGACGCTGAAGGGTTCGACCGCGACGACCACCTCGGCGCCCTCGGCGATGACCGCGTCGACGCTGGCCAGGGCGGCCTCGGGGCTCTCCGGTTCGCGCAGGGCGGCGTAGCGGACCGGGAGGGCGTGGCCGGAGTCGAGTCGTAGTTTGCCGAGGGAGCGCAGACGCCTTGTGGCCAGGGCGTCGAAGCCGGTGCCCACTCCCACGATCCCGATGGTGGCGACGTCGCCCTCCAGCAGGGCGTTGGTGGCCTGGGTGGTGCCGTGCGCGAGGAAGCCGACGTCGTCGGCGCCCACGCCGATGCTGTCGAGCAGTCGTCGCAGGGCGGTCATGATGCCGTGGGCGACGCCGTCGGCGTGGTCGTGGCTGGTGGGGACCTTGACCTGGCCCAGGAGGGCGTAGGTGGTGGCGCTGACGGCGACGGCGTCGGTGAAGGTTCCGCCGACGTCGATGCCGACGCGTACGGGGTCGCGGGCCGGGGGTGGGGTCGGGTCGCTCATGGGGGGCCTGTCTGTGCGGTGGTGCCGGGGGGTGTGCCGGGGCGGGGCCGGTGCCCGGTGGGCTCCGCCCCGGCGGTGGTCGCGCTGGTCGGTGGTCCTCGGGGTCAGTAGCCGCGGACGTCGGGCCAGTGGCGCTCGACGCCGGTGCGCTCCAGGAGCGCGGTGAAGTCCTGGAGGAGCTCGTCCTTCTCGTGTACGGCGTGCGGGGTGGTGTCGCGGTCCAGGGCGAAGGCGGCCAGTCGTCCGGCGGCCTCGCCGATGTTCCACTCCACGGGGTGCAGTCGGAAGCAGCCGTTGGTGATGTGGGTGGTGCCGATGTTCTTGGCGGCGGGCAGGAGGTTGGTCGCGCGTGCGGGGAGGAGCGCTCCCAGGGGGATCTCGAAGGGCACGCTGGCGATGTCGACGTAGTTGTCGCCGCCGGTGGAGGGGTGCAGGTCGATGCGGTAGTTGCCGACACCGACCGAGTCGTGGCGGCGCACGATGCCGTAGGGGCCGACGATGTCCATGGACACGTCGTGCTCGGTGACGGTGGTGACCGCCCTGATCCGGCGGGACTCGCGCACGTAGGCGGCCTTGGCCAGGCCGTGGGCGCCTCCGGTGACGTCGGGGCGCGGTTTGAGGCCCGGGAAGCCCCGGCCGCCGTCGGCGCGGGGGGCTTCGGTCTGTAGCCAGTACATGACCGAGAGGGACAGTTGGCGCGCCTCCTCGTGTGCCCGCTCGACCGTTTCGGCGTCCACGTGGCCCTCGATCTCCAGGGCCGGGGTGAGCCAGTAGTCGTTCAGTGGCCAGTTGGCGAGGGTGATGTCGGAGTCGAAGGCACCTTCGGTGTGCAGTTTGCGGGCCAGGATACGGCGGAACCCCCACAGTTCCTTGTCGCCGGCGTCGGCGCTCTGGTCGGCGTCGACGTCCAGCGGGTCCACGTCCGGGTTGGGCACGAAGGTGCGGGGGACCGGCTCCAGTGAGCGGGGGTCGGGCGCGGAGAAGCCGAGCAGGGGGCCGGGCCAGAAGTCGGGCTGGTAGGAGCGCCAGAAGTCGTACATGTACGGGCGCTCGATGGTGTGGTCCTCACCCTCGTGGTGGGACATCGCGAAACAGTAGGTGATTCCTTGGAGGTTGGTGGGGTCGGCGGTCTCGGGGGCGTGGGGTTCGTCGTGTTCGGAGCGGGCCTCGGCACCGGTGACGTGCGCGATCCCGGCCATGGGCAGCAGGTCGCCGTCCTCGGTGGCGTCCAGGACGTAGGCAGCGGTGACCGTGTGGCGGTCGCCCTCGTGGTCCTCGAAGACCACCGCGGTGACCTGGTCGCCGTCGGTGTGGGCCTGGACGGGCCGGTGGCGCGGCAGGAGGGTGACGCGCTGCGCCGATCGGTGCGGGGCGAGCATCTCCTCCAGCACGGCCAGGGCCACCCGGGGCTCGTGGCAGAGTTTGCTGACCCGGCCCGCGCCGGGGTTGAGCTCGCGTACGCGGGCGGCTTCGGCGCGCAGCGGGTAGACGCGCCGGTAGTGGTCGCGGATGCCCTCGCGCAGCCTGCGGTAGGAGGCGGTGGCGCCGAACTGCTCGATCCACGGGTTCTCGTCGGGTGGGACGGCCTGGGAGGTGAGCTGGCCCCCGATCCAGTCGGTCGGCTCGGTGATGACGACGCGGCGGCCGGAGTCGGCGGCGGCCAGGGCGGCGGCGACCCCGCCCAGTCCGGCGCCGACGACGAGGATCTCGGTACTGATCTGGGTCATGTCAGTCCTTTCGGGGGTGGTGTGTCGGGGACGGCGCGGGGGCGAGGGTGCCGCCCTCGACCGGTTCGCAGGGCAGGAGCCTGCGGGTGGGTTCGGATCGGTCGCCGCCGATCAGGCGCAGGAGCAGGCGGACCGCGTCGCGGCCCATCGCGCGCATCGGTACGACGAATCCGCCGAAGTCCGCCCCGCCGCCCGGGGCGGTTCCGCGGGTGCCGGTGGGGGCGCCGAGCAGGGCCAGGGAGAGGTCCTCGGGGCAGCGCAGGCCCGCTGCGTCGACGGCGGCGCCCAGCCCGTCCAGGGCGGCGCCGGTGTCGGTCTGTTCGACCACGACCGCGGTGACGCCCGCCGCGCGCCAGTCCCGCAACCGGGTGTCCAGGTCGCGGCCGTCGGTGCGCACCACCAGGTCGGCGGTGTCGAGTCCGGCCTCCCGGGCGCCCCGCAGGACTCCTTCCTCGCGGTCCGACGACGCCGGGGCCTGGTCGTGTTCGCGCAGGTAGCGCAGGGTGCGGTGGCCCAGGGCGGCGAGGCGGGCCACCACCTCGGCCGAGGCGGAGACGTAGTCGGCGCCCACGTAGGGCACGCCGGGTTCGTCCCGGCGGCCGATGTAGACGAAGGGGAAGCCGTCCTCGGCCAGCCGCCGGACGGGTTCCTCGGGCACGTGCCGTCCGAAGAACAGGCATCCGTCGGCCACGCGGACGCGGCGGACGGCGGCCGGGTCGTCGGCGCGCCCGGCGGTGCGGGCCGAGCCGGTGAACAGGATCAGGTCCTGTCCCTGGGCGGCGGCCTCCTCCTCCACTCCGACCAGGATCGGGTAGTAGGAGTGCGCCACGTCCGTGGGGAAGGTGGCGCTGAAGGTGTACAGGCCGAGCATGGCGTTGGTGGCCGAGGCCAGTCGGGTGGCGACCGGGTCGGGGACGTACCCGAGCTCCTCGGCGGCGTCCAGGACGCTCTGCCGGGTCCGTTTGGCCAGCGCCATCCCGGCCGGTGTGCCGCGCAGAACCAGGGAGACGGTGGCCTGGGAGACCCCCGCGAGCCGGGCGATGTCGGACTGGCGGGGTCTGCGCCGTCCGGTCGGCCTGGGTTGGTTCACCTGTCACTCCTCCGAGGGGGCGTGCTAATGCGCATTAGTCCATGACTGTGAGCTGGCTCATGCGCGGTGTCAAGGGGAGGAACGGGGATTTCCCCGTGGAGAACGGAGTGTTTCGCTAATACGTATTAGACCCTTGACCAGCGCATCGGCGCCGGTGAGACTCGGTGCCCTGGAGTGCGTCCCCCGACCCCGCTCCGGAAGGGATCCGCCATGCCCGACCACCGCGCGAACCCGGAGAACCAGCCCCCACCGTCCCCGTCACCCGTCGGCGGTGTCGATCGCCGTACCGCGCTGCTCGGCACCGGCGCCGCCGCCCTGCTCGCCACGGGCGCGGTCCCGGCCGCCGCCCACGCCGGGACCGCCACCACCACGGCCGACGTGCTTCCCGCGTTCACCTACCTGCGCGAGGCGCTGGACACCTCGTCGCTGGCCTACAACCCGACCGGGGAGCTGATCTTCCCCTGTATCCGGGGGACCGGTGGACGTCTGCCCGACGCCCCCGGCCGCTTCCTGCTCTACTACGCTCCGCACGAGGACCCCGGGGGTCTCTGCCTGGCCTACGGCGACAGCCTGGAGGGCCCCTTCACCGAGCACCCCGGCAACCCCGTCGTCGCCAACGTGTGGGAGCCCCACTACCGGGTCAGCCACGTGTCCTCACCGCACGCGCTGTGGAACGCCGAGCACCGGGAGATGTGGCTGTAC
Organism: Nocardiopsis eucommiae; assembly: GCF_965344335.1. Classification (NCBI taxonomy): domain Bacteria; kingdom Bacillati; phylum Actinomycetota; class Actinomycetes; order Streptosporangiales; family Nocardiopsidaceae; genus Nocardiopsis; species Nocardiopsis eucommiae. Next base: position 113,242 of record NZ_CBDRIY010000011.1, read on the forward strand.
TTCCACGGGGAGAACCACACGACGCGGCTGGCGCGTTCGCGCGACGGCGTGAACTTCACCTACGCGGGCGAGGTGCTGACCACGGCCATGGTGCCGGGCACCACCGAGACCTCCTACGCGCGCGTGTTCGAGCACCCCCTGCCCGACCGGGGAGCGCGGTACGTCATGGTGTTCATGCGCAACGGCCCGGGGAACAACCGCTCCATCGGGTGGGGGTGGTCCGCCGACGGCATCACCTTCGACTTCGACCCGGACCCGCTGGTCGGCCACGCCGACGTGGGGGTGTCCGACCTGTCCGGGCCGCACCTGGTGATCCGGGGCGGCAGCACCTACGTCGTCTACCACACCGACCGGGGCGACATCCGGATGACCGAGGTGGGTCGGGACTTCGGGACGCGCCGCCACATGGGGGTGGTGCACACCCCGATGGGCGGGCCGCCGGACGGGGGCCGTTCGGCCGCGCCGTCCTACGCGGTGGACGGTGGCCGGGAGTACATGTTCTACGAGGCGGGGCACCGGCTCGGGGCGACCATCGCCATCGCGCGCTCCGGGTGAGTCGGCGCACGTGAGGGGGACCGGCCCCGCGCCACGGGGCCGGTCCCCTGTTCGTGGCCCGGCTCGTGTCCCGGGCTCAGGCGGAGGCGCCGCTGCGCTCCGCGCTGATGGTGCGTACCCGGTGGAAGACCGGGCGTGTGGGGGAGAGCGCCGAGCACGTGCTGGGGCACTCCGTGCCCTCCTCGGTCTCGACCTCCACCGAGTAGAGTCCGCCGTCGTGGCCGAGCGTGACGCGGGCGCCCTTCGCGGTCTCCTCCTCGGCCAGGTGGGTGAGGGCGTCGACGCCCACCGGTACGCCGAGCCGGGCGCGCAGTGCGGCCTCGGCGGCCTGCGCGGGGGAGGAGTCGGTGCAGCGGCCCCGGTAGTTCTCGGGCAGGACGAGGCCGCGCTCGAAGGCGGCGACGGTGTCCTGGGCCGACTCCGGGGTCAGCCGACCGAAGTACACGCCCTGGGGCAGGGCCACGAGGTTGGCGGCGAAGCGGTCTCCGCCCACGTGGGTGGTCTCCCAGACCTCGGCCTGCCCGCCGGACAGGGCCGCGGCGACCGGGCGGCCCAGCATCGCGCAGCAGGGGTCCTTCTTGGCGTGGGTGCAGACCAGGTAGAGGGTGTGGTCCACGGGGTGGCCGAACTCGGGCGGTTCGGGGTGTTCGGCGGCGGTGACGTCGATGTCCAGGAGTTCCGCGAGGTCGTGGAAGTCCACGCGGCGGGCCCAGGGGTGGGTGCGGCTGGTGTGGACGAGGTAGGCGCGCGATGGGCGGCCGGTGCGGGTGCGGTCCCTGGCGCCGGGGCGTTTGATGAGCTGGGGGCGGACGTCGTGACCGGCGATGCGTCGGGTCAGCTCGGAGACGACGGCCCGGTCCAGGCCCTCGCTGGCGAGGGCCGGGTGGCGCCAGGGGCCGTCGTGCTCGATCAGCAGCCATCCGCCGGTGCGGCCGGCGGTTCCCGCGATCTGCTCGTCGGTGTAGCGGGCCAGGGCCGAACAGCCTCGTCGGCCGTCCGGGGCGGTGGGTAGCCGCACGGGTCCACGTCCAATCGGATGGTGCTCACTGCTGTCGCGCACACGGGGGCGTCGGCGGGGGAGGACGCCCCACCCGTGTGTCTGTTTGGTTAGGCTACCCTATCCTGCCCTGTCCTCGCGGGTGGGAGCGGGTGTCGGGGGCTCGTGTGGGGGCGCTTTCCTTCGGGTTCCCGGTCTCTCCGCTTCGTCCGTGGTCGCCGAGTCCCTCGGTGTGGGCCCCTGGGTCCGTGCGGCCGCGGGGTCGAGACCCCGAGGCGGCCCCGACCAGGCCCGGTCGTCCGGGTACGTGGGGTTCGCGTGCCCCGCGTGCCCCGGTGCGCCTTGACCCCGGTGTCGTGGATCACCTAGGTTCACTCGCAGAACACGTGTTCGGCAGGCGTACGACCCTGGTCGGTCCGCGCCCCACCCCTCACCGCCGGAGCCGCGATTGCCCCACCCCGTCCTCGCCGGACACGGGCCGGGACGGTACCGCTCGGCGTCCGCCGACTCCCCGCCCCGGTCCCCGAGCGCACCCGGCGCCCGCCCGCGTCGCCGCCCGGCTCCGTCGTCGCCCTCCGGCCGCGAGGCCGCGGCCCGTGAGAGAGCGTGCCCGCCGACCTCACCCCCCTGGAGAGGGCGCCACTCGGGGCCGGATCCGGCGTCACCGAGCATCCACCCCACCACCGCCCGCACCCCCTCATCCGCAAGGAGTTCCACCGTGAGCCTGCTCGACGCCGAGGAGTACACGTCCGCCCTCTTCACCGGAGCGTGGACCCCGGCCCGGGGCGGGGACGCCGAGGTTGTCTCCCCCTCCTCCGGCACGGTCCTGGGCCGCGTCGGCCTCGCCGGGGCCCAGGACGTCCACGACGCCGCCGCCCGCGCGGCCAGGGCTCAGACCGCCTGGGCCGCCGCCTCCTACGAACGGCGCGCCGCCGTGCTGCGCCGCGCCGGGGACCTCCTGGAGGAGCACGAGGAGGAGATCATCGGCTGGCTGCGCAGGGAGGGCGGGGCCGCCGCCGGGATGGCCGGGTTCCAGGTGCACGTCGCCTCCGGAGAGTGCTTCGAGGCCGCCGCCCTGGCCTCCCAGCCGCACGGCGAGGTCCTGCGCACCGCCCAACCCCGCCTCAGCCTCTCCCGCCAGGTCCCGGCGGGCGTGGTCGGCGTCATCGCGCCCTTCAACGTCCCGCTCATCCTGGGCATCCGCTCGGTCGCGCCCGCGCTCGCCCTGGGCAACGCCGTCATCCTCAAGCCCGACCCGCGCACCGCCGTGTGCGGGGGCGCGGTCCTCGCGGAGGTGTTCCGCCGCGCGGGCGTCCCCGAGGGCGTTCTCCAGGTCCTGCCCGGCGGGGTCGAGGCCGGGGAGGCGCTGGTCGCCGCGCCCCAGGTGCGGGTCATCTCCTTCACCGGCTCCACCCCGGCCGGACGCAGGGTGGGCGAGGCCGCCGCCCGCCATCTCAAGCGCGCCCACCTGGAGTTGGGCGGCAACTCGCCGCTGGTCGTCCTGGAGGACGCGGCCGTGGAGCAGGCCGCGTCCATCGGCGCGTGGGGGTCCTTCCTGCACCAGGGGCAGATCTGTATGACCACCGGCCGCCACCTGGTGCACGAGTCGATCGCGGACGCCTACGTGGAACGCCTCGCCGCCAAGGCCGACGCCCTGGTGGTGGGCAGTACCGAGGAGGACGGCGCGGAGCTCGGCCCGATCATCGACGCCGCCCAGCGCGACCGGATCCACCACCTGGTCACCAGCAGCGTCGAGGCCGGGGCCCGGCTGCGCGCGGGCGGCACCTACCAGGACCTGTTCTACCGGCCCACCGTCCTTGACCGGGTGCGTCCGAACACCCCCGCCCTCGCGGAGGAGGTGTTCGGCCCGGTCGCGCCGGTGGTGCGCTTCTCCACGGTGGACGAACTGGTGGAGCTGGCCAACTCCACCGAGTACGGCCTCTCGTTGGGGGTGGTCACCACCAACCCGATGCGCGGGATGGAGATCGCGGACCGGGTCCCCAGCGGGATCGTGCACATCAACGACCAGACCGTCGACGACGAGGCCGTGGCCCCTTTCGGCGGGGTCGGGTTCTCCGGCACGGGCGCGCGCTTCGGCGGAACCCGCGCCAACCTGGAGGCCTTCACCGAGACCCAGTGGATCACCATGCGGACCGAGCCCGCCCGCCACCCGTTCTAGGCGGAGATCCCGCCGTCGCTGTTCAGGAGTTGGCCGTTGATCCAGCCGCCCTGCGGTGAGCACAGGAAGTCGACCAGGTGCGCGGTGTCGCGCGGGGTGCCCAGGCGGCCCAGCGGGGTGTGCGCGGTGCACGCGTCGCGCACCTGGTCGGGCATCCACCCGGTGTCCACCGGGCCCGGGTTGATCACGTTCGCGGTCACGCCCAGGTGCGCGAGTTCGCGCGCCGAGGCCAGCACGATCCGGTCCAGGGCGCCCTTGCTCGCCCCGTAGGGGAGGTTGTGTACCACGTGGTCGCTGGTCAGGGCGATGATCCGGCCGCTGCCGTGCTCGCCGTGGAAACGCCGGGCGAACTCACGCACCAGCAGCCAGGAGGCGCGGGCGTTCACCGCGAAGTGGCGGTCGAAGCTCTCCACCGTGGTGTCCAGCAGCCCCGAGTCCACCGACTCGCAGTGGCACATCACCAGGGCACGGACCGGCCCCAGGCGCTGTTCGACCTCGTCGAGGACGCGCGTCGGTGTCCCGGGGTCGGCCAGGTCGGCCTCGACCGCGACCGTGGCCGCGCCGAGCCCGGTGAGTTCGGCGCCCACGGTGTCGGTGGCGCCGTGTTCCACGCCCCAGGGCATGCGGTCGTCGTAGGGGGTCCACTGGGTGCGGGCCACGTCCCAGCCGGAGGCGGCCAACCGGCGGGCGATCGCCGCGCCGATGCCGACGGTGCGGCCCACCCCGGTGACCAGGGCGACGGGGCGGGCGGAGGTCTCGGAGGGGCGTGGGTGAGCGTTCATGGTGCCCATCCTGCTCACCGGAGGCGGCCCCCACAAAGGGTTTTGGTCTCCGAGGTGTCCTCCGCGCAGGCCATGGTGCGGGCCTTCCGCCGTCCGTCACCTCCGGAGTCCGGTACCGGCCAACGACCGCCGTGTCCCCGGCTCCGGAACTACCTTGGCCTCACGTGTTCGCCGGAACGCGACGGCGTGAGGAGACCCCCGTGAGTCAGCGTGAGGAAGGGCAGCACCCCGAGGACGACCGGGCCGTGCCCGGCCCCTCCGCCCGGCCGTCCCCCAGACGGCTGTTACCCGGGGTCCTCCGGTGGGCGAGGACCCTGCGGACACGACTGGGGAGGCGGGCCCGCGCTCGGTCGCGGACCGACGGGCCCTCGGTCTCCGGAGTCCTCCGGGAGCGCTACTTCCCCGAGGGGCGGGGCGCTCCGTGGCACGTGCGCGCGCGGGCCTGGGCGGTCTACGTCGTGCTGACCCTGCTCGCGGGCCTGGCCGGGTTCGCGGGGACCTACGTCTACGACCTGTGGTCCACGGAGGCGCGGCTCCGTGAGCAGAGGGAGGCGGAGCGGGCCCTGGACGGGGAGGGCGAGCCCTTCACCAGCGACGTCACCTACGACACCACGTCCTTCGACTCCTTCAGCGTCGTCCTGGACCGCCCGCTGACGGCGGAGGAGGGCCGCACGCTCCAGGCCACCCCCGCCTCGGAGGTGTGGGAGTTCCTCCGTCCCCTGGGCGGGCGGATGATCCCCCTCCCCGCCGGGCCCGGGTCCGCCCCGACCAGGGAGGGGTGGACGGGTGGAACGGGAGGGCACGGCACGGCCGTGTTCACCCTGAACCTCATGTCCGCGCGCGCCTCCCAGCTCAGCATCGTGGACATGAACCCGGTGAACGTGTCCTGCGCGGACCCCACCGCCGTCACCGTCGTCCACCAGCCACCGTCCGGCGCCGCCTCCTACCCGGGCGTGGTCGTGGACCTGAACCACCACGACCCGATGCTGTACATCTCCGACGAGGGCCCCGACCAGGGGGAGCCCTTCTTCAACCGCAGGCGGATCGACCTCGGGGGCGGACTGGAACCCGGTGGTCTCCGGGTGGAGGCACAGGTGACGGGCCGGTCCTGCGAGTGGGAGATCGAGGCGCGCTACCTCGACGCCCGGCAGAACACGGGGGAGGTCATCCTGCGCGACGACGACCGGCCCTTCGTCGTCGACGTCCCGCCGCGCCGGCCGGCGCAGTACTGGCTGGCGGGCTACGCCTTCCCCGACGCGGGGGGCCGGACCTTCGTCCCGTGCCACGAGACACCGGAGGAGTTCAGCTGCGCGCCCGGGCTGGGGATCGGGGAGGCGGACTGACCCGCAGGGGAGCGTTCACCCCGTGAGGTCGGGGATGACCCTGGGCCCCACCCGGCGCACGTAGTCGCGGAACGACGCCACCGCGGGGGGTTCGTAACCGCCGCCCGACCCCTGCTCGGGCCAGACCACCCCCACGGGCCGCTCCGCCCGCCCGTCCCGGATCGTCAGTTCCACCGTCCCCACCAGCGCTCCCTTCGGGCGCGCGGGCAGCACCGACACCCCCAGGCCCGCCGCCACCAGCCCCCTGGCCGTCGCGATGTCGTCGGCCTCGAACGCCACCCTGGGCGTGAACCCCGCCTGGTCGCTGAGCCGGTCCGTCAGGTGCCGGACCCCTCGACCGGGCTTGAGCAGGATGAACTCGTCGTGGACGGCGGCCAGTGACACGGCGCCCCCACCCGCCAACGGATGGTGTTCGGGCACCACCAGCCGCAGGTACTGCGTGTGCAGGACCGCCGATACCAGCCCCGACCCGGACGGCAGCGGGGAGGTCAGCGCCAGGTCCGCGCCGCCCGAGGCCACCCGGCGCAACGACTCCGCCCACGCCTCCTGGGTCAGGGTGAACCGCACCTTCGGATGTTCGGCGCGGAACCCCCGCAGCAGCACCGGCACCACCTCCACCCCCAGCGTGGGCAGGAACGTCAGTGCCACCCGCCCCTCCTCCGCGCCCGTGAGTTCGGCCACTCCCTGCCGCAGGTCGTCCAGGGCGCGCTCCACGTGCGGCAGGAGCAGCCGCCCGGCGCGCGTCAGCCGCACACCCCGCCCCGTGCGCTCCACCAGCGCCATCCCCAGTTCCTCCTGCAAGCGGGCCAAGGCCCTGCTCAGCGTGGGCTGGGGCATGTCCAGCGCCTCGGCCGCGTGGGTGACGTGCTCGGTGCGGGCGACCGCCGAGATCATCCGCAACCGGGGTGCCAGCGTGCGGGTCAACGCCTCCACATCAGGATCATTCATACGGATCAGTATGCAACAACGTGAATCCATGCATTGGACGTATGAAAGCGGTCTTCCTAGCGTTGGGGCATGACCGTGACCAGCAGTTCCCCCACGCACCTCGACCCGCGCCCCCGCGCGGGCACGGCCGACTACCGGCGCACGGTCATCGCCCTGGTGGCGGCCGCCGTGGCCACCTTCGCCCAGCTGTGGTCCGTCCAGCCGATCCTGCCCGCCATCGCGGACGGCTTCGACACCTCCGCCGGGCAGGCCGCCCTCGCCGTCTCCCTGGCCACCGGCGGGCTGGCCGGGTTCACCCTGATCTGGAGCGGCGCCGCCGACCGTGTCGGCCGCGCCCGCGTCATCGCGCTCTCCCTGCTGCTGGCCACCCTCCTGGGCGCCGCCGTGCCCTTCTCCACCGACCTGTGGACGCTCCTGCTCCTGCGCACCCTCCAGGGCGCCGCCCTCGGCGGTGTCTCCGCCGCGGCCGTGGCCTACCTGGCGGAGGAGATCCATCCCCGCGACGCACCCAAGGCCACCGGCCTGTACATCGCCGGGAACCCGCTCGGCGGTATGGGCGGGCGCCTCCTCGCCGGGTTCGCCGCCGACCTCGGGGGATGGCAGTGGGGGGTCGCCGCCAACACCCTCCTCGGCCTGGTCGCCCTCCTGGTGTTCGTCCTGGTGCTGCCGCGCCGGAAGTCCGGGGCGCCCACCCGGGCCAGCGCGACCGGCGACCGGTTGGGGGCCCGGCTCAGGGCGGCCCTGACCACGCGGGGGCTCCTCCCCATGTACGCCCAGGCCCTGCTGCTCATGGGCGCGTTCATGGCCGTGTACAACGTGCTCGGCTTCCGCCTCACCGACCAGCCCTTCGGCCTGTCGCAGGCGGTCGCGTCCCTGCTCTTCCTGTCCTACACGGCGGGGATGCTCGGCTCGGGCCTGGCGGGCTCGGCCACCCAGCGCTGGGGCAGGTACGGGGTCCTCACCACCGCCACCCTGCTCCTGCTCCTGGGCCTGGGCGGGCTGTTCACCACCTCGGTGCTCCTGCTCCTGCTGGCCCTGCTCCTGCTGACCTTCGCCTTCTTCTGCGCCCACGCCACCGCCTCGGCCTGGGTGGGTTCCCACGCGCACCGGGGTCGCGCGCAGGCGACGGCCGTCTACACGCTCGCCTACTACCTGGGCGCCAGCCTCTTCGGCTGGCTCGGCGGTGTGGTCTACGACGCGGTGGGCTGGAACGGCACCGTGGTCCTCGCGCTGTCCCTCACCGCGCTGGCGGGCCTCATCGCGCTGCGCCTGCGCCGCCTCCCGGCCCCCGACCTCGTCTGAGGCCCGCCTCAGGTCAGGGGGCGCACCGTGAGGCACTGTTCGGCGGTCCCGACCTCACCGAGCCGGTCGTGCAGGACCGTGCTGGTCAGACCCAGACCGGTGGGCCCGAACACCACCCGGGTGTCCAGCCCCACCCAGGGGCCCTCGGGCTGGCGGTGCAGGTGCACGGTGAGGTCCACGTTGGGGAACATCCACTCCGTGGGCGCCTGCCGTACGGCGACGCCGTTCGCGGTGTCCACCAGGGTCACGTAGGAGGCGACCGGACCGGCCTTCTCACCCTCGACCAGCTCCACGTCGGTGGTGAGCCAGGCGGTCCCGCGGCCACGCTCGGGTTCCCCGACCGGCCGGACGTCCAACGAGGCGATGTAGCCGCCCGGCCAGAGCGAGCTCATCCGCCTCTGCTGGAGGCCCTCCGGGGCGGGCAGCGGCGCGGCGGCCCCGCCCGCGACCTCCCGGGTGTCCCCGGGGGCGAGGAGCCAGGCCCGGGCCCGCACCAGCACGCGGTCCTCGGCGTACACGCGGGCCTCCACCAGTTCGATGGTGCGCCCCGGCCGGAGCGTCTCGACCTCCGTACGGCACTCGACCATCGGGAGTCTGCCCAGGATGTCGAAGGAGATCCGGGAGAGCAGCAGCCCCCTCCCGGCCGAGTGGGACTCGATCACGTGGGTGACCAGCCCTCCCAGGGGGCTGAAGTGCTGTTCGGAGGTGTTCCAGGCGCCACTGACGTGCGCGGTGGGCAGGTAGCGGTCCGTGCCCACCCGGACGAAGTACGCGTTCCGGCCCAAGGTGCTCTCCTGTACGACGGGTTCGTGCCTCCAGCATCATCCACCACCGCCCCCACCCGCCCCGTCACGGGAGGCGCCTTGCGGGCGTCCCCGGGGTGCGGGCCGACGGTCTCCGCGAAGGTGAGAACTTGGGCAAGCGCCTGCGAGCGGGGATCTGAGTGGTTACTGTGGCCCCACTCGTCCCTGCGATCGTGAGGTAGCCGATGGTTCACGAGTCGTTGTTCGGTCTCCCCGAGCTCTCCCCGGTGCCGGTGGTGATGAGCCTCGACGCCCAGTGGTACGAGCGGATGTGGAGCGGTGGGAAGACCCACGAGTTCCGGCGCCGGTTCCCCACCGGCGCGCCGGCCCAGTGGTTCGTCTACCTCACCGGGCCCGAGCCCCGGCTGTGCGCGGTGATCGACCTGGGGACGCCGATCGAGGGATCGCCCCGGGAACTCGCGCGGATCGCCGAGCGTGCGAGTCCGGGCGAGGGAACCCTGGTGGAGGAGTACCTGGCCAGGGGCGGGCGCGAGGTGGGGTACGCGATGCCCATCCTGCGGGTGCGGGAGTTCGCGGGCTTCACCGACACGGACCTGGATCGGATGCTCGACGGCTTCCGGCCACCCGAGGGGCACGTGCTGGTCAAGGGCCACGTCGGCTGGCGGGCCGTCTGCGACAGGCTGCTGTCCGGCGCGGTGGTGCGGGAGACCACCGCGTACTGACGCCCCCCGGTCGGGGTAGGTCCTCCCGGGAGACGAGGAGGATCCATGCCGAGGTGCGATCACGACTGGACTTCGGGGCCCAACGGTGGGACCGAGCAGTGCTCGAACTGCGGAGCCATCCGGACCCGGAACTACTGAGCTCCCACCGCCGGGACCGCGACGCGCTCGCAGTCCGTGCAGTCGGCCCGGCACGGGGCACCGAAGTTGTTCATGCTCATGGACTTGCAGCGGGCGCACACCAGACGCCTGCCCCCCGGTGGGTCGTGACGCCATTCGTGATGTCCGCGGCGGCAGATCCCCGAGGGGAGGATACGGGTGGGGTCGCTCGTGCTCATGAGGACACCGTAACCGTGGAGCACACGGACGGGAAGGGCCGCTCCGGAACGTCACGGAATGCGCCGCATTCGAGGGTTGGGGAGGTCTGCCCGACCGTCGGACCCGTTCCCGGGGGGAATTCCCGAACCCGTTCCGCCTGGTCGCGGCCCCGGGCCCGAGGGGACCGCTCCCCGGCCCCGAACGTTCCTTTGCCCGGCGATGGAGGGGCGGGCCGCCCTTCCGGGGAACGGATAGGGGAGACAGCCGCGCGGAGATAGTTTAAGATTCAACTTGTTGTGGCCAGCCGGACGAGAAAGGGTGAGGGACATGGACGTGCGCCCCTCGGGGATCCACCACGTGACCGCGATCGCGAGCGACCCCCAGGCCAACGCCGACTTCTACCTGAACGCGCTGGGCATGCGCATGGTCAAGAGGACGGTCAACTTCGACGCTCCCGAGACCTACCACTTCTACTACGGTGACCGCGCGGGCAACCCGGGCACCATCATGACCTTCTTCCCCTGGCCCGACGCGCCCAAGGGAAGGATCGGGGCCGGTCAGGCCACCACCACGACCTTCTCCGTGCCCGAGGGCTCACTGGGCTGGTGGGCCGACCACCTGGCCGCGCTGAACGTCCCCACCTCCCGCCCGAGTGAACGCGACGAGGAGGACGTCCTCACCCTGCGTGACCCGGACGGCCTCCTCATCGAACTGGCGGCCAGTGCCGACCACCACGACACCGACCCCTGGGACGGGGGAGCGGTCCCCGTCGACCACGCCATCCGGGGCATCCGCGCCGTCACCCTGACCGAACACGACGCGGACGCCACCGCCCTGATGCTCGGTGACCAGCTCGGTTTCCACCTGCACAGCGAGAACGGCGACCGGATGCGGTTCCGGACCAACGACACCGGCGAGGGCGTCGGCACCATCGTGGACGTCCTGGCCGACCCCAGGGCCGAACGCGGCATGGTCGCCGCCGGAACCGTCCACCATGTGGCCTACCGCGCCCCGGACACCCCCGTCCAGGAGTCCTGGCGCCAACGTCTGGAGGACGACGGCGTCGGGGTCACCGAGATTCGCGACCGCACGTACTTCACCTCGATCTACTTCCGTGAGCCCGGCGGCGTGCTCCTGGAGATCGCCACCGACGGACCCGGATTCGACTACGACGAACCGCTCCTGGAACTGGGCCGCTCGCTGAAGCTGCCGCCGTGGCTGGAACCCAACCACGAGCAGATCGCCGCCCGCCTGCCGCGCGTGGAGGTCGACCAGTGACCACCCCCGCGACCTCGGTCGAGGACTTCGTCCACGTCTTCGAGCCCGCGACCGCGCCGGACCGGCCGACCCTGCTGCTCCTGCACGGGACCGGCGCCGACGAACACGACCTGCTGCCCCTGGGCCGCGCCCTGGCGCCCGGCGCCGCGCTGCTCTCCCCGCGCGGCAAGGTCGACGAGAACGGCATGAACCGCTGGTTTCGGCGGTTGCGGGAGGGCGTCTTCGACGTCGAGGACCTCATCGAGCGCACCGCCGAGCTGGCCGGCTTCGTCAGGGCCGCCACCGCCGCCTACGACCTGGATCCCGGGCGGATCGTGGTGAGCGGTTTCTCGAACGGGGCCAACACAGGTGCGGGTCTGCTGCTGCTCCACCCCGGGCTGTTCGCGGGCGCGGCGCTGTTCGCGGGCGGCGCCCCCCTTCAGGGACGTGAGCCCGGTCCGGTGGACCTGTCGGGCACGCGCGTGTTCCTCGGCAACGGAGTGGCCGACCCCATCACCACCGTCGACCAGTCCCGGCTGCTCGCCTCCCAGCTGGAGGAGCGGGGCGCGCGGGTCCTGGTCCGGGAGCACCCCGGGGGACACCAGCTCCCCGCCCAGGTGCTGGCCGACGCCGGGGACTGGTTCGCCCGCGCGGGGTTCTGAACCCGGGGACCCGCCCCTCGGGTCCCCGCCGCGCGGCGGTGGCGCTCCCTGAACCCGGGCGTCACCGCTTCCCTCCACACCACGGTGGATCCACGCCCAGCAGTCGTTTCTCCATGTAAGGGGATCAACGCTCCGGGTGCGTGACGAAGCGGTACACATCGGTGGCTAGATTGGCTCGCGCCCCGTTCCTCGTCACGGAAGACCACCGATGATCCTCTCTCACACCGCGCAGATCCGGTGATGGACCCCGAGATCCTCGGGCTGCTGTTGCTCGCCGCCGTCGCCGCGGGGTGGATCGACGCCGTCGTCGGGGGCGGCGGTCTGCTCCTGCTCCCCGCCCTCATGGTCGCCGCCCCCAACACGCCCCTGGCCACGCTGCTGGGCACCAACAAGCTCGGCGCGGTCTTCGGCACGACCTCCGCCGCCATCGCCTACGCCCGCAAGGTGCGCATCGACCGCCGGGTCGTGGTCCCCACCGCGGGGCTCGCCCTGCTGGGTTCGGGGCTGGGCGCCGCCCTGGCCACCGCGCTCACCGCCGACGTGCTCAAACCGATCATCATGGTCGTGCTGGCCGGGGTGGCCCTGATGGTGGTCTTCCGACCCGCCATGGGCACCTCACCCGACCCGGCGCTGCGCACCCGCAACCGGATCCTGGCCGTCCTGGCGCTGGCCGGGCTCGGCGTGAGCTTCTACGACGGCATCATCGGTCCCGGTACGGGCGTGTTCCTGATCATCGCCTTCACCGCGGTACTCGGCCTGGACTTCCTCCAGGCCTCCGCCTCGGCCAAGATCGTCAACGTGTGCACGAACCTCGGCGCCCTGGTGGTCTTCGGGCTCGGCGGCCACGTGGACTGGCTGCTCGGCCTGGGGCTGGCGGTCTGCACGATCCTGGGCGCCCAGGTCGGCGCCCGCATGGCCCTCCAGCGGGGGTCGGGGTTCGTCCGCGCGGTGCTGCTCGTCGTGGTGCTCGCCCTGCTCGCCCGGATGGCCTGGGACGTCTTCGCCTGACCCCCGCCCGGACCTGCTTCGGCCCTGTTCGGCCAGGGCCGCTGCGAGATTGTTCCGGGCGTCCTCCTCCGCTTGGGAGTCCCCCACGCGCCGGAAGAGCGTGACCGACCGTCGCAGGTGTGGCTCGGCCTCCGGGAAGCGCCCCAGTTTCATGAGTGCGAAAGCCAGGTTGTTCCGCGCGGAAGCCTCCATGTGAGGGTCCCCGACCTCAGACATCAGGGGAAGGACCTCAGTGAGCAGGGCACGGCCCCGTTCGTATTCACCGGACTCCAGCAGGTTGTCACCCAACCGGGTACGCGTGGTGGCCTCACCTGGGGGGTGCCCCATCTCCAGCCAGATCCCGAGGGCCTCGTGCAGCACGTCCGCTGCCTCGCGCGTCCGACCGTGCTGGCTCATGGCCGTGCCGAGGTTGACAAGCCTCTGGGCCGCCGCAGTGGGGGTCCGCGCGGCGTCGGGGTGTGAGTGTGCCTGCTGAAAGCGGCTGATCGCCCGGACGAAGTCCTTCTGCGCCAGGGCCAGGACTCCGATCTCGTGCAGGACATGGGCCTCGAAGGTACCGAGCCCGTGGAGCCGGGAGAGGGAGATCGCCTGCTCGAGCCGCTCCCGGGCCTGATCCACGAGCAGGAGGCCCTGCAACGAGCGCGCGAGCGAGACCAGGCAGGCGACGGTTCGTCGGGGATCCCCGGCTTCCCGGAGGTACTCCAGGGCGTCTTCCAGGGGAGGTCTTGCCTCCGCGAAGCGACGGTGGGTGACCAGAGCCGTTCCGACACGGACCTCGGCGGACACGATGGTGCCAGGGACCCCCGCGTCCCTGGCAGCCTGGAGGCCCAGTGTCTGAAGTTCCAGGTTCTCCGTGAGGAAGCGCTCCGATATCAGATGGTGCTCAAGGGAGGAGGCCAGCGCTAGTGTGAAGTGCCCCCATCCGTGGGACAGTGCCACCCGGGCTGCAGCGATGAGGTTGGACTGCTCGTCGTTCAACCATCCCCGGGAGTCCCCCCAGCCCGAGAACGAGCCCGGTCGCTGATCGGAGGCCTCGTACCCGGTCTGGTACGCCTCCTCGGCGGTCGACGCATAGAACGTCAGGAGCCTGCCCAGGGCCTCCGACCGTAGATTCGGATACGCCGAAGCGCCCGCTGTACCGTGTTCCGCGAGCAGGTCGTGCATGGTCCAGCGGTCGGTTCCTGGGTCGTGCGTGATCAGGTGGGCCTCGGCGAGGACCTCCAAGACGTCGAGCAGTTCCTCCTCTCCCATGGTGGTGAGGACCCGAGCCGCCTCGGTGGACAGGTCCGGGCCGGGCGCCTGGGCAATGAGGGTGAAGACCCGCGCCTGCTCGGTCGTCAACTCTCGTAGGGACAGGTCGAACAGGATCCCCAGGTTGTCCCGGTCGTCCCTGAGCCGCGCGACCCGGGTACCGGGCGCCAGGCGGTCCGCCAGAGCAGCCGGGGTCAGCCGTTGGGAGCGGACCAGCATGGAGCCAGCGATCCGCAGCGCCAGAGGCAGCTCGGCACATGCTTCGGACAATCGGTCGAGGTCCTCCGTAAGGAGGGCTCGGGGGTCCTCGGGCTCAGCTGCACGCAGGGTGTTCGCCAGGAGCTCAGCACCTTCGCCCCGGCCCAGAGGAGCCAGGCTCAAGTGGCGAACACCGGTCAGGCTGTGCAGCCTGCGGCGGGATGTCACCAACAGGCGGGAGCCGCCCTCTCCGGGAAGGAGCGGGAGCACCTGTGCGGTAGTGGCGGCGTTGTCGACCACCACCAGCAAGGGGCGGCCCGCCCGTTCCTCGGTCTGGGCCAGCGCGGACCGGTACCGGACGCCCTTCTCCTCGACGGTGTCTGGCAGGTCTTCCGGGGAGAGGCCGAGCGCGCGCAGGAGTTGGTCCAGCGCCTGGCCGGGGGAGAGCGGTGAGACACCGGGAGAGTAGCTGAGCAGGTCGAGGTAGAGCGAGCCCACGAAGGGCTTCCCCTCACCCACCACGCGATGGCCGAAGGCGACCGACAGGGTGGTCTTGCCGACCCCGCCCATGCCGGAGACGGCGAACGTTCGCGGCCGGTCGTCCTCCCCGGCCACCGGGGTGAGCGTACTCTCCAGTTCGGATAGTTCCCGTTCGCGGCCGGTGAACCCGAACGGACGGGAGGGCAGCGCGCGCGGTGCCCGGGGCACACTCGCGCTCGTCTCGTAGACGTTCTGCACGGCGATGACGTCGCGCCCGGCGTGATTATCGCTCACCTCGACGGGGGGACGGTCAGGGATCAAGGGGGCTCCGGGGGTGGGGCGGCTCCGACCGTTCCAGAATGCCACGAACCATCGCCTCGGCCTCGCGGAACTACACGGCGGGGGAGACCTCTCCGGTCAGGGCGGCGGTGACGTCCTCGATGATCCGGTGGGCGCCGTGGTAGTTGGCCGAGCCCCAGAAGTCGTGGTCCACCCGGTACACCCGCTCCTCCTGGACCGCGCCCAGGCTGGCCCACAGTCCGTCGGAGAAGGTACTGGGGGCGTCCGGGTAGCCGGAACCGGCCAGGACGAACACCGCGTCGCCGTCGGCCCGGTCCAGGTTCTCGTAGCTGTGCGGGACGAAGTCGGTGTCACCCTCGCCCTCCAGCTGGGAGTCGGGGCGGGCGAAGCCCAGATCCGCCACGACCTGCCCCGGGAACGACTCCGGGGTCTCCAGGCGGATCTCGGTGTCGCTCTGCAACCGCACCAGGGACAGCTCGGTCCCGGCCGGGTCCACCCCGGCCCCGGCCAGGTCGGCGCGGGCCCGCTCGACCGCGGTGTCGTAGGCGCCCACCACCTCCTCGGCCTCCTCCTCGGAGTCCAGGATCCGGGCGACCTCCTCCAGGTGGCCGCGCCAGGAACCGGTGCCCTCCCACTCCAGCAGCACCGTGGGCGCGATCGCCTCCAGAGTGTCCAGCATCCCCGCCTGGGTGCCGTTGGGCGTGCTCACCCCGATGATGAGGTCGGGCGCCGCCGTGGCCAGCTCCTCGACGTTGACGTCGTCCTCGACTGGCGAACTGGTGACCAGGGTCAGTTCGGCGCCGTCCACGTCATCGGGTAGGAAGGGAGCGAGCCCCTGGTCGGGCTCGCCGGGGGTGCCCATGGTGCCGACCGCGTCGTGGCCCAAAAGGGTGAGGGCCGCGAGGGTGGGGCGCCACAGCACGGCGATCCGCTCGGGGGAGTCGGGGATCTCCACGGTGCCGTTGGCCGCCTGGACCGTCCGGGTGTCTCCTTCGGCGGGGCTCCCGCCCCCGGTGCCGCAGGCGGTCAACGCCAGGGTTCCGGCCAGGGCGAACACGCTCAGGGGGCGGAGCGGGCGGGTGGGTTCGGGCATCTGAGGGGACCCTTCCGTGCGAACGTGATGTAGGTAAGGCTAACCTGTCTGGGTGGGTTCTGGTCGATTCCGACCAGGACCTCCGCGACGCTCCGCCGGTTCCACCACGGGCGAGCCTCACCACGAACCACCAGCACCCAGTAAGACGAACGGGGAACCCGTGGCCCTGCGCGCGACCGCGCCAACGCGCCCCACCCTCACCAGACGCGTCATCCGCCCCATCGGCCTCCTGGCCGCCCTGGGCGTCCTCGCCCTGTGCGCGCTCCTGAGCATCACCGTCGGGGCCAAACCCATCCCCGCCGCCGACGTGTGGGCCGCCCTGACCGCCTACGACGGATCCTACGACCACGACGTGATCCGCACCCTGCGCGTCCCCCGCACCATCATCGGGATCTTCGTCGGCGCCGCCCTCGGCCTCGCCGGGGCCCTCATGCAGGCCCTGACCCGCAACCCCCTGGCCGAACCCGGCATCCTCGGCGTCAACTCCGGCGCCGCCGCGGCCGTGGTCGTGGCCGTCTTCGTGTTCGGCGCCAGCGGCTCCGCCCTGGTCTGGCCCGCCTTCCTCGGCGCGGCCCTGGCGGCGATTGCCGTCTACGCCCTGGGCTCACGCGGTCGCGCCAGCGCCACCCCCGTGCGCCTGGCCCTGGCCGGGACGGCGCTGGCCGCCGTCCTCCAGGGGATCATCTACGGCGTCATCGTGCTCAACGACTTCGTGTTCGACCGCATCCGGTTCTGGCAGGTCGGGTCCCTGACCGGGCGCGACCTCGACCTCTTCCTCCAGGTCGCTCCCTTCCTGGTCGTCGGTATCCTGGTCACCCTGGCCCTGGGCCCCTCGCTGAACGCGATGGCCCTGGGCGACGACCTGGCCGCCACCCTGGGCGCCAGGATCCCCCTGATCCGCGCCGGAACGGCCGTGGGCGTCATCCTGCTGTGCGGCGCCGCCACCGCCGCCGCCGGTCCCATCTGGTTCGTGGGCCTGATCATCCCCCACGCCGCCCGCGTGATCACCGGCCCCGACCAGCGCTGGCTGCTGCCCTACGCGGCGGTCCTGGGCGCGGTCCTGCTCACCGCCGCCGACACCGTCGGTCGCGTCATCCTGCCCAGCTCCGAACTGGAGGTCGGCATCATCACCGCACTCGTCGGCGCGCCCCTGTTCATCGCCCTGGTCCGTAGCAGAAGGATGGCCCAGCTGTGAGTGACACCCTGACATCGCGCCCGCGCACCGACGCGTCCGCGCGCCTCACCCCGCGCGGAACCCACGCCTGGCGCTCGCGTGGCGGCCGGATCTCCTTCCTGGTGCGCCCGCGCACCCTCGTGATCAGCCTGGCGCTGATCGCCGTCACCCTGGCGACCCTGGTGGTGTCGGTCGCGGTCGGCGACTACGAGATCCCGCTCTCGGCGGTGCCCTCCGCCCTGCTGGGGTACGGCGAACGCCTGGACGTGTTCTTCGTGCAGGGCGTGCGCCTGCCCCGGGCCCTGACCGCGATCGGTGTGGGCGCCGCCCTGGGTATCGCCGGAGCCGTCTTCCAGAGCCTGTCCCGCAACGCCCTGGGCAGCCCCGACATCATCGGGTTCACCTCCGGCGCGGCCACCGGCGCCGTGGCCGCCATCCTCGTCCTGGGCGCCGGTCGGCTCGTGGTCTCCCTGGGGGCGATCGCTGGCGGACTGATCACCGCCGGGGTGGTCTACCTGCTGGCGATGAAGAACGGGGTCCAGGGGTACCGGCTGGTCCTGGTCGGCATCGGCATCAGCGCCATGCTCGCCTCGGTACGCGACTACCTCATGACCCGCGCCGACCTCACCGACGCGCTGGGCGCGCAGATCTGGATGATCGGCAGCCTCAACGGCCGTGGGTGGAGCGAGACGGCGGCGGTGTGGATCGGCCTGGCCGTGCTGGCCCCGATCATTTTCGCCGTCGGACAGCGCCTGCGCTTCCTGGAACTGGGCGAGGACACCGCCCGGGGCCTGGGCGTGAACGCGCAGTCCACCCAGATCATCGCCCTGGCCGCCGCCAGCGCCCTGACCGGCGCGGCCATCGCCGTGGCGGGCCCGATCGGGTTCGTGGCCCTGGCCGCGCCCCAGCTGGCCCGGCGCCTGACCCGCACCGGAGGCACCACCCTGGTCGGGGCCGCGCTCATGGGCGCCACGCTGCTCGTCCTGGCCGACCTCGTCGCCCTGCGCCTGATGGCCCCCACCCAGCTGCCCGTGGGAGTCGTCACCGCCGTCATCGGCGGCAGCTACCTCATCTGGCTGCTCTACACCGAATGGCGCGGAGGCCGGGCCTGACCGCCCGCGCGCCCCGCCCGTTCCGAGCAGCCCACCGCACAGCCCCACCCGAAAGAGAACGATGACCGACGACGCCAGCAACCGCCTCTCGGGCCAGGACCTCACCCTGTCCTACGACCAGCGCGTCATCTCCCGCGACCTGGCCGTGCGTATCCCCGACAACTCCTTCACGGTCATCGTGGGACCCAACGCGTGCGGCAAGTCCACCCTGCTGCGGGCCCTGTCGCGCACGCTCAGGCCGGCGCGGGGCAACGTGCTCCTGGACGGCCAGGTGATCAGCTCCTACCCGGCCAAGGAGGTCGCGCGCCGTCTGGGCCTGCTGCCGCAGTCGTCGATCGCCCCGGACGGCATCGGTGTGGCCGACCTCGTGGCCCGGGGACGCTTCCCGCACCAGAGCTTCCTGCGCCAGTGGTCGGCGCAGGACGAGGCCGTGGTCACCGAGGCGATGACCGCCACCGGCGTCGAAGCGCTGGCCGACCGGTCCGTGGACGAACTCTCCGGCGGCCAGCGCCAGCGGGTGTGGCTGGCCATGGTCCTGGCCCAGCAGACCCCCTTGCTGCTGCTGGACGAGCCCACCACGTACCTGGACATCGCCCACCAGATGGACATGCTCGACCTGTGCGCCGACCTGCACGCCGAGCAGGGGCACACGCTGGTCGCGGTCCTGCACGACCTCAACCACGCCTGCCGCTACGCCACCCACCTGATCGTGATGAAGGACGGTGAGATCGTGGCCGAGGGCGACCCCGCGACGGTGGTCACCGCCGACCTGGTGGAGAAGGTCTTCGGGCTGCCGGTGCGCATCATCCCCGACCCCGAGACCCACACCCCGATGATCGTCCCGGTCGACCGCCGGGGCAGGGGCCGCGACCACCGCTGAGCGGCCTGCGGCCCGCCCCGCCGGGCGAGGGGCCGCAGATCCCCCTCACCCGGGACGTACCGGGGGCCGGGCCGACTCCGCTCAGCGTCCCAGCAGGCTCCTCAGCTCGGCCACCACCCCGGCCGGATCCTGTTCGGCCATGAAGTGCCCGCTGTCCACCGTGGCGTGCCGCAGGTCGCCGGCCCACGCGCCCCACAGGGCGGCGGCGTCGTAGCCCAGGGCCGCGCCCCAGTCCTGCTGGAGCACCGTCACCGGCATCTCCAGGCGCCGCCCTGCGGCACGGTCGGCCTCGTCGTGTTCGACGTCGATCCCGGCCGAGGCGCGGTAGTCGGCCACGATCGAGTCCACCGCCCCGGCGCTGGCGTCCAGGTAGGCCCGGCGCACCTCCTCGGGGAGGGCCCCCGGCTCGGTGGCCCACGCGTCCAGGAAGTACCCGAAGAACTCCTCCGCGCTGGCGGAGATCATCCGCTCGGGCAGCCCCGGAGGCTGGGCCATCAGGTAGAGGTGGAAGCCGACCGCGCCCCGCACCCCGTGCAACGCCTCCCACATGTCCAGGGTCGGCAGCACGTCCAGGCTGGCCAGGTGCGTGACCGCTCCGGGGTGGTCGAGGCCGGTGCGCACCGCCACCAGCGCTCCGCGGTCGTGCCCGGCCAGTGCGAACCGCTCGTGTCCCAGGGCCCGGGCCAGCTCGACCACGTCCGCGCCCATGGTCCGCTTGGAGTAGACCTCGGGCCCGGTCGCCAGGGGCTTGTCGCTGTCGCCGTAGCCGCGCAGGTCGGGGCAGATCACGGTGTGGTCGGCCGCCAGGTCGGCGGCCACGTGCCGCCACATCAGGTGGGTCTGCGGGAACCCGTGGAGCAGCACCAGGGGCGGCCCCGACCCCCCGACCGCCACGTGCAGCGACACCTCGGGGGCCACCCGCACCCGCTCGTACTCGAATCCTTCGATGACCGGAGCCATGCGTCCGCCTCTCACTCGTTCCTTCGGACACCACCAGCCTGTCGCCCCCCGATGAGCAACGGATGAGTGAACGCCCGGCCCGGGGCCTCGCTACGGACCGCTCACGCGCGACGTCGGCCGACCACGGCGCCACCGTCACGACCGCCACCCCGGCCACGGTCCCCGGGCGCCGGACCACCGCACCGCTGACCAGCCGGTACGTTGACCACGACGCACACGATGAACGGGGGGTGCCGGTGCGGGTCAGCTTCGGGGTGCTCGGCCCCGTCACCGCCTGGGACGGGGCCGGAGACGAGCTCGCCCTGCGCGGGCCACGTCACCGCGCCGTCCTGGCCCGGCTGGTCATCGCCCGACGCCGCGTCGTGCCCGTGGAGCTCCTCGTCGACGACCTGTGGGAGGGCGCTCCGCCCGCCGGGGCAACCAGCGCCGTGCGCACCTTCGTCGCCGCGCTGCGCCGCGCCCTGGAACCCGACCGCCCGCCGCGCACCGCCGCCGCCCTGCTGACCACGCGCGGCCCCGGCTACGCCCTCGACGCCGCCCCGAACTCCGTCGACGCCTGGGTGTTCGAGGACCGCCTCCAACGCGCCGCCGCCCTCCCTCCGGAGGGGGCCCTGCCCCTCCTCCAGCGGGCCCTGGACCCCTGGCGCGGATCCGCCTACGCCGACTTCCCCGAAGCCCCCTGGGCCCGAGCCGAACGCGCCCGTCTGACCGAACTACGGCTGGGCGCCCTCGAACACCTCGCCCGGGTCCGGCTGGACCTGGGGCAGGCCGCCCGGGCCGTTCCCGACCTGGACGCCCACGTGGCCGAACACCCCTGGCGGGAGGACGCCTGGCGCCTGCTCGCCCTGGCCCTGTACCGCACCGGTCGCCAGGGGGACGCGCTGGCCGTCCTGCGTCGGGCCCGGTCCCTGCTCGTGGAGCGGCTGGGCGTGGATCCGGGCCCCGCCCTGCGCCGTCTGGAACGGGACATCCTGCGCCAGGACTCCCTCCTCGACCTCGACCCCGCCGGGCCGCGCCCCGGCGAGGGCACCACCCCCGGGGACCAGCTGTGGAACCAGGCGGCCGACGCCTACCAGCGCGTCACCCCCGGGGCGCGGGTCCGGCTCGAATCCACCGTCAACCTGCTGCGGGACCTCGCCGTCACCGGCCCCGAAGGGCTCCGGACCGCCCGGGCGCAACGCCTGGCCGCCGTCACCGCCGCCGAGGAGCTCGGAGACCCCCTCCTCACGGCACGGGTGATCGGCGCCTACGACGTTCCCGCGAACTGGACGCGGGTGGACGACCCCGAACGGTCCGCCCGGGTGGTCGCGGCGGCCGAGCGCACCCTGGCGGCGCTCCCCGACACCGGTCACGAGGGCGCCCGCGCACGGCTGTCGGCCACCGTCGCGCTGGAGTCGCGCGGCACCCGTGGCGCACGAGGTCCGCAGGCCGCGGCCGAGGCCGAACGGATCGCCCGTGACTTGGGCGACCCCACCCTGCTGGCCTTCGCCCTGAACGCCCGCTACATGCAGACCTTCCACCGGACCGGTCTGGCACCCGAGCGGGACGCCCTGGGTGCCGAGCTCGTCACCCTGGCCACACGGCACGACCTGGTCACCTTCCGGATCCTGGGCCACCTGATCCGGCTCCAGTCCCTCGCCGCGCTGTCCGACTGGGCGGGAGCCGACCAGCACGCGCGGGCCGCGCGGGAACTGGGGGAGCGGCACGAACGCCCGCTGACCGGGGTCTTCGTGGGGTGGTACCGGGCGCTGCGCGCCGCCGCCGACCCCGAGACCCTTTTCGAGGACGCGTACACCGCCCTGCGCGAGGCCGCGTCCTCGCTGCGGGGAGCGGGCATGCCCGGACTCGAACACGGGTGGCAACCCCTGGCACTGCTGTGCCTGCGTCTACGACACGGCATGCCCGCCCCCACGGACGACGGTGTCGACTACGGCCCCC
The DNA here is from genome assembly GCF_965344335.1 of Nocardiopsis eucommiae. NCBI lineage: Bacteria > Bacillati > Actinomycetota > Actinomycetes > Streptosporangiales > Nocardiopsidaceae > Nocardiopsis > Nocardiopsis eucommiae. The sequence continues at coordinate 135,462 of NZ_CBDRIY010000011.1, forward strand.
ACGAGCCCTGGACGCGCCCCCACGTGCTGCTCGCCCGGCACCGGTACGACGAGGCCGCCGCCGCACTGGCGCGCCTGCCGGAGCCGCCGCGCGACCTCCTGCTGGAGGCCCGGTGGGCGCTGGTGGCCCGTGCCGCCGTGGCGCTGGGGGACCGGACCGCGATGCGCCGGGCGCTCACGGCGCTCACCCCGGCCGTCGCGGAGGGGGCTGGAGCCCAGACCGGCATGCTCACCCTGGGCCCGGTCGCCGATCACCTGGACTCCCTCCACCGCGCCCTGGACACCTGATCCCGACATAAAAGGCATTTGGGTCTTCTTGGCGGCATCCCCGGGGCTGGACACCACAACCCTCAACCCTGGACTTGAAGGTCGAAGTCGAAGCACACGGCGCGGGAGCCCCCGAACCCCTGACCGGGACGGAGCCAGATCCCCGCCACCCGGCTAGGTCCCCGACAACTCCAGACGCAACACCAACGACACCAGCTCCACCACGACCTCCTTGACCGACTCCCGCTCACGCGCGTCACACAACAACACCGGAACACCGTCCGCCACGTCCAACGCCACCCGCACGTCCTCCGCCCGGTGCGTGCGCTGACCGTCGAAACAGTTCACCGCCACCACGAACGGCACCCCCCGCGACTCGAAGAAGTCGATCGCGTCGAAGGAATCGGCCAACCGGCGCGTGTCCGCCAGCACCACCGCCCCCAACGCCCCCTGCGCCAACTCCTCCCACATGAACGAGAACCGCCGCTGACCCGGAGTCCCGAACAGGTACACGACCGTCGACCCGTCCAACGTGATCCGACCGAAGTCCAACGCCACCGTCGTGGTGGTCTTGCCCTCCACGCCGTCCAGATCGTCCACACCCACGCTCTCGGAGGTCATCACCTCCTCGGTGTGCAACGACTCCACCTCACTCAACGCCGAGACCAGCGTCGTCTTGCCCGCCCCGAAACCACCCGCGACCACGATCTTCAACGTGTCCGGAACGGGACCACCCTGGGCCACCGAGCCCTCCATCAACACCTCACAACTCCCGGATGCGTTCCAGGACGGAACGCAACGTCCGCGCGTCCGGCCGCTGCCTCTCCCAGTCCGAGGTGTGCACCACCACCAGACCCTGATCCAACAGATCCGCCAACAGGACCCGCAACACCCCCAACGCGAACCCCGAGCGCGAAGCCACCTCCGCCACCGACACCGGCCGCACACACAGCGACAGGATCAGCTCCAACTCCGGGTCCACCTCCCGCCGCTCCACCGACGAGACCACCACCTGCGAAGTCATCGAGAAGTCCGACCGCGAGGGACGCGTGCGACCCCCCGTCAACGAGTACGGGCGAATCAGACTCGACTCAGCCGACCACCCCTCCTCCGCAGGAGCCGGACTCATCCCTCACCTCCCCGCCTCCGGGGCAGCGCCGACAGGTACGGACCCACCTGCCGCACCAGACGGTTCACCTCGAACGCCGCCTGCCCCATGTCGCACGAGACGTCGGCCACCAACGCCAGCTGAGCCCCCTGCCCGGCGGGCAGCACGAAGAAGAACACGTTGTCCATCTCCACCACGCACTGGCGCACCTCGGCCGCGCCCACCTGGGAACGCGCACCCCGAGCCAGGCTCGCGAACCCCGACGCGATCGCCGCCAGCCGCTCACCCTCCTCCCGCCCCACCCCCGCCGAACACGACAACGGCAACCCGTCCGCCGACAACAACAGCGCCTGACGCGCCCCCGCCACCCGCTCCACCAGGTCACCCATCAACCAGTCCAGCCTCTGCCCCGCGGACGCCCCGTCCACGCCGTTCCGACCCTCAGCCGTGGTCCCAGCCGACACCGACATCACCCTTCCGCACTCTCACCGTGGCGCGACCCCTGCTTGGGCGCACCCTCCGCCAAACCGGCACCGGAGGACTCCGCGCGTCCGCGTTCCGTGCCAGCCTGGAAGGAGCTCATCATGGACCTGATCTCCGACAGCGAACGCTGCCCCCCGGTGGCCCCGGCACCGCGGGAGACGGCCCCACCGTCGTCCCCGACCTCCGCCACTCCCGGCGCCGGGGGAGGGGACTCCCTACGGCGCCGACGCACGGGCAGCCCCATGTAGGTCCCACCCGTCGCGGGGGAGGGGACCGGCGGCACGTCCCCGCCTGCCTGGTCGCCGCCGTCCCGGGCGCCGGGGCGCACCCGCCGGTCCAGCGCCGGAGCACCGGCGTTCGGCGTCACGGAGACGGGGGAGACCGGCCCCGCGCCCGCCAGCGCGTCACCGCTCCCGGGACCCGCCACGGCGTCCCCGCCGCTCCCGCGGCCCACCACCCCCACACCGCGCATCGGTCCGGTAGAACCGTCGCGCGCCACCAGCACCCGCTCCGGAAGGCGTACCAGCGCCCGCGTGCCCTGGTACGGCGAGGCCCGCAGCTCGACCACGAACCCGTGCCGCGACGCGATGGTGGCGACCACGAACAACCCCAGCTGCGAGTCCTCCCGCATCCGCGCCAGGTCGAACCGGGGCGGCTCGGCCAGCAACGCGTTGGCCGACTCCAGCTGACCCACGGTCATGCCCAACCCCTCGTCCTCGACCTCCACCAGGCAGTCGCCGTCCTCCAACGTCCGACCGCTCACGGACACCTCCGTCCCCGGGGGCGAGAACGACGCCGCGTTCTCCAGCAGCTCCGCGACCAAGCGCACCAGATCCGATCCCGCCTCGCCGGACAGCGACACCCGGGGCAGCGCCAGGACCCGGACCCGGGCGTAGTCCTCGATCTCGCTGGCGGCGGCACGCACGGCCTCGTGCAACCCCACCGACCCGCCCCCACGACGGGAGGGGCGATCACCGCTGAGCAGCATCAGGTTCTCCGCGTTGCGGCGCATCTGCGTACTGAAGTGGTCGATCCGAAACAGCGACTCCAGGACCTGGGGGTCGGTCTCGGTCCGCTCCAACCGGTCCAACAGCGAGAGCTGACGGTGCACCAACGACTGCGTGCGCCGCGTGATGTTGCGGAACACGTTGCGCACCCCCGCACGCACCTGGGCCTCCTCCACCGCCGCCACCACCGCGGCCCGCTGCGCGTCGTCGAACGCCTCGGCCACCTGCCCGAGCTCGTCACGGGGCCCGCCCCTCAGTCGGGGCGCCTCCGCGTCCACGTCCACACTCTCGCCCGCGCGCAGCCGCGCGCTCACCTGAGGCAGCCGGAACCGGGCGTGGTGCAGGGTGTGCGTGCGCAGGTCCTGGAGGCGACGCCCCAGACGCTGCGAACCGGTCACCGCCACCACGACCGAGGCCAGGGCCACGGCCAGGGCGAGGACGCTCACGAGCAGCACGCCCAGGAGCAGCTCCCGCGCGTGGGCGTGCCCCGTCTCGACGATCTGCGCCATGCGTGCGCGCTCGACCGCGCGCAGGCGCTCGTCCAGGTCCCCGGTGGCCTCGCTCCAGCTGCGGGGCTCGACCGGGACGCGGGTGTCGGGGCCTCCGGGGTTGCCGATGACGATGTCCTGGAGGCTGTACACGGCACGTTTCTGCGAGGAGCCGTTGAGCTCGGTGTAGTCCTGGCTGCGCTGGCTTCCGGTGGCGGACTCCACCTGGGTCCAGGTGTGGCGCTGGGCGCCCGCGGCGGACGCGAACCGGGTGTGGGCCTCGGAGGTGAAGGAGCCAGTGGCGACGGAGTGGGTGAGGACGGCGTCCTGCTGGCTGAGGTACTCGCGTGAGCGCAGCAGGGACGCGAGCGAACGCAGGTGGGGGGAGAGCGCGACGTCGGTCCGGTCGACCTGGGCGTCCCAGATCTCCAGCCCCGACTCGATCATGCGGTGGTAGGGCTGGGCGGCCACCTCCAGGGGGTCGACCTCGGGACCCAGGTCGTCGACCACCTCGGTGCGGTGGCGATCGAGGAGGTTGAGCTGTCCCTGGAGAGCGAGGACCTCCCGGGGCAGGTCACCGCGGCCGTACCGGCTCAGGGCCTGGTCGAGGTCGTGGGCGCTCTGGTCGGTGGCGTCACGGGCGGCGTCGAGCTGGTCCAGGGTGCCGCGTGCGGCCCCGGGGGTGGCGGCCGCCATGGTGGCGCGCCGCTCCCACTGGAGATGGGTGATCACGTCCACGACGGGCTGGCCGACCTCGTCGATGAAGGCGGTGGTGGCGTTCAGGTCGCGGATGTCGGTTGCCAGGACGGTGCTGAGCACCGCCCACAGGGCCAGCAGGGCGGTGCTGGGGATGAGCACCAGGCTGACCATGCGGGCGCGGAGCGAGGAGCGCTTCTCGACGGGCATGGGCTCGCTTCCGGGGGGAGGGGCGCGCGCGGCCGGTGGGGTCAACCGGGTGGGGGAGAGGGGCTGTGGTGTCCCAGAGCTAACCGCTCCGAGGGGGGATTTGCAAGGTTTCCGGGGTGGCCGGATCCGGTTGTGACGCTGAGGACGCGGGTCATCTCGTGGGGCTACCAGAGGGGCGGCGAACCGCTTCTTGTAAATCTACGACGTAAAGGTGCGGCGCCTTTGCAGGGAAAGACAAAGCCAAGAACACAATGGAGCGGCTCACGCCGCACCGAGAAACCCGGGCTTGCGCCGTGTCCCGCGTCCCGGCGCGTATCCCGCTCGACATGGCGGAGTTCTCCGGCCCTCGGACAGGGCCGGTTCCGGCCAAACACGGATTGGCCCCGAAACCGGCACCTTCCGTCAGGGGTCGCCTACGGAGGGGGAGTGGCCGTCGCCCTCGACGTCCCCGTGCTCACGCCCTCAACGGAGACGGGGGCAGCCGGATCCGTGAGTTCGGGGCGGGCGCTCACCGGTCCCTCCTCCGCTCCCGGCGGGGCCGCCGTGTTGTGGGTGCGGCAGGTGTGGGTAGGGGGCGAGGAGAGTTGTGTGCTGAGCGCGTTGGGGGAGCGATGGCTGTTCTGAGCGAGGAAGGGATCCGTGACGGGCTGGGCCGGTTGACGGACTGGGAGTGGGACTCCGAGGCCGCGACCATCCGGCGTTCGGTCCGGTTGGTGGGATTCCTGGAGGCCGTGGCACTGGTGAACGAGGTGGCGCAGGCGGCGGAGCAGGCCGGGCACCACCCGGACATCGACGTCCGATACGACACGGTGCTGTTGGTACTGAGCACGCATGACGAGGGCGGCGTCACCGAGAAGGACATGGCGTTGGCGGCCCGGGTGGACGAGTTGGTGGAGGGCACCGCGCGGCTGAAGGAGTGAGCGGGCGGGTGCGCGACGACGGGCGGGTGCGCCCTCGGGTCGGGCGGACTTCCCCTCGGCCGATGTCTTGCCCGCACGGCACGGCGGAACCGCGCGGCCCTGCCTGCCCTTGGCCGCGGGGACGCGTGTGAGCCCGCGTGGCCGCTGCCCTGGCCCACGGGGCTCCTGTGGTGCCTCACCCGTCGCGCGGGCCGCGCCGTGCGGCGAGGGGCCCGGAGCGCCGGGCCGTTCAGCGTAGGCGGGCTCTGCGCATCTTGCCGGAGGCGGTGCGGGGCAGCTCGTCGATGAAGTCCACGCTGTGGGGCGCGGCGTGGGGAGCGAAACGGGCGCGGACCCAGGCGCGGAGTTCCTCGGCGAGTTCGGGGGTGCCGGTGTGTCCCGGGGCGAGGACGATGCGGGCGCCGACGAGGTGTCCGGCGAGGTCGTCGGGGATGGCGTAGACGCCGCTCTCCTCGACGGCCGGGTGGGTGTTGAGGACGGCTTCGACCTCGGTGGGGCCGATGCGGTAGCTGCGGGTGATGATGGCGCCGTCGTCGCGGGTGGAGAAGTGCAGGTTGCCCTGGCGGTCCATGATGCCGGTGTCGCCGGTGAGGTGGTAGGTGCGTCCGGGCGTGAAGCGGATGTCGGCGGTGTTCTCGTAGCCGAGGTAGCCGTCGAACCAGTCGAGGGGGCTGTGGTCGCGGTCGATGGCGATGCGGCCGTAGGCGCCCAGGGGCGCGGGTTCGTCGGTGATGGCTTCGAGGACCTGGATGTCCCAGCCGGGGAGGGCGGGGCCGATGGCTCCGGGGGGCGCGGTGGTGGCGGGGTCGGGGAGGTCGCCGTTGGGGAGTCCGGCGCACCAGCCGAGTTCGGTCTGGCCGTAGTGGTCGCGGACGGGGACGCCGAAGAGGTCGGTGGCCCAGTCGATGACCTCGGGTGCGAGGGGTTCTCCGGCGCTGGCGAGGCGTTGGACGACGATCTCGGGCGGGAGGGTCTTGGTGGCGGCCCTCAGGGTGCGGAAGGTGGTGGGGTCGGAGGCGAAGTTGGTGACCTGGTGGAGGCCGAGGACGTCGAGGGTGAGTTCGGGGTCGAAGAATCCGGCGCGCAGGGCGAGGGAGTTGTGTCCGGCCAGGAGGGGGGAGATGAGGCCGTGATAGAGGCCGTAGGCGGAGCCGGGGTCGGCGGTGTTCCAGTAGACGTCGTCGTCGTGTACGCCGAGGCCGAAGTGGTGGTAGGCGTGCATGGCGGAGAGGGCGCGGGCGGGGACGCGGACGCCTCGGGGTGGGCCGATGAGGTTGGAGACGTAGACGGTGGCGATGTCGCCGTCGCCGGTGGTGGTGTGGGGGGTGGTGTGTGGGGGGTGTTGGCTGAGGGTGGTGAGGGTGTGGTCGCCGTCGCGGAGTGGTTGTGGTCCGGTGGTGGCGATGTTCCAGGTGGGGTCGGTGGGTGTGTGGGGGGTGGGGTCGAGTTTGGTGCGGTATTCGTCGGCGCAGATGACGAGGCGGGTGTGGGAGTCGGTGAGGCGTTGGGTGATGGCTGAGGGGGCGAAGGAGGAGAGGAGGGGGACGAGGACCGCTCCGAGGCGCCAGGTGGCGAGGGCGGTGATGGTGAGGTCGATGCCTTTGGGGATGAGGGTGGCGATGCGGTCGCCGGGCTGGATGCCGTGGTGGGCGAGTCCGGTGGCGAGGGTCTGTGAGCGTTCGCGGAGTTGGCCGTAGGTGAGGGTGGTGGGTTCGAGGGTGGGGCCGATCTCGGTGGTGGCGATGGTGTGGGGGTCGTGGCGGTCGCAGAGGAGGTGGGCCACCGACGTGGTGGGGGTGTCGTAGGTGGCGATCCAGTCGCGCAGGAGTTGCGCTGGGTCGGACATCGGTGGTGTTCCTCGTTTTCGGTGGGTGTGGTGTTGCTTGGTGGGTTACCACAACACTATGCCCACGTGGTGATGTGTTGTGGGTCTGGTCTCATCGGGGGTGGGTGGGGCGGGGGCGGTTTGGTGGTTCTGGGGTGTTTTGGGGTGGGGTCTTCTTCCCTCGGGGTGGGTGGGGGCGACAGGATGTGCGCATGGACAGTGCGCGTGTGGTGGAACGGTTCGGGCTCGACGCTGGTGTGCGGGAGTGGTTGGAGGCCTGTGAGGCGTTGCCGGAGCCGGAGGTGGGGTTGAGGGTTCCTTCGGTGGCTGAGGCCGCTGAGGTGTTGGACGCGTTCGTCCTGGCCGATGACGACCGTGCGGAGGTGGAGGCGTTGTGGCCGGGGGCTCCGGGCGCGGACGGGCGGTGGCCGGAGGAGTTGTGGCACCTGGTCGGGTGTATGTACCGGCGGCTGTGGGCGGACGCGGACGTGCCGGTGGGGGTGTGGCGGCCGTGGCCGACGCTGGTGGAGGCCGAGGACGCGCGGGTGCGGGTGGCGTCGTTGTGGGCGTTCGTGGCGATGGTTCCGGAGCAGCTGCGGCGGCATGGTTCGCGGGGGGTGGACCGGTCGGTGACGGTGGCGTCTCTGGCTGATGTGGGTGTGCAGGTGCGGCGGTCGCGGTGGTTGTTCGGCCGGTTGAGTCTGGAGACGGCGGCGTGGGTGGCGGCGCAGTTCCGTGGGCGGTTGTTCTGGGTGGGGGGTCTGCAGCTGGAGCCGGCGTTGTTGGGGGACCAGGGGCCGGTGCGTTGGTACTCGGAGGAGGAGGCCGCGGCGTTGGGTGCGGGGTCGGCTCCGGGTGATCCGGTGCTGCGGTTGCACATTCCCTCGGGTGGGTTGGGTCCGGAGGCGGTGAGTGAGGCGTTGGCGTTGGCGGGGCCGTTCGCGCGGGAGCAGTTGGGGTTGGATCCGTTGGTGGCCACGTGCACGTCGTGGTTGTTGGATCCGTGGTGGGGGCGGGTGTTGGGGGAGGAGTCCAACATCGTGCGGTTCCAGCGCAGGTTCACGTTGGTGGATGAGGGGTCGCCCGGGGAGGGTGACGTGTTCCGGTTCGTGTTCGGGATGCCTCGGGTGGATGTGGAGCGGGCGCCGCGTCGGACGCGGTTGGAGCGGGCGGCGTTGGAGCGGTTGGAGTCGGGTGCGGGGTTGAGGGTGTGTACGGGGTGGTTGCGGTTGCCGTGATGGCGTGAGTGGTGGGGGCCTGCTTGGGAGCGGGCCCTTTTCCTGTGTGGTCGTTGGCGTGGGTGGGGAGCTCGCCGGTGCCCTCCGGCCGTTTCGGTGTTGGTCTGGTGGTGGATGGTTCGCGGGTGTGCGCCCCCTTCCTGGGCCGTGCGGGGTGGGGGCATGATCGGTCCATGGACGCGTGTGGTTGTGGTGGGGGTTGTGACCCGGGTGCGGTGGGTGCGGGGGCGGTCCTGGGGTGGTGCCCACCGTGTCCCCCTGCGCTCAGATGGCCATCAGGGCGTGGGCGCTCTCGTGGGTGAGTTCGGTGCGCGGGCCGGTGTGGATGATGCGTCCGGCGTCGATGACGGTGACGGTGTCGGCCAGGCGCAGGGCCACGTCCAGGTACTGCTCCACGAGCAGGATGGTGATGCCCTGGGCGGCGGTGTCGGTGATGGCGGCTTCGATCTCGGCGACGATGTTGGGTTGGATGCCTTCGGTGGGCTCGTCCAGGACGAGCAGGGTGGGGTTGGTGACCAGGGCGCGGGCGATGGCGAGTTGTTGGGCTTGGCCTCCGGAGAGGAGTGCGGCCTTGCGGTGGAGGAGGGGTTGTAGTCGGGGGAAGCGTGCCAGGGCGGCGTCGATGAGTTCGGGGCCGCCGCGGCGGGTGGCCTGGTGGGTGACGTGGAGGTTCTCGGCGACGGTCAGGGGTGCGAAGGTGTCGTGGCCCTGGGGTGCGTAGGCGATGCCGCGGCGGGTGCGGTGGTGGGGGGCGAGGTGGGTGATGTCGGTGCCGTTGTGGGTGATGGTGCCGGTGGTGGGGGTGATGAGTCCGGTGATGGTGTTGAGCAGGGTGGTTTTGCCGACGCCGTTGCGGCCCATGACGCAGGCGATGGTGCCGGGTTCGATGGTGAGGTCGATGTCGAAGAGGACGCGGGCGCGGCCGTAGCCGGCGGACAGGCCCCGCACGCTCAGGTGGGGTGTGGGGGTGTTCATGGGGTGGCCTCCTGGGGGGTACGGCCCAGGTAGACCTCTTGGACGCGGGGGTCGTTCTGCACGGTGTGGAGGTCGCCGTGGGTCAGGACCCGTCCTTCGTGCAGGACGGTGACTTCGCGGGCGTAGCGGCGTAGGAAGTCCATGTCGTGTTCGATGACGAGGATGGTGTGGTCGGTGGCGATCTCGGTGAGCAGGTCGCCGGTGCGGGTGCGTTCTTCGGCGTTCATTCCGGCCACGGGTTCGTCGAGCAGGAGCAGGCGGGGTTCCTGGGCCAGGAGCATGGCGATCTCCAGCCATTGGCGTTGGCCGTGGGAGAGGGTGGCGGCCTTGGTGTGGGTGTGTTCGTGCAGGCCGACGCGGTTCAGGATGTGGGTGAGGGGTTCGGTCAGGGTGGGGCGTCTGCGGAGGAGTTGCCAGGGCCGCAGGCGGTGGGAGGCGGCGAGGTCGATGTTGTCGGCGACGGTGAGTTCGCCGAAGACGACGCTGGTCTGGAAGGTGCGTCCGATGCCGGCGCGTACGATGCGGTGTTCGGGTGCGCCGTTGAGGCGTTGGCCGTTGAAGGTGAGGGTGCCTGAGGTGGGGCGGGTGCGGCCGGTGATGGAGTCGACCAGGGTGGTTTTTCCGGCTCCGTTGGGGCCGATGAGGAAGCGCAGTTCCCCTTCGGCCAGGGTGAGGTTGATGTGGTCCAGGGCGGTGAAGTCGCCGAAGGTGACGGTGAGGTCGTTGATCTGTAGCAGGCTCATGGGGTGCTCCCGGTGGTGTGCTCCTGGGTCGGGGTGGGGGCTGCGTGGTCGCGGGTGTGTTCGGGCGGGTGTTTGCGGCGGGTGTGCAGGGCGTCGCTGATCTGTTGGGTGAGTCCTGCCAGGCCTTGGGGGGCCAGGGCGATGACGATGACGAACAGGGCGCCTTGGAGGTAGGTCCAGCCTCCGGCGAAGTTCTCGGAGAAGGTGGTCTGGGCGGCGTTGATGAGGACGGCGCCCAGGGCGGCTCCGGCCAGGGAGTAGCGGCCGCCGATGGCTACGGCCAGGACCATCATGATCGAGGGGATGACGCCGATGAGGGAGGGGGAGATGATGCCCATGACGGGGACGAAGAGCGCCCCGCCGATGCCTGCGGCCATGGCGGAGAGGGCGTAGGCGAAGGTCTTGGCCCAGGTGGGGTCGTAGCCCAGGTAGCGGACGCGGTCCTCGCCGTCGCGGATGGCGATGAGGAGTTGTCCGTAGCGGCTGTGGGTGATGTGGCGGAAGAGCAGGTAGATGCCGGCCAGGGTCAGGACGACCACGGTGTAGAGGGTGGTCTGCGCGGTGGGGGTGTAGAGGCTGTGTCCGGCGAAGACGGGGAAGTCGGTGAGTCCGTTGGAGCCGCCGGTCAGGTGTTGTTGGCCGATGAGGAGGATGACGAAGGCGGCGGCCAGGGCCTGGTTGAGGATGGCGAAGTAGGCGCCGCGCACGCGTTGGCGGAAGACGGACCAGCCCAGGAGGGCGGCCAGGGCTCCGGGGACGGTGATGGCGGCGATGACGGCCACGGCGGGGTTGGTGAGGGGTTGCCAGAACCAGGGGAGTTCGGTGAGTCCGGACCAGACCATGAACTGGGGGAGGGCGCCGGGGTTGAGGGGGTCGGCTTCGGTGCGGGCCAGGGTCAGGTGCATGGCCATGGCGTAGGCGCCCAGCCCGAAGTAGACGCCGTGTCCCAGGGTGAGCATGCCGCCGCGGCCCCAGGCCAGGGCGATGCCCAGGGCGACGATGGCGTAGCACAGGTACTGGGCGAGCAGATTGAGGCGGAAGGGTTCCAGGATTTGGGGGAGGAGGAGCAGGGCGGCGGCGAGCAGGCCCAGGAAGAGGGCGAATCCGCGGATCCGGGTGAGTGCACCGGGTGTGGTCTTGGCCGCTGTGGTGGGGGTGTGGGTCATGTGAGTGCCCGGGTCTTGACGGTGAACAGTCCCTGGGGGCGGGCCTGGAGGAAGGCGATGATGGCGGCGAAGACGATGAGTTTGGCCAGGGAGGCGTCGGCCCAGGCTTCGACGGTGGCGTTGAGGATGCCCAGGGTGAAGGCGGCCAGGACGGTGCCGCGTAGTTGGCCCAGTCCGCCCACGACGACGACCAGGAAGGCGTCGACGATGTAGTTGGTGCCCAGGGTGGGTCCGGTGGGGCCGATCAGGGTCAGGGCCACCCCGGCGATACCGGCCAGGCCGGAGCCGATGAAGAAGGTGGTGGCGTCGACTTTTCGGGTGTTGATGCCGCTGATGGCGGCGAGGTCGCGGTTGTGGATGACGGCGCGCATCTGTCGTCCGTGGCGGGAGCGGTTGAGGTGGTAGGCGATGGCGATGACGCAGGCGATGGCCAGGGCGAGGATGAACAGGCGGGAGTAGTGGATGCGGATGCCGCCGGTCAGGGTGATGCCTCCGGTGAGCCAGGCTGGTGCGGGCACGTCGACGTTGGGTGCGCCGAAGGTGTCGCGGGCGCCTTGTTGGAGGATCATGCCGATGCCGAAGGTCAGGAGCAGGGTGTCCAGGGGGCGGCCGTAGAAGTGGCGGATGACGCTGAGTTCGAGGAGCCAGCCCAGGGTGCCGGTGATGGTGAAGGCGACGGGCAGGGCGATCAGGAGTGAGTAGGCGGGGTTGAGACCGATCCAGGCGTGCAGTACGTAGGCGGTGTAGGCGCCGATCATGATGAGTTCGCCGTGGGCCATGTTGATGACGCCCATCTGGCCGAAGGTGAAGTTGAGGCCGAGTGCGGCCAGGAGGAGGACGGCGCCGATGGCCAGGCCGGTGGGGAGTTGGTTGATGAGGGCGTCCATCGCTGCTCCTTTCTGTGCGGAAGGGGACCCGGTGGGTGGGGGCCGTGTCGCGGGGAGGGTCAGCCGGTGAGGTTCTCGGCCCAGTCGTAGCCCTCGAGGTAGGGGTCGGGGGTGATGGGCTCGGGTGAGGTCCAGATCTCGTCGATCAGGCCCTCGTCGTTGACCTGGCCGATCCGGGCGGTCTTGACCACGTGTTGGGTCTGGCCGTCCACGGTGATGGGGCCTTCGGGGGCGTCGATGCTGATCCCGTCCAGGGCGGCGCGCACCTGGTCGACCTCGAAGCTGTCGGCGGCCTCGACCGCGGCCTTCCACAGGTAGACGCCGTTGTAGGCCGACTGCATGGGGTCGGAGGTGACTCGGTCGGCGCCGTAGGTGTCGGTGAAGGCCTCGACGAAACCGGTGTTGGCGTCGTTGTCGACGGTCTGGTAGTAGTTCCAGGCTGTCAGGTGGCCGGCGATGTTGTCGGTGCCGACGCCCTCGACCTCTTCCTCGGCCACGCTGACGCTGAGTACGGGGACGTCCTGGGCTGTCACTCCGGCTGAGCGCAGTTGTTGGAAGAAGCTGACGTTGGAGTCGCCGTTGAGGGTGTTGAAGACGGCGTCGGGTGTGGTGCGGGCGATGTCGTTGGTGATGGTGGAGTACTCGGTGTGGCCCAGGGGTGTGTACTCCTCGGCGGTGATCTGCATGTCGTGGGCTTGGGCGTAGGCGGTGATGATCTGGTTGGCGGTGCGTGGGAAGACGTAGTCGGAGCCGACCAGGTAGAGGCTGGTGTGGCCCTGTTCGCGTAGGTAGTCCAGGGCGGGGATGATCTGTTGGTTGGTGGTGGCGCCGGTGTAGACGATGTTGTCGCTGGCCTCCAGCCCCTCGTACTGCACGGGGTAGAACAGCAGGCCGTTGTTGCGTTCGAAGACCGGCAGCATGGCCTTGCGTGAGGCCGAGGTCCAGCCGCCGAAGACCGCTACGGCGTCGTCGGACTGGAGGAGTTTCTGGGCGCGTTCGGTGAAGGTGGCCTCGTCGGAGGCGCCGTCCTCGAGGACGGGCTCGATCTGGCGTCCCAGGACGCCGCCCTCGGCGTTGATCTCGTCGATGGCGAGCTGGACGGAGTCGCGGACGGTCACTTCGCTGATGGCCATGGTGCCGGACAGGGAGTGGAGCATGCCGACGGTGACGGTGTCCTCGTCGACCCCGGCGGGTTGGTTGCCGCAGGCGGTGGCGGCCAGTGTCAGGGCCAGTGCGGCGGTGAGGGTCTTGGGCCAGTTGCTCGGGCGGGAGCGGGCCATGCCCACCTCCTAGGTTCGGGGGCTGTTCGAGGGGTGCACCTAGGAGGCTGGTGTCGGGGGGTTTCGCTGGGCTTGCCCGACCGTTACGTGTACAAGTCGGCGGCAGGGGGTGGGTTAAATCCCCTTCTGTTCGGTACGCGTCGGTGGGTGGGCGACGGGTGGTGGCGGCGGTCGGAGGCCGGGCGCGGACGCGCTGTGCTCATCGGGGTGGCCGTGCGTCCGGACGTCGTGTCGTCTCCGGGTGGGTTCGGGGAGGCCACCTGGGAGGCTCGCGGTGCCTGGGGGCGGGGTGGCGGGTGATCTGTGGGGGAGTTCAGTCCTGGGTGTCCCAGTCGGCGCGGGCGCGTTCGAGGTCGATGTCGCGGCCCAGGGCCGGGAGGGCCTGGTAGGTGCTCACGAGTGCGGCGGTGGTGAGCAGGGCCCACAGGGTGAGGGTGTTGCTCCACGGCGGCAGGGGCGACAGGAGTGGGATGACGCAGGCCAGGAAGGTGAGGGCGGTGGGGGGAGCCCAGTCGTGGCCGGTGGGGGTTCCCCGGGCCGCTCGGGTGGTGGAGATCAGGAAGGGGGTCATGGCGATGGTGCCGGCGAGGAAGGCCGGGGCGGCGGCCAGGGGCGCGGTGAGTATCAGGGCCCACCAGGGCAGCCAGGGGGCCAGGGGCCACAGGGTGGTGGTCGTGGCGGCCAGGGCGATGGCGATGCCCAGCACGAGCAGGGGGAGCGGCAGGCCTCGGGGGGCGTTGGTGGGGTCGTGGGTGAGGGAGCGCGCGGCCGTGAGGGTGCGGCGCAGCGACAGTGCGGCGAGGTACCGGTGACCGGGTGAGGGGTGGTGGCTGTCGTCCATGGCCTGCCGTAGTTCGTGGTGGTGCCCCCGGGGGCTGGTGGGGCACGGGGGTTCTCGGTGCGTCTTCGAGTGTAGGGCGGGTGCTCGGGGGCGGGTGAGTGGTCCGTGAACCTGGGGGCGGGGTGGGGCATCGGACCCAGTGACGTCCCCCAGCCGTGAGGAGAACCGCTGTTGAGTACCGACCCCGGGAACCAGGGCACCGCACCGGATCCGTCGCCCGTTGACCCCGGTGCGGTGGGTGGGGAGGCGGTGCCCGGTGGGGGCGCGCCTCGGTTGGTGGGTTTGGGGTGGGTGCTGTGGTTGACCCCGATGTTGTCGGTGGTGGTGCCGTTCACGGTGCTGCTGGGTGCGTTCGGTGACAGCGACGACGGTTTGACGGCGTTGGTGTTCCTGATCGGTCTCGTGTTGTCGATGGGGTCGGTGTACGGGTTCGGGGTGTGGATGTCACGTCAGGGGTCAGTGCGGCCGTGGGAGCTTCCGCTGGTGGTGTGTGCGGCGGTGCTCGGCGTGCTGTGGGTGGGGTACCTGCGGATCGAGTGGTTCTCCCTGGTGGGGTTGGTGTCGGGGTGTCTGGTGTTGGCGTTGGCGGGCGCGGCCGTGGTGTGGTCGTCGCGGCCCGGGCCTGCGCGGGCGGTGATCGCCGTGGGTGTGGTGCTGGGGTTGTGTTCCGTGGTGGTGGGGGTGTCCTGGGGGCAGGAGCGTGTCGAGGACGTACGGGAGAACCGGGAGCTCGGGCGGGAGGTGGCCGCGTTGAGCCATCCGATCGCGGCTTTGGAGGCGTCGGGGTGGAAGCCGGGTTCGGTGTCGGTGAGGTCCGCGGAGGATGACATTCGGGCGGAGGTCGTCTATGAGCCCTCACGGAGTGTGGTGTGGGAGCGGGGGTTCCGGTTGACGGTGTTCACGGTCGTGGTGGAGCAGGGGGAGCCAGGGGTTCCGGAATGGGTGGGCTGTGCGGACGGTGCGGAGTCGGATCGGTGTGAGCGGCGGGGCGCGGTGATGGTCGATGACGGTTCGGAGGCTCCGCTGCCTTCGATGAGCGCGTGGGTGGAGGTTGAGGAGGGGATTCTGGCGGTCCTGTCGACGGATGTGCCGACGGAGAAGGACGGGACTCCGACGATGGAGTTTCCGGAGTTGGACATGGTGGATCTGGGGGAGCGGGTGCGGGGCGTGGAGGGCGAGGACGCGCAGGCGTTGGTGAGGCAGGCGCTGTGAGGCGTCTCGTCGATGGGCGCGGTCGGTGTGTTGGCGCGGGGGAGTGCGGGTCCGGTGGTGCCGAGGGCTCAGGTGACGGTCGGCTGGGTGCGAACGCGGCGTGAGGTGCTGGGTGTGCTCGGTGATGGGCTCTGCGGGGTGGCTGTGCGTGGTCGAGGTGCGGTGTGGGTGGGGTCCTCGTGTACAGCTGGGGTGACGGTGCGTGAGCGTGGTGTTCGGATGGGAAGCGGGTGGCGTCGGGCCCGTGGAGGGGCATGGTGGCGTGGGCGGCAAGGGGTGTTGGACGGGGTGGGGCCGCCCGATGGGGTTTTTCCGTTTCTTGGGCCTCACCGGGGGTGTTGGTGGTCGCGGGGAGACCTCTCCACGCTCTACTTGACATAATGTGCATTATCGGCGGTGTGGGAATGCCTGTGGGGAAGGGGTTCTCGTGCTCTGGGCGGGTTGTGGGGCCCCGGATGTGCTGCCCGGGGCCTGGCCGGTCGCTGGGAATCCTCGCCGAGGGCGGCCCGACCCGGGCCGCGAGACGTTGTGGGCCCGGGCGCGGAGGCCGTGAGGGGCGTTCGGCGCTGGGGCCGCCGTGCGCGACCCGGGCGGGACGTGTTGTCCACAGGGAGCTGGGTGCGCACTGGTGGGCGTGGGCGTTCCCGGGTTAGCGTCGATTCGGGGGCGCTGTGGGCGTTCGCTGGCGGAGCCTGGAACCCCCGAAATCGAGCGTGCCCCTCAGGGGCCCTCTCTGGCAACCCCCGACCTGTGCCTGTGGACGACGTCGCCCTCCTCGGCGTCCTCGATGCTTCCTCCGGAGAGTTCGCTCCTGGCCTGGGATGACTGGCGAACTCCCCAGGTCAGCGGTCTTTTTCGTGCTCCGTCGAATCCGTCCGGATCCGCCTTCGTGGCCCTGGGGCCCGCATGTGTCACCCGGGGCGCTCTCCTGTCCATGTCCGGCCAGGGTTCCTCCGCGTGGCCAGAGGTGCTCACGGTTAACCCGTTGGCCTGCGGTTGTCCATGGCGGGTGGGTTCCGGCCCGGAACCCCTTCCGGGTGGCGACCTCTCCATGTTTCATGCATAAACGGTGTTATGCATCCTTTTGTGGTTGTTTGACGACACATGACCGAGATGGCTTGCGGAGCGCTCAGTGTCGTCTTCTCCGCTCGTCCCCTGGTGGGCATCGCCCTCCTCTGCGGGGCCGAGCCTGTCCATCGAACACCTGTTCCCCGGGCTGTGATGTCACTCTTTGAACACCCGTACACATTCGCCGCCACTCCCCTGGTTCGTGCCCCGGGCCTCCCGCCTTCCGGAGCCAGGAGTGCCAGTCGGAGTTTTCGCAGGTCAGATGTGGCTCATGGGGCCTCGCTCCCCCGGCGTCGCCGCTCGTACCCCGGCACGGACCGCGCATCGGGTTGTACGTACGTACACACCAGCTGGCGTGGTGGTTCTCCCACACCCCCAGGAGTCGGCCGTGTACAGGCAAGTAGTCCGTAGGTGGTGCAACAACGCCGCCATCTCGTGAACACCAGTACCCCCGATAGCCTGCCGTGCATGACCTCCCGTCACCCGCATGCCCGCACTCGAACGAGCGAGAGGCGGATACCGGGCGGGCCAGGCTGGTACATGGATGCCCTCACCCTGCTGCCGGTGATCGAGGATCCGCGAGAGTTCCGCAGTGCCCACGAGCACGACCGGGCGCTGGCGGTCCTGGAGAAGCTCTGGGGCGGCCAACCCGAGGAGGCCGAACCCCTAGCGGTGGAGCTGACCGCGTGCGAGCCGACCATCCGACACCGTGCCCTGCTCGCCGACGTCCGTCGTGACCTGGGCCGGATCGCCTGGGCCTCCTCCGAGTACCGCGAGCTGATCGACCTGGCCCGAGGCACCGCGCGCGAAGCCGTCCTGTGGCAGCACCTGGGAAAGGTCCACTTCGTCGGTCGGGACTACCCCCGGGCCGTCGAGGCCTTCGTGGTCGCGCTCGACCTCCGAGTTCGCGACGACTCGTCAGAGGACCTGGTCACCTCCTCCCGACTAGCCCTGGAACGCGCGGAGCTTCTGCTCCCAGCTCACCTCCACGCACCGACCTCTCGGGACCACGTTCAGTGACCGGCGATGCGCGGTGCGGGCCGTGTGAGGCCCCCTGAGTTCGCGCTCGATCCCGGAGAGCTGGGGGGAGCTGACGGCGACGGAGGACAGTCGTGGAACTGACCCACTGACGACTCCGTAACCGTCAACAGTGGTCGTCCTCCCCCGTCTCCCTGGGGGCGTCCGCAGACACCCCCTGCGTGGCTGGAGCGTCCCGGTGCGACGACGTCCGTCCGCCGGTCCTCCCCCGCTCTCCCCCCCACCCACCGGCCCCGCACGGCGCCGTCGGTCGGACACGCGTGCGGCTCGTACGTGGCGCCGGTGCCCGTACGTGGCGCCGGTGCTGGTCCTGGAGGTTCCGGCGCCGGTCAGGTGAGGAAGTCGCGGGCGCCGCGCAGTGTGGTGGTGAGTCGTCGTTGGGTGCGGGTGGAGTCCAGGCGGATCTCGAGCGGCCCGGGCGGTCCCACCTCGGCGCGGCGTGTGCGCGGCAGGGTGGTGGGCAGTCCCCGGTGGCGGGCGATGAGGACTCCCAGTTCGTGGCGGCTCAGGGCGTGGGGTCCGGCCAGGTGGTGGATGCCGGTGTGGGCGGGGTCGGTCAGTTCCAGCAGGGCGGCGGCGAGGTCGTGGACGTGGACGGGGCAGCGGAGGTCGTCGGTGAACAGGGCGCCCGTGGTGGTGCCGTTGGCGAGGTCGCGGACGCGGTGTTCGTGGGGTGAGTCGTCGCCGAGGATCAGGGAGGTGCGGGCGATGGCGGTGGTCGGGTGCAGGGCGGTGACGACGGTTTCGGCCGCGGCCTTGGCCGCTCCGTAGGGGGTGAGGGGGTCGGGGTGGGCGGTCTCGTCGTAGCTGGGGGCGTGGCCGGAGAAGACGGCGTCGCTGGAGACGTGGACGAGGTGGGCGCCGGTGGTGGCGGCGGCTCGTGCGAGGTGGCCGGGGCCCTGGGCGGTGGTGGGCCAGTCGTGGGGTCGGGAGGCGGCGTTGATGATGGCGGTGGGTCGGAGGGTGGTGATGAGGGTGTGGACCTGGTGTGGGGAGCGCAGGTCCAGGGGTGTCCAGTGGATGTGGGGGTGGTGGGTGGGTGTGCGTCGGTGGTGGGTGGCGGTGACGGTGCGGCCGGTGCGGGTGGCCTGGGTGAGGAGTTGGGAGCCCAGGTGGCCGGTGGCGCCGACGATGAGGAGGGTCATGGGCGTACGGTACTGCGGCCTCCGCTCCCCCGGTGGGTGGTGGGCTTCGGTTCCGGGGCGGGTCTGGGGGCGCGGTGGGGGTCGGGATCGGGAATGCTGGGGGCATGAGTGGTGACGCGGTGTCGGTGGAGCGGGCGATCGAGCGGTATCTGGTGGCGCGGCGGGCCGCGAAGCCCTCGCCGCACACGGTGGCGGCCTACCGGCGTGACCTGGTGGGGGTGCTGGGGTGTGTGGGGCGGGCGTTGGGGCGTGATCCGGGTGGGGTCGGGTTGGGTGAGTTGGAGGCGGGGGTGCTGCGGGAGGCGTTCGCGGACTTCGCTGAGGAGCGGGCGGCCTCCAGTGTGTTGCGGGCGTGGTCGACGTGGAACGGGTTCTTCGCGTTCTGGGTGTCGGAGCGGGTGGTGGCGGGGAATCCGATGTCGGCGGTCCCCCGGCCTCGGGTGCGGCCTTCGGGGCCCAAGCCGTTGATGGGTGAGGACACCCCGGAGCGGTTGTTGGAGGCGCTGGCGCGGGGGGCGCGGCGTGCGCGTGATCCGTGGCCGGAGCGGGATCTGGCCGTGTTGGCGTTGGCGTTGCTGACGGGGATGCGGTCGGCGGAGATGTTGTCGTTGCGGGTGGAGTCGTTGGGTGGGCGGCCGGGTGAGCGGCGGATCCGGGTGGTGGGCAAGGGTGGTGGTGAGCGTGTGTTGCCCATCGAGGTTCCGTTGGAGGCGTTGTTGGAGGCGTATCTGGAGTCGCGTCGGGTGCGGTTCGGTGCCGCGGTGCGGGGGGCTGATCCGTTGTTGGTGGACAACCGGGGTGAGGGGTTGCGTCGGGGTGGGTTGCAGTATCTGGTGCGGCAGTGTTATCGGCACGCGGGGGTGAATGATCGGGTGGCGCGGGGGACGTTGGTGCACGCGTTGCGGCACACGTTCGCGACGCGGTTGGCGGAGGATGGCGCGTCGGTCACGGAGATCATGCATTTGTTGGGGCATTCGTCGGTGACGTCGTCGCAGGCCTACATCGAGGTGACGGCGCGGGCGCAGCGTGAGGCGGCGGGGTCGAACCGGACGTATGGGGTGTTGCGGCGGTTGGCGCGGGAGGAGGTGGGTGACGCGGGTTGAGGGGCCGGTGTGGGGGTGGGGGTGGCTACGCTGTGGGGCGTGAACCAGTCGAGTTTTGTTGTGTCCAGCGTCAACGTCAACGGGTTGCGGGCGGCCGCGAAGAAGGATCCGGGGTTCGGGTCGTGGTTGTCGGCCACGGAGGCGGACGTGGTGTGTTTGCAGGAGACCCGGGCGGAGGCTGATCAGCTTCCGGAGGGGGTGGTGGCGCCGCAGGGGTGGCATGTGGTGTTGTGTCCGGCCCTGGCGAAGGGGCGTGCGGGGGTGGCGATCTACTCGCGTGTGGAGCCGGACGCGGTGCGGGTCGGTTTCGGGGTGGAGGAGTTCGCGGAGTCGGGTCGTTATGTGGAGGCGGACTTCGGTGCGGTGAGTGTGGCCAGCCTGTATCTGCCCTCGGGTGAGGTGGACACGCCGCGTCAGGAGGAGAAGGAGCGTTTCATGGCGGCGTTCCTGCCGTTTCTGGTGGAGCGGCGTGCGCGGGTGGAGGAGCAGGGGCGTGGGTTGGTGGTGTGTGGTGACTGGAACATCGCGCACACTGAGGCGGACCTGAAGAACTGGCGGGGGAACCGGAGGAACTCGGGTTTCCTGCCGGAGGAGCGCGCGTGGATGTCGCGGGTGTTCGATGAGGCGGGGTACGTGGACGTGGTGCGTGGGCTGTATCCGGATCAGGAGGGCCCGTACTCGTGGTGGTCCTACCGTGGTCGTGCCTTCGACAACGACACGGGGTGGCGGATCGACTATCAGGTGGCGACGCCGGGGTTGGCCGCTCGGGCACTGTCGGGGCGGGTGGAGCGTTATCCCAGCCGTGAGGAGCGGTGGTCGGACCATGCTCCGGTGACGGTGTCCTACGGGGCCGGGAAGTAGGTGCGGTGATGGGTGTTCCGATCGTGTTGGCGCACGGTTTGCGTTCGTCGTCGAGTATGTGGCGGCCGCAGGTGGAGTTCCTGCAGGCGCAGGGGCGCACGGTGGTGGCGCCGGATCTTCCGGCTCACGGGTCTCGTCGGGGTGAGGACTTCTCGGTGGGGCGTGCGGTGGACACGTTGTTGGAGGCCATCGACTCGGTGGGTGGTCGGGCCCTGTTGGTGGGGTTGAGCATGGGTGGGATGGTGTCGATCGCGGCGGCGGGGGCGGCGCCGGGGCGGATCGCGGGGTTGGTGGCGGCGAGTTGTACGGCGCAGCCGGATCAGTCGTTGGCTCAGGTGTACCGGATTCCGGCGGTGTTGATGGAGCGGTTGCCGGACAAGGGTGCGGCGGTCAACGAGCGGTTCCATCGGTTGACGTTGCGTGATGGTGCGGCTGACGCGGTGGTGGACGGTGGTCTGGCGGTGGAGTCGGCTACGGCGGTGATCGACGAGTTGGCGAAGATCGACGCGTTGTCGGCGTTGTCGGCGTATCAGGGTCCGGTGTGGTTGGTGAACGGGGCGCGGGACCATTTCCGGATTCATGAGAAGGCGTTCTTCGACGCGTGCGCGGAGGGGCGGTTGGTGAACGTTCCGCGTGCGGGGCACATGGTGAGTCTGGATCAGCCGGTGATCTTCTCGCGGATGGTGTCGGATGCCGCTGACGTGGTGGGGGTGCGTGAGGCGCGGGCCGGGGTGGACTCGGGTGCGCGTGAGGGTGTGGTGGACGCGCCGCCGTCGGAGTTGGAGGCGGACGGGGCCTGAGGGCTGGTGGTGTGTGAGGGGGCGGTGGGCCGTGGTGGCCCGCCGCCCCCTCGCGTGTGGTGGGTGGGGTGGTGTTCAGCTGTGGGTGGGGTCATGGGTGGGGTCGTCGTTGTGGGCGCGGGGGCGGGGTGGGCTGGGGATGGCCTGGCCGGGGCGGGGGCGTTCGGGCAGGCGGAAGAAGATCATGGGGTTGTGGGGTGAGTCGCGGACGGGGGTGTCGAGGCCGAGTTCGGTCTTGAGGTCGTTGAGGGCCTGGTGGTGGTGGGGTGCGCGGGCGGCGGAGGCGGTGAAGTAGTCGGTGGTGTTGTTGGCGAGCCATTTGAGGACGACGGCGCCTTCGGTGAAGGGCAGTGCGTAGCGCTGGTGGAAGACGTCGTGGACGCTGACGGGGATGTGTGGGGGCAGGGTGGGCAGGAGGTGGTGGATGTACCAGCGGGCGAACCATCCGTTGTGGGCGGCGTCGATGAAGAGGTAGTCGGTGCTGGAGGGGATGTGGGTGATCTTGGCGCGGACGTCGCCTTTGGTGAAGGTCCAGCGGTCGTCGGCGAGTGTGGTGGGGACGTGGGCGGTGGCGTGGTCGACGATGTCGAAGGAGTGGAGGTGGCCGGTGCCGTTGTCGCGGAGGGCGGAGAGGATCCAGGAGGTGGACCAGCCGTAGTAGGTGCCGATCTCGACGACGTTGGCGGGGCGGTGGTGGCGCAGGAGGAGGTAGGTGATCTCGGCTTCGAGGTCGTCGAGTTGGGGGGTCATGGCGGGTTCGGCTGAGGCGTAGTGCTGGCGTTGTTGGTCGCGGACGCGGGCAAGGTCGTCGCGGTGGGTGGTGTAGAGGGTGGTGATGAGGTCGAGGTCGATGGCTGGCGCGGTGGACATGGGTGTGCTCCCCCGGGGTGTGGGTCGTGTTGGGCCGCCTTTGATTGCCGAAAGTAACAGTGTTGTTGCTGAGTGTTAGTGGTTTCGTGGGTGTGTCGTGGGTTTCGGGGGCGGGTGCCGGGTCGGATGAGGCCGGAGTCGTAGGCGGCGATGACGGCCTGGGTGCGGTCGCGGACGCCGAGTTTGGTCAGGGTGTTGGATACGTGGGTTTTCACGGTCTGGATTCCCAGGTGGAGGTGGGTGGCGATCTCCGCGTTGGTGAGTCCCTGGGCGATGAGGGTGAGGGTCTGGGCTTCGCGTTGGGTGAGGGTGGCCACGGCGCGGGCGGCGGGTGTGGGGTGGGCGGGTTGGGTGGCGGCCAGGGCGCGTAGGGCGGTGGGGAAGAGCAGGGTGTCGCCTCGGTGGGCGAGGCGGACGGCGGCGAGGATCTCCTCGGGTGGGGTGCGTTTGAGGAGGAAGCCGTGGGCTCCGGCGCGCAGGGCTCCCCACACGTGGTCGTCGTTGTCGAAGGTGGTGACGACGATGACGCGGGGCGGGTGGGGGGTGCGTTGGAGGGTGTGGGTGGCCTGGATGCCGTCGAGGCCGGGCATGCGCACGTCCATGAGGACGAGGTCGGGGCGGGTGCGGCGGACGAGGTCGGGGACGTCGGCGCCGTCTGCGGCCTGGCCGGTGACCTCCATGTCGGGTTCGGCGTTGATGAGGGCGGCCAGGCCGGCGCGGATGAGGGGTTCGTCGTCGACGAGGTTGATGGTGATCACGGGTGCTGTTTCCAGTTCAGGTGGAGGGTGAGGTGGAAGTGGGTGGTGGTGGGTGCGGCGGTGAGGGTGCCGCCGATGAGGTGGGCGCGTTCGCGCATGCCCTGGAGGCCGTGGCCGGAGTTGCGGCGGCGGGGCAGGCGTGGGGTGGTGGGTGGCAGGGGGTTGGTGATGGTGAGGGTGAGTGCGCCGGGGGTGGTGTCCAGGGTGAGGGTGAGGGGTTGGTGGGGTGCGTGGCGTAGGGCGTTGGTGAGGGCTTCCTGGGCGATGCGGTAGGTCTCGCGGGAGAGCAGGGCGGGGACGTGGGTGGTGTCGCCGCTGATGTGGCAGGTCAGGTCGGTGCCGGTGTGGTGGGTGGCCTGGGTGAGGTGGGTGAGGTCGCCCAGGTCGGGTGGGGGTGTGCGGGGGGTGGTGGTGTTCTCGCGCAGGAGGCCGAGGGCGTGGTCGAGGTCGGCGGTGGCGGTGCGGGCGGTGTCCGCGATGTGGGTGAGGGCCTGGCGGGCGAAGTCGGGGTTGGTGTCCAGGAGACGGGCGGCGGTGGCGGCTTGGAGGGTGACCACGGACAGGGCGTGGCCGAGGGAGTCGTGGAGTTCGCGGGCCAGGCGGTTGCGTTCGGCGAGGCGGTGGGCGTGGGCGTGGGCGGCGTGCAGGCGGTCGGTGGGGGTGGGGCCGAGCAGGTGGGGTGCGGCTCTGGCGAGGAGGTGGCCGGTGAGGGCGAGGGCGTAGATCAGGGCCAGGACCCAGGCCAGGGCGAGGAGGGGTCCCCAGGCGGGGTGGGTGAGGTGGCCTTGTCCGTAGAGGGTGAGGGGGCCTTGGGAGATGGGGTGGGGTGCGGGGTTCAGGGGTGCGGCGGCCAGGAGGGCGGCTTCGGTGAGCAGGGTCATGGTGGCCAGGCTGGCGGCCATGCCGACGATGAGGTGCAGGTGGAGCCAGAGGGTGGTGCGCCAGCGGCTGGTGGTGGGGGTGTGTGGCAGTGGGGTGAGCAGGGCGCGGGCGAGGTGGAGTTGGCCGGTGCGGGTGGCGGGCAGGAGTGCGGTGGCGGTGATGAGGGCGGTGCCGATGAGGAGGGTGAGGGGGAGGGTGGCGGGTGTGGGTGTGTTGGTGCGTGTGATGAGGGTGCTCAGGACGAGGGAGGCCATGAGGTAGGGCGTCAGGAGTGCGCCGCCGATGACGAGGTAGGCCCAGCGTTGGTGGGTGCGGGCGCTGACCAGGGGGTGCAGTGCCCGGGTCAGGGTGGTGGTGAGGTGGCGCATGGGTGGATGGTGGCACGTCGGGGTGGGCGGGCGCTTCCCTCTGGGGTGGGAGTGCGTTGGGGCGGGGGGTGTGGGGGTGGCCTGCCTCACTTTTGTTGGTTCATGGGTTGTTTGGCGGGGTCAGTGGGGAAGGTGCTCGAGCTTGCGTCCTAGGGTGGGGCCGTGACAGGCAGTGAGACGTCGCCCCCGGAGGCGACACATACGGACGACGGGTCGGGGCTGGCGCATTCGCTGCGCCGCCGACACATGACACTGATCGCGATCGGCGGGTCGGTGGGTGCGGGGCTGTTCATCGGCTCCGGTGCGGTGATCCAGACCGCGGGTCCGGCGGCGGTGGTGTCCTACGCGCTGGCCGGGGCCCTGGTGTTCCTGACCCTGCGGGCGTTGGGTGAGATGGTCGTGTCGGTGCCGGCCGGGGGGTCGTTCTCCGACTACGCCCGGTTGGCGTTCGGTCCCCGGGCGGGGTTCGCCATCGGGTGGCTGTACTGGTGGATGTACGCGGTCCTGGTGGCGGCGGAGTCGGTGGCGGGGGCGGCGATCCTGAGCCAGTGGGTCGAGGGCGTGGCTCCCTGGGCGCTGGCCTTGGTCGTGCTGTTGACGATGACGGTGGCGAACCTGATCTCGGTGCGGGTCTTCGCCGAGACCGAGTCCCTGTTCTCGCTGGTCAAGGTCGCGACGATCGTGGCGTTCCTACTGGTGGGAGGTTTGTACGCGCTGGGGCTGTGGAGTGGCGCGGAAGGGGCGACCTTCGCGCACCTGTGGGACCTGGGCGGGTTCGCGCCCAACGGTTGGGTGGCGGTGCTCGGTGCGACGGTGGTGGTGCTGTTCGCCTTCGGTGGCGTGGAGATCATCACGATCGCGGCGGGTGAGAGCGCGGAGCCGGAGCGGGGTGTGGCCTCGGCCATCACGAACGTGCTGTGGCGTATCGGCCTGTTCTACGTGGCCTCGATCCTGGTGGTGGTGATGGTCGTGCCGTGGAACTCCACGGATCTGGACCGTAGCCCCTTCGTGGTGGTCATGGAGACGGTGGGTATCCCCGGTGCGGCGCTGATCATGGAGATCGTGGTGCTGATCGCGGTGCTGAGCGTCCTCAACGCCGCCATGTACACGTCCTCGCGGATGTTGTTCATGCTGACCCGTCAGGGGGACGCACCCAGGGTGCTGCGGGGGACGAGCCGTCGTGGTGTGCCGGTGCGGGCGATCCTGTTGGGCACCGTGGTGGGGTACGCGGCGGTGGTCGCGGACTACCTGTTCCCCGGTCAGGTGTTCGCGTTCCTGGTGGCTTCCATCGGTGCGATCCTGTTGGTGCTGTTCCTGACCATCTGTGCTTCGCAGCTGGTGGTGGGGGCGCGGGTGCGGCGCAACGCGCCCGAGCGGATCACGTTGCGGATGTGGGGTTTCCCCTACCTGACGTGGGTGACGTTGCTGGGGTTGGTGGCGATCTTCGTGGCCATGGCGACCCTGCCCGAACACCGTCAGGCGTTGTGGGCGACGGTCGCGGCCGTGGTGGTGGCGGTGTTGGCCTACGAGGCGCGCCGCGTGTTCGGTGCCTCCCCGCCGAGCCGCCGGGTGCTGGGGGTGGACGGGCGTGCGACGCCCGAGGAGTTGGACCGGGTGGCCGGAACCGGCGCGGTGGCGGCCGCGGGCGGGTCCGAGGGCCGGGAGGGGTCCGGTGACGGGGACGCGGCGGCCGAGGATGAGGGTCACTCCCCCGGCCGGTGATCGGGACCGGTTTCCTGGCGGGTCGCCGTGGCGTCGTCCCCCGTGTGGGGGGCGGCGCCACGGCGCGTTCCGGGGGTGTGGGGGCGGGTCGAGGGGTGGGGAACGGGCAGGTGACGATCCGATGTCCGGGATGCCCCATTTTGTGGTTATGGTGCCGAACTCCGTTTTTGTCGCTATGGTGCTGCGCAACCCCTGAGAGGAGCACCCCCGTGCGACATTTCGTCGGCTTCCTGTCGGGCCTGTTGTTGGGCCCGGTCCTACTTCTGGTGACTGGATGGGCGTTCGCTCACCTGCGGGGCCTGAACGCGGTGCAGGCCAGCGCGCTGCAGGGCACCGGCCCCGTGGCGCTGGCCGGACTGGTGGGCGTGGGCCTGCTGGTGGCCCTGGTCGCGGTTCCACCGCGCCTGACCCCGATGCTGCCCTTCTCCGCCGCCCTGGTCCTGGGCGGCGCGACCGCCGCCGCCCTGGTGCGCATGCACCTGCTGGAGCGGCTGCCGGTCCTTCCCGGTGTGGAGGGCGCCCTGACGCTGCTGCCCCTGGGTGTGTTCGTGCCCCTGGCGCTGGTGTTGGCGGCTCCGGTGTTCGTCGGCGCCCGCTGGGTCCGCGACGACGAGGACGGTCCCACCAAGGAGGAGTACTTCGAGGGCCTCTACGACGAGGGCGAGGGAGACGGTCGGCCTCGCTCCAGCGCGACCCGCTCCGAGCCGGTCCCGGCCCACCACGAGCCCCGACACCGTCTGGAGGACGCCTGAGGGCCGCGGCCGCCCCTGAACACGGTGGGG
>NZ_CBDRIY010000012.1:0-150379 GCF_965344335.1 Nocardiopsis eucommiae
CGTGTCCGCCCTCACCCGGGAGTGTCGACCGGCCGGGTGAACCGGCGGCACAGGTGGACCCGCCGGAACTCGGCACGCAGCCCCTCCTCGTCCGCCGGATCGGCGTGCGCGAGGGCCCTCACCACCGCTGTGACCTTCGGGACGCTGGCGGGTCGCGACGCGTGGTGTGTGCGGGCGTCCAGCGGCGCAAGGGCGAGCCGCGTTACCTCGTCGTGGTCGGCGTACACGTGGAGGTAGTGGTCGTGGTCGGTGAAGCCGCCGGACCGGTACCAGGCCAGTGTGGCGGGGTCGTCACGGGTCCAGGCGTCCAGCCTCCGGACCCCCTGCTCGCGCAGACGTTCCAGGAGGGTGGACAGCAGCCGCCCGCCCACTCCTCGGCCCTGGTGGTCGGGGTGGACGGCGACGGTCTCGATCACCGCCGTGTCGCCGTCCAGTTCGGCGTCGAGGATGCCGACCAGGGTCGCGCCGCGTACCGCGACCAGCTCCACGGAGGCGGCCGGACGGACCGGTTTCGTCTGGACCACGTCGTCGTGGTACGCGGTGTGGAGGAAGGACAGGACCCGGCAGCGCAGCCACTCCTCCTCGTCGGCGGTGCGGTAGGGGCGGATCTCCGTGGGGGGCATGGCGGTCATTCTCGGCACCGTGATCCACGGCCGCAACGGGTTTCGGGGGCTCGCCCGGGAGTGTCGGACGCGACTCCGTCCTCCCGAGTGCAGGGCGGGTGGAACGGGGAGGTAGGAAGGAGACGGTACGTACGGAGGGAGCCGAACATGGCGGACGCCGCGCACGCGCGAGGTTCGGGGCTGTTCCTGTACGACAGGGACTGCGGCTTCTGCCAGCGCGCGGTTGCCTTCGCGCGGGATCGCCTGCGCACCCGGACCGCCTTCGCGGCCTCTCAGGACTCCGACCTCCCCGCCCTCGGTCTCACCCCCGAGCAGGCCGACGAACAGGCCTGGATCGTCTATCCGGACGGTAGGCGGCTGGCCGGGGGCGACGCCGTCGCCGGGGTGCTCCTGGGCGCGGGGCTCCCCGCCCGGATCCTCGGCCGTTTCCTGCTGCTGCCCGGGGTGCGCGCGCTCAACCGCGCCGCCTACCGGATCGTGGCCGCGAACCGGTACCGGCTCCCCGGGGGAAGCGCCGCCTGCGCGCTCCCGCCCTCGAACGGAAGGTCCACACCCCCATGAACCCCCTGGCCGCGTCCTCCGACCAGATGATGCCGCTCGGCGCGATCGCTCTGATGATGGCGAGTCTGCTGCTCATGGCGGTGGCGCTGGTGCTCATGGGGGTGCGGGGTGCCCGGCGGAGGATCAGACCGAACCGCCTCTTCGGGATCCGGACCGCCTACACGTTCTCCGGCGACTTCGCCTGGTACACCGTGCACGAACTGGCGGCGCCCTGGTCGATCGTGGCCGGGTTGGTCTGTCTGCCGGGCCTGGCCCTGCTGCCGGTGGCGGCCACCCCGAACCTCCAGGTCGCGGCGGTGCTCGCGCCGATCGGGGCCAGCCTCGTGGTGCTCCTCGTCGGGACGTGGCGGGCCCACAGGGTGGCACGGGAGCGTGCGGCCCGGGACGCGGGCCGCGCCGACCTGCCCTGAACTCAGGCGGCGCGCAGGGCCCGGCACACGTCCAGGACCCGTTCGCGCAGCACCGCGCCGCGTTCGGCGAAGTCCCGCTGGTACTCCATGTAGGCGGCCTTGCCCTCGGCGGTCTCGATCCGCACCGGCTGGTACCCCCACGCGGCGAGGTCGTAGGGAGAGGCGCGCATGTCGAGCACGCGGATCTCCCTGGAGAGCTCGAAGCAGTCCGCGACCAACTCCGAGGGGACCGCCGGGGTGAGCTTGTACGCCCACTTGTAGAGGTCCATGTTGGCGTGCAGGCACCCCGGCTGGTCCAGGTCGGCCTGGCGTTCCCGGGTGGGCTGGAGGGTGTTGAGCGGGCGGGCGGGTCCGGTGAAGAACCGGAACGCGTCGAAGTGCGAGCACTGGATCCGGTGCGACTCGACCACGCGGTCGGTGCCCTCGTGCCCGAGCCGCAGGGGGACCTGGCCGTGGCGCACCTCCTCGGTCCGGTACACCATCGCCCACTCGTGCAGCCCGAAGCAGCCCAGGTGCGCGGGGCGCCCGGCTACCGAGGTCAACAGGCGTTCCACGAAGTCCAGCACCGGCCGGGCGGACAGGAACGCGGGCACGTCGAGCCCCACTCCGCCGGGGAGTTCGGTGTAGAAGCGTTCGGAGAGCCGTGCGCGGGCGCCCTCGCCCAGCAGCACCGTCCCGACGCCGGGGTGCCAGCGCCGCAGTTGCGCGGGCTTGAGGTTGTAGTACGTGAACAGGAAGTCCTCGACGGGGTGCCGCTCGCCCGCGCTCCGGCGGCGTACGTGCTCGCCCACCAGGGCGTCGACCCGGTGCTGGTGCCGCTCGGCGCGTGCGCGCCACTCCGTCTCCGCCAGGCCCCTCAGGGCCTCGGTCCTCGTTCCCGTCACGGCACCCAGGGTACGTGCGGTCCTGCCCTAGTCTGCTGGGATGCAGATCCCCACCGACGAAGAGATCCGGGCCCTCCACGAGCGGTACGCGCCCACTCCCGAGGCCTTCGCGCTCGTGTACACCCACTGCCGGGCCGTGTGCGAGGTGGCCGAACTGCTGATGGAAGCGGCCCCCGGCGGAGTGGACGCGGCGCTGGTCCGTGCCGGGTGTCTGCTCCACGACGTGGGCGTGTACCGGCTGATGGACGAGCGGGGGCGGATCGACGGGTCCCGTTACGTGAGCCACGGGGTGCTCGGCCACGAGCTCCTGGCGGGGGAGGGGCTGCCCGAGGCGCTGTGCCGGTTCTGCTCGCACCACACGGGCGTGGGCGTGACCCGGGACGACGTGCGGGACCAGGGCCTGCCCATCCCGGTGGCGGACTACCTCGCGGAGTCGCCGGAGGAGGAGCTGGTCATGTACGCGGACAAGTTCCACAGCAAGAGCGTGCCGCCGGTCTTCCTCACCGTGGACACCTACGCCGCGAAGGTGAGCCGCTTCGGCCCGGACAAGGTGGCGCGCTTCGGGGAGCTGGTGGACCGCCACGGCGTACCGGACCTGGCGGCGCTGTCCCGCTCCTACGGGCACGCGCTCGTCTGAGTCCGTTCAGTTGGACTGCTGGACGGGCAGGTGCCGCCCCAGGTAGCCGACGTACACCCGGTTGGTGGTGTCCGGGCCCAGATGCGGGAAGAAGTACAGGCGGGGGCAGATGCCGTACTCGATGTCCAACTTGATGTGGGCGTACATGGGGACCCGCCCGTCCGGCTCCACCTCGGCCGGGACGCGGAACACCCGCTTCTCGTTGAGCTTGCCCCGGTTGCGGACGTAGTCGGACTCCTGCGAGGCCAGCCGCTTGACCGGGATCACCCGGTAGCCGTCCGGGGGTTCGCGCAGGTAGGAGTGGAAACCGAGTCCGCTTCCGGGGTTGTCGAACTGGTAGCGGGCGTAGTCGTTCAGGGCCAGGAGCGCCTCCCAGGCCCGGGTCACCCACAGGCCCTCCTTGCGGCTGTCGGAGAGCTCGTACACGGTCTGGTCCTCGATGGTGAAGAACAGGTGCGGCAGGGCCGAGCCGTCGGTGATCCGTTCCAGCAGCTCGGCCACGCTGGACGGCGGCCCCTGCTCGGGGTCGCTCGGGGCCGGGGCGGCGGCCAGCCGGAACAGGCCCGCCTCGCGTGCCTGGTCGCGCAGCCACCGGACCTCGAAGCGGGCCACGCGGCGCTCCTCCCGGGTGAGGGCCAGCTCGTCCGCGAGGTCGGCGGTCTCCGCGAGCACGGCCTGGTGCTCCTCGGAGAGCTCCCCGATCCGCGCGTTGAGTCTGCGCACCTCCTCCCTGAGCCGTCGGACCTGCTGTTCCTGTGCCTGGGCGGCGGCGAGTTCCACCGAGGAGACGGAGTCGTGTTCTGACTGGTGCGCGATGACGTTCCCCGATCCTGAGGGTGCCCGTGGGGGAACGGGGGCACGGGTGTGCGGACCCCGGCGCAGGTCCTCGGTCTCCTCGGCCAGGAGCGCGTCGATCGCCCGGAGCGCCTCGGGCAGGCGCAGTCCGAGCGCGTTGTCGCGCACCCGCCGGGACAGGGCGGCGCCCACCCAGTTGCGCACGCGTTCGCCGTCGCGGGCGGTGTCGAGGGTGCCCGGACTCATCCGGGGGTGGCGCTGGGCGTCCGCCTCGTCGGTGGGGTCCACACCAGGTAAGAAGGTGCGGACCCCACCGACGGGGACGTCCAGACCCCGGGGGAGGAGCTCGGAGACCCGCTCCAGGGCGGCCCCGTCCAGCACGTATCCGGCGCACATGCCGGTGCAGCGGGACAGGGTCCCCGCCATGGAGGTGCGCCAGTCGGCCACGGTGACGTCGTGCGGCGCCCCGGTGGCGACGATCGCCAGGCGTCGCAGGGGGTCGCGGATGGTCGAGAGCAGGGCCGCCACGTCCTCCTCGTCACGCCCGCGCACGATGCGGGGGGTGGACGGCAGCGGGTGGGCGCCGTCGTGCGCGCCCACCGACCCGAGCAGCATGCGCGCCGCCTCGGGTGGCATCACCTCGGCGCGGGGGGTGTCGGCGGTCGCGACGGGGTCGACGGTCATGTCGATCCACACGTAGTTCCAGGGGGAGAGCTCGGGGTCCACCACCACCGTGGCCAGGGTGCGCCACACGCCCTCGGGTTTCTCGGACTCGGTGGTCAGCCTCAGGAAGGTGAGTCCCTCGTCGGCGTTGTGGTGCCGTGCGACCAGTGCCCGGGAACGGTTGCTGAGCTCGAACCGGCCCGAACCGGTGAAGTCCACCCGCGCCCCCGAGTTGCCGCGCTTGCTCAGCCAGCGGGAGAGGACCGAGGAGGCGGCGGAGACCAGGTCCCCGTCGTCGTCGTGGACGGCGACCAACGTGCGGTAGACGAGCGGCAATGGGCACTCCCGGGTTCCCGTCGACGGCGGCGACCCGAGGGTCCGGCCGAACCCGCTGGCGGAGCCCTCCCTCACCACTGTGGACGAAGGACCGCCCCCGCACCAGCCGCTTGGCCAGGTTCCCTTCGGCGGTCGGTCGCCCGCCGCCCCCGGGTCGTACCTTCCGTTTACCCAAGGAACGGCCGAGTCACCAATCCCCACACGCCGGTGTGCCCCGGGATTCCCCGATCGGGTACGCCACAGTGGCCAAACGGGAGCTCCGGGTTGGTGATGGTGGACAACGCGGGCGGCTCCGTGCGGGGGCTAGCGTCACCGACATGACCACGCATCCGTTCTGGCTGGCCGGTTCCGCCGCGTCCGGCGACACCGAGCTGACCGTCCGCAACCCCTACACCGGAGGGACGGCGGGCGTCGTCTCCGTGCCCACCGAGGCGCAGGTGGAGGCCGCCGTCTCCGCCGCGCACGCGGTGGCCGCCGAGGCCGCCGCCCTGCCCGCGCACGTCCGCGCCGGGGCCCTGGACCACGTCTCCCGGCGCATCGGAGAGCGTGCCGAGGAGATCGCCCAGGTCATCACCGCCGAGAGCGGCAAGCCCATCAAGTGGTCCCGCGCCGAGGCCGGACGCGCGGTGTCGGTGTTCCGCTGGGCCGCCGAGGAGGCCCGCCGGGACAGCGGCGAGCTCCAGCGCCTGGACACCGACCCCGGCGGCACCGGCCGGATGGCGCTGGTCCGCCGGGTCCCCAAGGGCCCCGTCCTGGGCATCTCACCGTTCAACTTCCCGCTCAACCTGGTCGCCCACAAGGTGGCCCCGGCCATCGCCGTGGGCGCCCCCGTGGTGCTCAAGCCCGCTCCGGCGACCCCGATGACCGCTCTGATCCTCGGGGAGATCCTGGCCGAGACCGACCTGCCCGCGGGCATGGTGTCGATCCTGCCCATGCCCAACGAGCTGGCCGCGCCGCTGATCACCGACGAGCGGCTGCCCGTCATCTCCTTCACCGGCGGTCCCTTCGGTTGGGAGCTCCAGCGGCGGGCTCCGCACAAGCACGTGACCCTCGAACTCGGCGGCAACGCGGCGGCCGTGGTGCTGGACGACGCCGACCTCGACTGGGCGGCCCGGCGGGTGGCCCTGTTCGGCAACAACCAGGCCGGTCAGGTCTGCATCGGGGTGCAGCGGGTCGTGGTCACGGACGCCGTGCACGACGCGTTCGTGGAGCGCCTGGTAGCGGAGGTCGAGGCGCTGGGCACCGGTGACCCGACCGACCCCGGGACCGACGTCGGACCGCTGGTCGACGCGGCCGCCGCCGAGCGCGTGACGTCCTGGGTCGAGGAGGCGGTCGCCGCGGGGGCCCGCCTCCTGACCGGCGGCACGCGCGACGGCGTCACCGTGGCGCCCACCGTCCTGGCGGACGCGCCCGCCGACGCCCGGGTGGTCCGCGAGGAGGTGTTCGGCCCGGTGCTGGTCGTCCAGCGGGTCGCGGACACCGACGCCGCCTTCGCGGCCGTGAACGACAGCGACTTCGGCCTCCAGGCCGGTGTCTTCACCCGGGACCTGCCCACCGCGTTCCGTGCCCACCGGGAGCTGGAGGTCGGCGGCGTGGTCGTCGGTGACGTCCCCACCTTCCGCGCCGACCAGATGCCGTACGGCGGGGTCAAGGGTTCGGGTGTGGGCAAGGAGGGCCTGCGGGCGGCGATGACGGACCTCACCCACGAGCGGGTCCTCGTCCTCACCGGGATCGACCTGTAGGGACGCCGCGCGGACGCGGACGGGGGCGGGGGGCGGCCGGTGTTCGGCCGCCCCCCGCCCCCGTCGTGACCCCGGGGCCCCGGGCGCCGCAGGGGCCCTCTAGAGCCGCGCCGCGTGGTCGTAGAGGCGCTTGGCCTCGGCGCCCAGGCGCGGGCCGTACTGGGTGCTGCGGTCGTCGGCGTACTTGAAGCTCACCACCGAGGAGATGGTGCCCTGGCCGGTCGCGGTGTCGAAGTCGGTGAACCAGGGGCCGCCGCTGGAGCCCTGGGTCATGGTGCAGCGCACCCCGTTGGCCGTGGTGCCGCCGGTGTCCGGGACGGTCCGGCCGGAGCAGTAGTGCAGTTCGCGGCCGTCGTAGGGGGAGGCGGACGGGTAGCCGAAGGTGTAGACCTGCACCCCGTTGTTCACGTTCTGCTCGGACCACGTGGAGAAGGACAGCTTCTGCGCGCCGACCCGGTCCTGCACCGGGGTGCCGCCGTCCTCGTTGAGCACGACCATCGCGAAGTCGTAGCTGTCGTCGGCCCGGTCGGACCACTGCGGGGCGACCATGAGGTCGCGGGCGGTGAACTTGCCGTGCGGGCTGTCGCCGGAGGAGTACCCGGGGACGAAGGTCCAGTTCTGGGCCCAGGAGCCCCTGCCGTCCTTGGCGCAGTGCCCGGCGGTCACCAGGGTGCTCTTGTTGGCGGAGTCCACGACCGAGGCCGAACAGGTGAAGTCGCGGCCGTCCATGGTCAGGTACACCTTGCCGGTGGTCTGGGTGACCTTGCCGCCGTCGTTCCAGCGCTCGCCGTCGCTGTTGGGGCTGGACGCCTGCGGCTCGACGTCGGCGGTCCCCTGGAGCGGGTCGGTCAGCCCCAGGGTGGACTCCACGAGGCTGGTGATCGGCTGGGCGGCGGCCATGCGGTCGCTGGTCCAGTAGTCGAGGACGGCGGTGCGCTGTTCGCCGGTCACGGCCCCCGCCTGGTGGTGGATCCCGTCGGTCCTGGAGACCGGTGTCCGGTTCTCGGGAGCGGGGAGTTCGGGGGCGAGGGCGTCCGGAAGGACGGCGGAGGCGTGGATGGCCTGGGAGACGGCCGAGGCCGGGGCGGGCAGGTGGTCGATGAGGGCGAGGCCCCCGAAGGCGACCGCGGCTGCGGCCAGCGGGGCGAGGATCCTGCGTGCGGTGGGCGAGGTCATGACCACGATCTTCGCACACTTGGAGTAACTTGATGACTACTTTGGGTTTGTGTCGCGGCTTTCTCGGGCATGCGACCGGCCGACCCCGCGCGAG
The DNA here is from genome assembly GCF_965344335.1 of Nocardiopsis eucommiae. Lineage (NCBI taxonomy): Bacteria > Bacillati > Actinomycetota > Actinomycetes > Streptosporangiales > Nocardiopsidaceae > Nocardiopsis > Nocardiopsis eucommiae. The sequence goes on from NZ_CBDRIY010000012.1 coordinate 7,922, forward strand.
GCGGGTCGACCGGTCGCCCGGCCCGTGGTGTCCGGTTGACCGGAACACGGGGTTTCGGCGCCGATCAGGGGTGGAAACCCGGGACCGGCGCCCACCGCGGCCTAGCCGATCGGAATGGTCACCCGGGTCGGCGCCTCCTCCGGAGAGGACACCGTGACCCGGTTCCCGATCCGGCTCTCACTGACGTAGCGGGGGTCCTTGCTGTCCACCACCACGGCCAGACGGTGACCGGCCGGGACGTCCCACACCACCGACGAGAGCTCGGTCTCGACCGTCACCGGCGCGCCCGGGGTCGCGTCGCGCAGGGTGTACGGGGCGTGGCTCAGCAGGGAGCCGGTGCCGCGCTCGTTGATCGCGTACAGGTACACGAAGACCGACTGGTCAGCGGCGGTGGGGGTCACCGTGAACGTCACCTCGGGGGTCCCCGCCACGCGGACGCCCTCGGGGTGGGCGGGGCTGGTCCACACCGCGGCCCGGTAGCGGTCGACGGTGGGCAGCAGGACCCCGGTGGGCACGTCGAAGAACTGCTGGAGCGCCCCCGAGAGGATGACCGTGCCGCTGTGCGCGGTCGTGCCGATCCCGGTGCGGAAGCCGTAGTCCCAGCCCGTGGCGGGCTCGTCGCCCATCGCGCCGTCGCTCTGCCAGCGGCCCCAGGTGGAGCGGGGCTCGTCGAGGTGGTACTCGTCGGTGGACGCCGTCACCGAGGGCCAGTCGGCGTGCGAGGTCCACCCGCCGTTCCCGTTGTTGGGCCGGACACGCACCGGGTCCTCGGCGCCGACGCCGTTGTCCTCGCCCTTGAGGTGGTGGTCGAACCAGCGGCCCAGGTCCTCCCACACCTCGTTGGGCAGCCCCACCGCGCCGAACGCCTCGGGGGTGGCGTGGTCGCCGGGGGTGAGCATGAGCCGCTTGGGGCCGGACAGCTCCTCGTAGAAGTCCGCGATGTGCCCGACGGGGAACATGCCGTCGTTCCATCCGTGCGCCATCATGACGGCGGTCCCGTTGGCGTTGATCTGGTCCACCTTGGTGGCGGCGGAGCGGTCCGGGGCCATCTCCAGGATGGGGTCGACGTTGCCGCGCCGGTACTCGCGCTCCATCTCCCGGAGGGAGTCCCCGGGGGTGCCGAGCAGGTTCCCGGCCAGGAGCAGCAGTTCGGCCGACTGCACGTCGATGGTCCGGCCGGGGTAGAGCGAGGCCTCCAGGTCGGCCCAGCCGCTCATGGAGCCGACCGCCCTCACCCGGTCGTCCTCGGCGGCGGTGAGCAGGCTGATCCCGCCGCCGTAGGAGATGCCCGCCATGCCGATCCGGTCGGCGTCGGCCTCGGTGTTCTCCAGGGCCCAGTCGATGACGGCGCTGGCGTCGGCCCGGTCCTCGGGTCCGGCCACCTCGACGCCGCCGCCGGAGTCCCAGAACCCGCGCGAGGTGTAGGCGACGACCTGGTATCCGGACTCCTCGGCCAGCTTCTTGGCCGCGCCGACGTACAGGATGTGCGGGGTGGCCCAGGCGGAGGGCATGACGAGCAGCGGGCGCGGGCCCTCGGCGTCGGTGGGGGTGATGACCTTCGCCTTCAGTTCGGTGCCGTCATGGCTGACGATCGTCTCGTAGCTGATGGTCGAGGAGATCGTCACCGCCGAGGCGGGGGCCGGTGACAGCGCGGCCACGGCGACGGCGGCCGCCACGGCTGTGGCGGAGAGGGCGTGGAGTCGCGTGCCGAAGGGGGCGCGCTCTCGGGGTGGGGGAGAGATGCTGACTGAGGGCATGGCGGGAACCTCTGGGGTGGGGCGGGGGAGGCTCCGATGGTCGCTCGCGCCAGCACCATCGGGGGAGCCGGACGCACCGGCGGTGATCGGCGTCGCACTGTACTGTGAGGTAACTTACTCGCCAGTCAAGTTAGGCGATCCACCGCCCTTTGTAAAGACCCGGGGCGCGCGCCTCCCCGGAGTGCGCTCCCGCGCCGCTGTCGCACTGTGAGGGTTTGTCCCCGTGCCCGCCGCCGGGGTGCGCTCGTGCGGCGGACCGGCTTCCACCTCGGTGCCTGCCACCGGGGCTCCCCCTCCCCGCTGCCCGCCGTGCGCCGCCCACACCGAGGGTTCGCCCGGCCGTACCCGGGGGTTGTCCACAGGGCCCCGGCGCTGGGCCGCCGGGTGCGCGACAATGGAGGGGTGCGAGAAGAACAGCAGCGAACAGTAGTGATCCTCGGCTCCACGGGCTCGATCGGGACCCAGGCCGTCGACATCGTCCAGCGCAACCCCGCGCGCTTCCGGGTCGTGGGCCTGGCCGCCGGGGGAGGCCGCGCCGACCTGCTCGCCAAGCAGGCCGTGGAGCTCGGGGTCGGGCACGTGGCCGTGGCGGACCCCGCCCGCGCCGCCGACCTCACCCGCCTGCTGCGCGAGCAGGGCAGCGACGCCGAGGTCCTGGTCGGAGCGGAGGGTGTCGCCGCGCTGGCCGCGCACCCCTGCGACGTCGTCCTCAACGGGATCACCGGCGCCCTGGGGCTGGAGTCCACCCTGGCCACGCTGCGCGCGGGGACCACCCTCGCCCTGGCCAACAAGGAGTCCCTCATCATCGGCGGGCCCCTGGTGCGCGACCTCGCCGCGCCCGGCCAGATCATCCCGGTCGACTCCGAGCACTACGCCATCGCCCAGTGCTTCCCCCACCTGCCCGAGGGCGAGCTCACCAGCCCGGCGCAGGGCCTGGTCCACGCCGCCCGCGCCGACGTGCGCCGCCTGGTCGTCACCGCCAGCGGCGGTCCCTTCCGGGGCCGACGCGCCGAGGAGCTCACCGGCGTCACCCCCGCCGAGGCGCTGGCCCACCCCACCTGGAGCATGGGACCGGTCATCACCGTCAACTCCGCGACCCTGGTCAACAAGGGCCTGGAGGTGATCGAGGCCAACCTCCTGTTCGACGTGCCCTTCGACCGGATCGACGTCGTCGTGCACCCGCAGTCGGTCGTGCACTCCATGGTCGAGTACGTGGACGGCACCACCCTGGCCAAGGCCAGCCCGCCCAGCATGATGATCCCGATCGCCTACGGGATCGGCGCGCCCGACCGCGTCCCCGACGCCGCCCCCGGCATGGACTGGACCCGCGCCCAGAGCTGGACCTTCGAGCCGCTGGACCACGAGGCCTTCCCCGCCGTGCGGCTGGCCGCCGAGGTCGGCGCGGCGGGTGGCACGGCGCCCGCCGTCTACAACGCCGCCAACGAGGAGGCGGTGGACGCGTTCCTCAAGGGAAACCTCGCGTTCCCGGCCATCATGGACACTGTCTCCCAGGTAGTCTCTGAACACCGGCGGGCGGACCATCCGGGTACCTCGACCCTGACCCTGGACGACGTGTACGCCGCTGACACCTGGGCCCGAACCCGCGCGCGCGAGCTGCTCACCCGCGGCTGAGGACCGACATCGGCTTGAGGAGAGATGCATGGTCGTTCTGCTGACCGTGGTCGGGATCGTCCTGTTCGTCGTGGGACTGCTGTTCTCGATCGCCTGGCACGAGCTCGGCCACATGTCCACGGCCAAGATGTTCGGGATCAAGTGCACCGAGTTCATGGTGGGCTTCGGCAAGACGCTGTGGTCGGTGCGCAGGGGCGAGACCGAGTACGGCATCAAGGCCGTCCCGCTGGGCGGCTTCGTGCGCATGGTCGGCATGCTGCCGCCCGCCAGGGAACGGCGGGACACCGGGGCCCGGAAGATGTCCCGCTGGCGGGCGATGGCCGAGGACGCCCGCGAGGCCTCCTACATGGAGCTCTCCCCCGAGGACCAGGACCGGCAGTTCTACCAGCGCGCCCCCTGGAAGCGCCTGATCGTCATGTTCGCCGGTCCGGGCATGAACCTCGTGCTCGCGATCATCCTGCTCGGCGTGCTCTTCATGGGCATCGGCGTGCACCAGGAGACCCCGCAGATCGGGTCGGTCCGCGAGTGCGTCGTCCCCGCCGGAGTGACCGCCACCGAGTGCACCGACGAGTTCGCGCCCACCCCCTCCCACGAGGCGGGCCTGGAGCCGGGCGACGTGATCGTCTCGATCGACGGCCAGCCGGTGACCGGCGACACCGTGAACGGACAGATCCGTCAGTCCCTCGGCAGCACCGAGTTCGAGATCGAACGCGACGGCGAGCGCTTCACCACCGACGTCGACATCGTCGAGAACGAGCTGCCCGCCCGGAACTCCCAGGGCGACATCGTCTACGACACCGACGAGCGGGGTGACCTCGTCTACGACGAGCAGGGGCGCCGGGTGGCCGCCACCGAGGTCGTCGGGTTCCTCGGCGTGGTGTTCGTCCAGGAGCGCCAGCCGCTGACGGTGGGGGAGTCGGTCTCCGAGGTCGGCACCATGCTGGTCGGTGTGGGTGAGGCGATCATCGCCCTGCCCAGCCGGGTCCCCGAGGTGTTCGGCGCCGCCTTCCTGGGCGAGCAGCGCACCGAGGACTCCCCGGTGGGCATCGTCGGGATCTCCCGCATCGGCGGCGAGATCATGTCGCAGGGCCTGCCGGTGATCGACACCGTGGCGATCATGATCAGCATCCTGGCCAGCGTCAACCTGTTCCTCTTCGCCTTCAACATGCTCCCGATCCTGCCGCTGGACGGCGGGCACATGGCCGGGGCGCTCTGGGAGTCCGTCAAGAAGTGGACGGCACGACTGTTCAGGAGACCGGACCCGGGGCCGGTGGACGTGGCGCTGCTGACACCGGTGGCCTATGTGATCGTCGGCTGCTTCCTCGTCTTCAGCGTCATCCTCCTCGTGGCCGACCTCATCAACCCCGTGCGGTTGTTCGGCTGACCCCTCGGGGGCGGCTCGGAGCCGCCCCCGAGCCGGCCCCGAGGGATGAACACCGGTTGAACTGGTGTGAGCGCGGCCACGAAGGGCCGTGTGTCGCCCCAAGGGCGGGTAACCTGGAGGTCGCGTACCGGGATCGCCGCCGTGGCGGAGGCCACCGAGACGGAGCACCCGGACACGCCTCCGGGCGCCGCCGTGCGCGCCCTTCTCCACGAATCGGACGACATCAAGTGCCGCCCTCCCTCCGGCGGCAGACGAGGTGAACCAAGCGTGACCATTGATCTCGGTATTCCCGCCACCCCGCCGCGCCCGCTGGCGACCCGGCGCAAGACCCGGCAGATCATGGTCGGGAACGTGCCCGTGGGCGGGGACGCGCCGGTGTCCGTGCAGTCCATGACGACCACCCGCACCTCCGACATCAACGCGACCCTCCAGCAGATCGCTGAGCTGACCGCCTCCGGCTGTCAGATCGTCCGCGTGGCCGTCCCGACCAACGAGGACGCCGACGCGCTGCCGATCATCGCCAGGAAGTCGCAGATCCCGGTGATCGCCGACATCCACTTCCAGCCCAAGTACGTGTTCGCGGCGATCGACGCCGGGTGCGCCGCCGTGCGCGTCAACCCGGGCAACATCAAGAAGTTCGACGACAAGGTCGCGGAGATCGCCAAGGCCGCCTCCGAGGCCGGCACCCCGATCCGCATCGGCGTCAACGCCGGTTCGCTCGACAAGCGTCTGCTCGCCAAGTACGGCAAGGCCACCCCGGAGGCGCTGGTGGAGTCGGCGCTCTGGGAGTGCTCGCTGTTCGAGGAGCACGGCTTCCGGGACATCAAGATCTCCGTCAAGCACAACGACCCGGTCGTGATGGTCAACGCCTACCGGCTGCTGTCGCAGGCCTGCGACTACCCGCTGCACCTGGGCGTCACCGAGGCCGGTCCGGCCTTCCAGGGCACCATCAAGTCGTCCGTGGCCTTCGGCGCCCTGCTGTCGGAGGGGATCGGCGACACCATCCGGGTGTCCCTGTCCGCCCCGCCCGCCGAGGAGGTCAAGGTCGGCGCCCAGATCCTGGAGTCCCTGGGGCTGCGCGAGCGCGGCCTGGAGATCGTCTCCTGCCCGAGCTGCGGCCGTGCCCAGGTGGACGTGTACACGCTCGCCGAGGAGGTCACCGCCGGGCTGGAGGGGCTGGAGGTGCCGCTGCGCGTGGCTGTCATGGGCTGCGTCGTGAACGGTCCCGGCGAGGCCCGCGAGGCCGACCTGGGTGTGGCCTCCGGCAACGGCAAGGGCCAGATCTTCGTCAAGGGCGAGGTCATCAAGACCGTGCCCGAGTCCAAGATCGTGGAGACGCTGATCGAGGAGGCCATGCGCATCGCCGAGGAGATGGGCGAGGCCGGGGTCGAGGGCGAGCCCAGCGTGTCCGTGGCGAGCTGACCCCCTCCCCGTCGGGGGAGGAACCACGCTTCGAGGGGAGTACGGCGGCGGCCGTGCTCCCCTTTGTCGTGTCCTGACGCCGCCTTGACGTGGAACCCGCCGGACGGGGTGGGAACACCCGGGGCGATCGGACGCTTACACCTACGGGCGGGACCCTCGTCGTCGCTGGTCACGAGAGCCTGATCACCGTGAGTCATGTCATGTGGCACGAGTCACCACGGCGTGCGTTTTCTTGCGTCGGTGCGCATGATTCGGGCCCGGAAAGCGGACATGGGCAACGAATGTGGGTCATGTTACTCACGCAACACCATTAACGTTGCCCAAGGCACAAGTGGGGTCCCGTTGGTTCGCGACGGCGCCGATCCGGTGTGCCCACCCGCAGAACGTCGAGGAGTCATTTCGTGGTGGACCAGAAGAGCCCCGCGCGGGCGGACGCTTCCGCGCCCACGCTGGGGCGGCGTCTGAGCCGACGCAAGCCGGTCGAGAAGCTCGTGGCCGAGACCGAGGGCGGCCACGGCCTGCGCCGCACCATGGGGTTCTGGCAGCTGTCCATGATCGGTATCGGCGCCACCCTGGGTACCGGCATCTTCGTGGTCCTGGGCGAGGCGGTCCCGATCGCCGGACCCGCCGTCATCCTCGCGTTCGTCCTGGCCGGTGTGACCGCGCTCTTCTCCGCGCTCGCCTACGCCGAGATGGCCGGGATGATCCCCGCCTCCGGCTCGGCCTACTCCTACAGCTACGCCACCATGGGCGAGTTCATGGCCTGGGTGTGCGGCTGGTGTCTGATGCTCACCTACGGGGTCTCCGTGGCGGCCGTCGGCGTCGGCTGGGGCCAGTACATCAACGAGCTTTTGCACCTGACCACGGGTCTGTCGCTGCCCGGCGCGCTCCTGGCCGGACCCATGGAGGGCGGCCTGGTCAACGTGCCCGCGGCCGTCGTCGTCCTGCTGTCGATGTTCGCCCTGCTCGCCGGGGTGCGGGAGAGCACCCGCGCCAACGCCGTCATGGTCACCATCAAGATCGCCGTGCTGGTGATGTTCGTGGCCATCGCGGTCACCGCCGTCCAGCGGGGCAACTTCGCCCCGTTCATGCCGATGGGCATGGCGGGTGTCTCCGCCGCCGGCGCCACCCTGTTCTTCTCCTACATCGGCTTCGACTCCGCCTCCACCGCCAGCGAGGAGGCCCGGAACCCGCAGCGCGACCTGCCGCGCGCCATCATGTTCTCCATGATCGTGGTCACCGCGATCTACTGCCTGGTGGCCTTCAGCGCGGTCGGCGCCCTCAACTGGACCGAGTTCGCGGAGGGGCGGACCTCCCTGGCCGGGATCCTCACCGTGGTCACCGGAACCCCGATCTGGGCGGTCATCTTCGCTGCGGGCGCCGTCCTGGCGCTGGCCAGCGTCGTCCTGGTCGTCCTCTACAGCCAGACCCGCATCCTCTTCGCGATGTCCCGCGACGGGCTCATCCCGGCCGCCTTCTCCAAGGTGGACGACCGGGGCACCCCGCGCGCCAACACGATCATCACCTCGGTGTTCATCGCCCTGCTGGCCGCCCTGATCCCGCTCGGCCCGCTCGCGGACGCCACCGCCATCGGCACGCTCTTCGCCTTCGCCCTGGTCAACGTCGCCGTGCTCGTGCTGCGCAGGAACCGCCCCGACCTCACGCGCGCCTTCCGGATGCCCGGGGCCCCGGTGACCCCGGTCCTGGGCGTCCTGGCCTGCGCCTACCTGATGCTCAGCATGCCGGTCAGCGTGTGGGTCGCCTTCGGCGCCTGGCTCGTGGTGGGTCTGGCCATCTACTTCGGCTACAGCATGCGGCGCTCCGCGCTGGAGGACGAGCCCACGGTGCGGGTCGGCTCCTGACCGGGACCGGGCACACGTCGGACGTGTGAGCACGGGCGGGACCGGGGGAATCCCCCGGCCCCGCCCCACGTTCACTCTGGGACCGTGGACGCGAGCGAACGGAGCGTGACACCGCGATTTCGCGCAACGAACCACGACGAATCGCCGCGAACTCGCAACGGAGTGCACGTCGTACACACGGTTCCCACGCACTGCTCCACCTAGAGTGGACGCGGCCGACCAGCGGCGACGCACCAGGAGGTACGCAGCGATGCCCGCACCACTGCGCGTGGCCCTCGACCAGGGCACGGGACGCAGCGGCGACCCCGCCTCCTCGCTCCAGCGGCTCCGCGAGCGGGCACGCGAGGCCGCGGCCGAGGGCGCGACCCTGCTGGTCACCCCCGAGATGTCGCTGACCGGCTACAACATCGGCAGCAGGGTCCGGGACCTGGCCGAACCGGCGGACGGGCCGCTCCTCGCCGAGGTCTCCCGGATCGCCGCCGACACCGGGGTGGCCATTGTCCACGGGTTCCCCGAACTGGCCGACGGCGACGTGTACAACGCGGTCCGGCTGGTGGACGCCACGGGGGCCTCCCGCGCGCTCTACCGCAAGACCCACCTGTTCGGAGACCTGGACCGGGACCACTTCCGCGCCGGTGACGCACTGGTCGTCCAGGCCGACCTCGACGGCCACCGCATCGGCCTCCTGGTCTGCTACGACGTCGAGTTCCCCGAGGCCGTGCGCGCGCACGCGCGGGCCGGGACCACGCTCCTCGTCGTGCCCACCGCCCTGATGGCGCCGAACACGTCGGTGGCCACCCTCCTCGTCCCCGCGCGGGCCATGGAGAACCAGATCCACGTGGCCTACGTGAACCGCTGCGACACCGAGGGCGAACTCGACTACGTCGGATTGAGCGCCCTCGTGGGCCCGGACGGCGCCGAGCTGCTGCGGGGCGGGCCCACCGAGGCCCTGCTCGTCGGTGACGTCGACCCGGCCGCCACCGAGGCCTCCCGCGCGGAGCTCTCCTACCTGGGCGACCGCCGACCGGACCTGTACCCCGACGCCTGACATCCGTCCCACCCCGCCGCGCCCGCGGCGGTCCACACCCTGCCCCAGTGAAGGAGGGCCCCATGACGTCCGCCGTGCCCACGTCCGCCGGTACCGCACCCGTGTCCGACTCCCGGACCGACGACCGTCCGCTGACCATGTCCGGGCCCGACTTCCCGTTCGCCTACGACGCGTTCCTGGCCCACCCGGCCGGACTGGGCCAGGTGCCGGCCGAGCACCTCGGCACCGAGGTCGCGGTGGTCGGCGGCGGGCTGTCCGGAATCGTCACCGCCTACGAGCTCATGAAGATGGGGCTGCGGCCGGTCGTGTACGAGGCCGACCGGATCGGCGGGCGCCTGCGCACCGAGCGCCTGCCCGGCGCCCCCGACGACGTGGTCGCGGAGATGGGCGCCATGCGCTTTCCCCCGACCTCCACGTCCTTCTGGCACTACGCCGACCGCGTGGGCCTGCGTACCAGCCCCTTCCCCAACCCGCTCTCGCCCGCGACCCCGAGCACCGTCGTGGACCTCAAGGGGGAGTCGCACTACGCGACGCACCTCGACGACCTGCCCGAGCTCTACCGCGACGTGGCGCGCGCCTGGGACCGGACCCTGGAGAGCGTGGAGCACACCCGCATGCAGCGGGCCATCCGCGACCGCGACGTGGCCACGCAGAAGGAGATCTGGAACCGGCTGGTCGAGCGGTTGGACAACCAGACCTTCTACGGCTTCCTGTGCGAGTCCCCGGGGTTCGCGTCGTTCCGCGACCGCGAGGTCTTCGGCCAGGTGGGCTTCGGCACCGGAGGCTGGGACACCGACTTCCCCAACTCCATCCTGGAGATCCTCCGGGTCACCTACACGGGCGCCGACGACGACCACATGGGCATCGTCGGGGGCGTGGACCAGCTCCCGCTCCGTCTGTGGGAGGACGCCCCGGACAAGCTCGTGCACTGGGCGCGGGGGACGTCGCTGGCCTCACTGCACGGTGGTGAGCCGCGTCCGGCCGTGACCGCGCTGCGCCGCACGGCGGCCAAGGGGTCCCCGGCGGGCAACCTCACCGTCACCGACGCCTCCGGTTCCACCCGCACCTACCCGGCGGCGGTGTTCACGGCGCAGTCCTGGATGATGCTGTCCAAGATCGACTGCGACGACGACCTGCTGCCGATCGACCACTGGACCGCGATCGAGCGGACCCACTACATGGAGTCCTCGAAGCTGTTCGTGCCGGTGGACCGCGCGTTCTGGCGGGACCGGGACCCGGAGACCGGCCGTGACGTCATGAGCATGACGCTCACCGACCGCATGACCCGGGGCACCTACCTGCTGGAGGGGGAGGACCCGGACGGCCCGGCGGCCATCTGCCTCTCCTACACCTGGTGCGACGACTCGCTGAAGTGGTTGCCGCTGTCCGCCAACGAGCGCCTGGAGGTCATGCTCGCCTCGCTCGGCAAGATCTACCCGGACGTGGACGTGCGCTCGCACATCACCGGTGACCCGGTCACGGTGTCCTGGGAGGACGAGCCGTACTTCATGGGCGCGTTCAAGGCCAACCTGCCCGGGCACTACCGGTACCAGCGCCGCCTGTTCACGCACTTCCACCAGGCGGACCTGGCCGAACGGCACCGGGGTCTGTTCCTCGCCGGTGACGACGTGTCCTGGACCGCGGGGTGGGCCGAGGGCGCCGTGCAGACCGCCCTGAACGCGGTGTGGGGCGTCATGCACCACTTCGGCGGCGAGACCGACCCGACCAACCCCGGCCCCGGCGACCTGTTCGACGAGCTGGCCCCGGTCGCCCTCCCCGAGGACTGACGGGGCCGACGTGGAATGATCGGGGTCGGGGCGTGCTGCCCCGCCCCCGAGGAAGAGGTTTCTCCCGTGCCTTCTCCCGAGAGGACCACCCGACGTCAGGTCCTGTGGTCACCGTTGATGCTGGTCGTCGGCACGGTCGTCGTCGTGCCGATCGCTGGCTTTCTGCGCGTGTCCGACCTCGCCGACCTGGGTGCCGAGTCGATCCTGGTCCTGGTGGTGGTCGTGACCGTGCTGTGGGCGATGGTCTCCAGCGCTCTCGGACTCGGTGTGTGCGTCGGCCCGCGGCGTGCCCTGGTGTGCGACTACCTGTTCACGACCCGAGTGCGACTGGTCGACATCGACGCGGTGTACGTGGTGGACGAAGGCAGGATCGTGCTCTGGCTGCGCGACGACAGCAGAGTGAACGTCCGGGCCTACCAGCGAGCCCAGGCCCTGATGTTCTTCGGTACGGACGCCGCCGATCACGCCGCCGAGCGGATCAGAACGGCGGTCCGGGCCGCGGGGGCGGCGGGCGGGGGCCCGGTCGTGCTGCAACGAGGCTGGTGGCCGGTTCCCGTCCACCTCACCCTCGCTGTGCTCCTCTGTGTTGGGCTCGGGTGGATGACCGCGCCGATCATCTAGGCCCACGCGGACGGAGCGTTCGGGTCGGCCCTTCGGAAAGCGAGGCAGCCGGTCGGGCCGGGTGGGGTCAGGGGGTGTTCTGGTCCGACGGGTCGGGGTCGGCGGTACCGGCGAGGATGGGCTGGTCCACCAGGCGGGAGAGCACCAGGGTGCTCTTGGTGCGGACCACGAAGGGCTCGGCCCCGATCCGCTCGATGACCTCCTCCAGGTGCTGGGTGTCGCGGGCGCGCACCTGCACGATGGCGTCGGCCTCCCCGGTGACGGTGCAGGCCGAGGTGACCTCCGCGTACCCGGACAGGCCGATCCGGATCTCGCCGGGGGACGTGCGGGCGCGGCAGTACAGCTCGATGAAGGCCTCGGTGGTCCAGCCGATCGCCTGGGGCTCCACGACCACCGTGAAGCCGCGCACGGCGCCGGACTCGATCAGACGGTCCACGCGACGCTTGACCGCGGAGGGGCTGAGACCGACCCCGCCGCCGATCTCCGCGAAACTCGTCCGCGCGTCCGCGCCGAGCATCGCGATGATCCGCTCGTCGACACGATCAAGCCGCATTCTGCCCCTTTGTCCATTTCTGATCTGACCAGGGCACATGTTACCGGGGGAGTGCTCGAATGGGGCCCGTGTCGCTTCCGGAGGTCACGCCGGGTAGCGGTGAGAATGCATGAGGACATCATGGCCGGTATCGGGGGTAAGCGAGTGCGTTCATCGGGCACACAGTGGGCAGCCGTCTCCGTCGGGGTGCTCCTGGCCTCACTGGTCGCCGTGCCCACGGCCACGGCCGGGACGGCCGCACCGCCGACCACCCGGATCGACCAGAGCGCGCTCGACTGGCGGCCCTGTGAGGACCTCGCACCGGTGAGCGGCACGGAGATGGAGTGCGCCACCCTGACCGTGCCCATGGCCAGGACCACCGGTGGCCAGCGCGTCGGCGACCTCGCGGAGACCCTCCAGATCGCCCTCTCCCGGGTCCCCGCCACCGGCACCGGCACCGCCGAACACACCCTCCTGGTCAACCCCGGCGGGCCGGGCAGCGCCGGACGCGCGTGGGCCGCCCACACCCACAACCGCATGCCCGAGGAACTGCGCGAGATCTACGACGTGGTCTCCTTCGACCCGCGTGGCATGGGCGCCTCCACACCCAACGTCACCTGCGACCCCGGTTACTTCGCCCCCGTCCGCAAGGACTCCGTCCCGGCCGACGCCGCTGAGGAGCAGGCCCTGCGTGAGGACGCCGAGGCCTACGCCGCCGCCTGCGCCGAGAACACCGGGCCGCTCCTGGACCACATGCGCACCGAGGACACCGCGCACGACATGGACGCCATCCGCGTCGCCCTCGGTCTCGACCGGATCGACTACCTCGGCTACTCCTACGGCAGCTACCTGGGCACGGTCTTCGCCTCGCTGTACCCCGACAGCGTGCGCGCCGTGGTGCTGGACAGCGTCGTCGACCCGAGCCTGCCCTGGTACGACAGCAACCTCCTCCAGAGCCGGTCCCTGGACCACGCGGCCGTGAACTTCTTCGACTGGATCGCCCGCCACGACGCCGTCTACGGACTGGGCACCGACGGCGAGACGGTCGCCGCCGCCTTCTACGACCTGCGCGCCAGCCTCCGCGAGGCCCCGCTGGAGGACACGGTCGGCCCCACGGAACTGGACGGCGCCGTCTCCGTCGTCGCCTACAGCGGCAACTCCTGGCCCACCGTCGCCGCCGCGCTGGCCGCCCGGATCAACGACGCTGACTCCGCCCCGCTCCTGGAGCTCCACGGGAACTACGGCGACGACGCCGACAGCGACCCCGGCTTCGGCGGCTACCTCGCGGTCCAGTGCACCGACGCCCCGTGGCCGCGTGACTGGGACACCTGGAACAGGGACGCCCGGCAGGTCCACGCGGACGCGCCCTTCCTGGGGTGGCACAACATCTGGTACAACGCGCCGTGTGCCTCGTGGTCCAGCGAGTCCGACCCCTGGTTCAAGGTCGGTGACGGCCCGGACGAACACCCCGCCTACGACGGCGACGCGCTCGTCGTGCACGCCACGGAGGACGGCGCGACCCCGATCGCGGGCGCCTACTCCCTGCGCGAGCGCCTGCCCGGCTCCGCGCTGGTGATCGAGGACGGCGGCATCACCCACGGCGTCGCGCTCACCGGGAACGCCTGCGTGGACGAGACCGTCGTCGCCTACCTCCGGGACGGGGTCCTGCCCGAACGCGGCGCGGACGCCCCCGACGTCACCTGTGAGGCCCGGCCCGAGCCCGCCCCGCGTGACGCCCAGGGCACCGAGGCCGCACAGGTGGACCGCCTCGGACCGATCGGACTCGAAACATCCAGGTGAGTCCGGACAGACGGTCTAATAGGCTGGAATCGGCGCGAATTCGTCGTGGGCCCATGAACCGATCCGGTGACCGCCGGAGACGGTGACCGGGAAGATGGGGGAGATGCGATGCTGCGGACCTCGGCGGTACGGATTCTGGGAGAACGCGACCGGGAGGCCGTCCGCGCGCTCCTGGACGCGGACCCCGTGGGCAACGTCTTCGTCGCCTCACGACTGATGACCACGGGCATGACCGGCGGAGCCGGGGCCGAGGTCTGGGGACACACCGAACGCGGCAGACTCACGGCCCTGTGCTACTCGGGGGCCAACCTCGTCCCGGTCAACGCCGGACCCGCCGCCGTGCGCGGGTTCGCGGACCACGCGCGCTGGCGCGGCCGACGCTGCTCGTCGATCGTCGGCCCCGTCGAGGCGGTCAGGGACTTCTGGGAGCAGATCACCCCCGCCTGGGGGCCGGCCCGCGCCATCCGCGCCAGCCAGCCGGTCCTGGAGATCAACGGCCCGCCCGTCGTCGCCCCCGACCCCCTGGTGCGCCGGGTCCGCGTCCACGAGATCAACACCCTCGTCCCCGCCTGCGTGGCCATGTTCACCGAGGAGGTCGGTGTCCCGCCGGACTCCGGCGACGGCGGCGCCCTCTACCGCGCCCGTGTCGAGGAACTGGTCCGCACCGGCCGCGCCTTCGCCCGGATCGAGGACGGCCGCGTGGTGTTCAAGGCCGAGATCGGCGCCGTCACCCCCCAGGCCTGCCAGGTCCAGGGCGTGTGGGTCCACCCCGACCTGCGCGGTCAGGGGTACGCGAGCGCGGGCATGGCGGCCGTGGTCAACTACGCCCGCGCCGAGATCGCCCCCCGGGTGACCCTGTACGTCAACGACTTCAACGCCCCCGCCAGGGCCACCTACCAGCGCGTCGGCTTCCGCCAGGTCGGGGAGGTCATGTCGGTGCTCTTCTGAGCCTGACGCATCACCGTCAGGTTGCGGACCGACCGGGGCCCGGCGCCGAGGTCGCTGGGTACCGTTGACGGGCTCCCTCACCCTCGCCGCAGAGAGGCCCCATGCTCCGCAATCCCACCGGCCGCGCACGGCTGGGGCTGGCCCTCCTCCTCGCCCTGCTGACGGTGCTCGGCCCGCTCAACATCGACATGTACCTCCCGGCCTTCCCGGAGATCTCCGACGACCTCGGCGCCAGCGCCTCCCAGGTGCAGCTGAGCCTGACCACCTGCCTGGTGGGCCTGGCCGTCGGCCAGGTGGTGATCGGACCGATCAGCGACGCGCGGGGCAGACGCGGGCCGCTCCTGGTCTGCGTGGCCCTGTTCGTCCTCTCCTCGGCCCTGTGCGCGCTCGCTCCCAACACCGTGATCCTGGTACTGGGCCGCTTCCTCCAGGGCTTCACCGCCAGCGCCGGGGTGGTGCTCTCCCGCGCCGTGGTGCGGGACGTCTTCGACGGCACCGCGCTCACCCGGTTCTTCGCCCTGATCATGGTGGTGGTCGCGGTCGCCCCGATGGTCGCCCCGATCGTCGGTGGCGGGGTCCTGCTCCTGCCCTCGACGACCTGGCGGAGCGTCTTCTGGGCGCTGGCCCTGCTCGGCGCCGTGATCCTCGCGGTCTCGGCGGCGCGCCTGCCGGAGTCACTCTCCGTGGAGCGGCGGATCCCCGGCACGCTCGGGGGCAGCCTGCGCACCATGGGTGCTCTGTTCCGGGACCGTCGCTACCTGGGGTACACGCTCATCGTCGGCCTCCTGCACGGCGGCAGCTTCGCCTACGTCGCCGGGACCCCCTTCGTCTACCAGGATCTCCACGGGGTGTCCCCGCAGGTCTTCGGGTTCCTCTTCGGGGTGAACGGCGTGGGGATCATCCTCGGGAGCACCGTCGTGGGCCGTCTCAGCGACCGCCACGGCGAGCGCTCCCTCCTCGCGGTCGCCGTGGTCACGGCGGTGGCCGCCACCGCCGTGGTGCTCGCCACCGCGCTCCTCCACGGGCCGCTGGTCCTGCTCGTCGTGCCGATCTTCGTCTACATGACCTGCATGGGAGTGGTCCTCACCGCGTCCTTCGCCCTGGCCATGGAGGGCCAGGAGAACCGTGCCGGGAGCGCCAGCTCCCTCCTGGGCGCCCTGCCGATGCTCATCGGCGCCGTGGTCGCGCCCATGGTCGGCCTGGACGAGACCACGGCGGTTCCCATGGGCCTGCTGCTGTTCGCCAGCTCCGCCCTGGGCCTCCTGGTCCTGGTCACCCTGGCCCGCCCCGCCGAGCACTCCGCCACCCGTGAGGCCGACCCCCTGCCCTGAGCGGGGTCGGGGGCGGGGCGCGTCGCGCGCCCCGCCCCCGTCACCTCCGCGTCCGGGTCAGCCCTCGGAGACGCGGTCCGTCGAGCCCTTCCGCTCGGCGTCCATGCCCAGGCGCTCGGGGGCGCCGGGGAAGGACAGCTCGAAGTCCGGGGTGTCCGCGATCAGCGCGCGGGTGTACTCGTGCCGAGGCGACGACATCACCTCGCCCACCGGTCCGTACTCGACGATCTCGCCCTTGTTGAGGATGGCGACCCGCTCCGCGATGTTGGAGACCAGAGCGATGTTGTGCGTGACGAACAGCAGCGCCATGCCCTGGTCCTGGAGCTCGCGCAGCAGCTTCACGATCTCCGCCTGCACCGACACGTCCAGCGCCGACGTGATCTCGTCGCACACCAGCAGGTCCGGCCCGGTGGCCACCGCGCGCGCGATGCACACGCGCTGGCGCTCGCCGCCGCTGAGCTGCTCGGGGAAACGGTCCGCGTAGGAAGCGGGCAGGGAGGCCCGTTCCAGGGCCCGGGCCACCACCGCGTCCGGGTCGTCTGGGTTGCCCACCAGGTGCCGGTAGGGGCCCAGGATCTGTTCGCGCACCCGCTTGCGGGGGTTCAGCGCCTCGTACGGGTTCTGGAACACGTACTGCACCCGGCGGCGCTGCTCCGCCGTCCTGCGGTAGCTGCTGGTGGCCAGCGGCTCCCCGTCGAAGAGGATCTCACCGGTGAACTGGTGGTGCAGACCCGCCACCGAGCGCGACAGGGTGGTCTTGCCCGAACCGGACTCGCCCAGCAGCGCCACGCACTCGCCTCGGGAGACCGACACGTCGATCCCCTCCAGCACCTGCGTGCGCCCGTACCCGGCGGCCAGCCCGGAGACCCGCAACAGCGGCTCCTCCACCGGTTCCGGCTCCTCGTGCCCGGAAGTCCTCAGCAGCGGCACCGCCATCAGCAGCTGACGGGTGTACGCGTGCCGGGGGTCGGACAGCACCGTCTGGGCGCGCCCGTGCTCCACGACCTCGCCCCGGTACATCACCGCGATGTCGTCGGCCAGGTCGGCCACCACGGCCATGTCGTGGCTGATGTACACACCGGCGGTGCCGTAGTCGCGGGTCATCGACCGGATGGTCTCCAGCACGTGCGCCTGCGTGGTCACGTCCAGGCCGGTGGTCGGCTCGTCGAGCACGATCACGTCCGGGCGGCCCACGAACGCCATCGCGATCGCCACCCGCTGCTGCTGCCCTCCGGAGAGCTGGTGCGGGTAGCGGCGCAGGAAGGCGTCGTCGTCGGGCAGGGCCACCTCGCGCATGACCTCGCGGACCCGGTCCCGGGTCTCCTGGGCCGTCAGCGCGTCGTCGTGCAGGGCCTCCGTCAGCTGCGTGCCCAGCCGCAGCGCCGGGTTGAGGGCGGAGGCGGGCGACTGCGGGATGTAGGCCACCGCGCGGCCGCGCAGCTCCCGGACCTCGCGCTCGTTCAGCGTGGCCAGGTCCCGGTCACCGACCAGCACCTGACCGCCGACGATCTCCGTGGCGCGCTTGCAGTGCGCCAGCAGGGACAGCCCCAGGGTGGTCTTGCCCGAACCGGACTCACCCACCAGCCCGAGGATCTCGCCGCGCCTCACGGTGATGGACACGCCGCTGATGATCTCGACGTCCGAGGGGCGGCCTATCACGGTCAGCCCGTCAACCACCAGCACGGTCTCGCCATCGTGGCGCCGCGCGCGTTCCGTGTTCTCGTCCAAGGTCACTTCTCGACCCCCCTGTCGATGCCGATCGCCGCGCGGGAGAGCCCGTCGGTGATGAGGTTGGCGCCGACGGTGAGCACCGCGATCGCCGTGACGGGCAGCGCGACCGCCCACGGCTGGATGGCCATGCCCTGGCGGTTCTCGTTGATCATCAGCCCCCAGTCCGCTGTGGGCGGCTGGAGCCCCATGCCGAGGAACCCGAGCACCGCCACGACACCGATCGAGTAGGTCAGACGCAGACCCAGCTCCACCAGCAGCGGGCTGGTCACGTTGGGCAGGATCTCCACCGTCATGATCCGCCAGCGGGGCAGGCCGATCGCCTCGGCCGCCTTCACGTAGTCCTGTTCGATCACCTTGCGGGTGGCCTCGCGGATCACCCGGGCCACGCGGGGCATGTGCGAGACCGCGATGACCGCGACGATCAGCCACACCTTCGGGCCGAGGATCGACATCACCAGCAGGGCGGCGATGAGCTGGGGGAAGGCCAGCAGCACGTCGTTGGTGCGCATGAGGACGTCGTCCACCCAGCCGCGACGGTAACCGGCGATCACGCCGATCACCGTTCCAGCGGCCACGCCGATCCCGGCGGACGCGGCGGCCAGCAGCAGCAGTGTCCAACCGCCCCACAGGAAGCGGGTGAACACGTCACGGCCCCGGTTGTCGCCGCCGAACAGGGTGCCGTCGACACCCGTCTCGAACGGCTTGGACACGAACTCGGTGGCCGTGTAGGGCGCCAGGAACGGCCCCAGCACGGCGATCAGGACGATCAGCCCGGTCAGGGCCACACCGACCTTGGTACGGCCGAACCGCCAGGCGGTCCGGAACAGTCCCGGACGCCGCCGCGGCGACTCCGTGACGGGTGTGCTCGTCGAAGGTCCAGTCATCGGTTCGCGACCCTCACCTTCGGGTTGGCGGCCAGCCCGATCACGTCCGCGACCAGGTTGACGAGGATGTAGATCCCCGCGATGAGCAGGACCACGGCCTGGATCAGCGGCACGTCACGGTTGCCGATGGCGTCCATGAGGACCTTGCCGACACCGGGGAAGTTGAACAGGAACTCGATGGCGACCACGCCGCCGGCCAGCCAGGCCAGCTGGAGGGCGACCACCTGGGCGACCGGGCCGATCGCGTTGGGCGCGGCGTGGCGCCACAGCACCGTGCGCTCGCCCATGCCCTTGAGCCGCGCCTGCTGCACGTACTCGCTCTCCAGGACCTCGATCATCGTCGCCCGCATCATGCGCACGATCGGCGGTGCCACGGCCAGCGCCAGGGTCAGCACCGGCAGGACCCACTGTTCGGGCCCGCCCTCACGGGCGTACACGGACGGGAACACGCCGAGGCCGCCCGGACCGAGGAGCAGGATCAGCAGGATGCCGACCACGAACTCGGGGACGGACGCCAGGACGAGCGTGCCCATGGACGACGTGTGGTCGAAGGCGCGGTCGCGGCGCAGGGCGCTGAACGCCCCGACGAACAGGGCGATCGGGGTCGCGACCAGGGCCGACAGACCCATCAGGGTCA
Source organism: Nocardiopsis eucommiae (assembly GCF_965344335.1). Lineage (NCBI taxonomy): Bacteria > Bacillati > Actinomycetota > Actinomycetes > Streptosporangiales > Nocardiopsidaceae > Nocardiopsis > Nocardiopsis eucommiae. The sequence goes on from NZ_CBDRIY010000012.1 coordinate 27,298, forward strand.
GCGAGCTCCGCACCGGGTCGGTGAGGTACTCGGCGACGGGCAGCCGGTTGGAGAACGACGTGCCCAGGTCGCCCTGGAGCAGTCCCTGGAGCCACTGCATGTACTGCACGGCCACGGGCTCGTGCAGGTTCAGCTGGTCGCGGAGCGCCTCCAGCCGTTCCGGGGTGGCGTCGCGGCCCAGGATGAGCTGGGCTGCGTCGCCCGGCAGCGCCTGCGTGGCCGCGAAGACCACGAGGGACACCGCCCAGAGCGTCAGCGCTCCGAAGAAGAGGCGGACGACGATGAGTCGAGTCATGGTGAGCTTTCGATAGCGGTCTGGAGGTTCGGGAACCGGATGTCCGCTACTGCTCCAGCCACATGGTGTGGAAGGCGTAGGAACCCAGCGGATGGCCGGAGACCGCCGGCTCCAGCCCGTGCACCGAGACGTGGTAGGCGTCGAGCAGGTTCACGAAGCCCCACACGATGTAGCCGCCCTCCTCGTGCTCGATCTCCTGGGCCTTGCGGATGAGCTCGTGGCGCGCGTCCTCGTCGGCGGTCTGACGCGCCTCCTCCAGGTGCTCCAGCCACTCCTCGTGCTCGCCCCACATGGTCTCGTTGTAGGGGGCGCCCACGACCGAGCCCTGGGCGGTCTGGGTGATGTAGTTCCGGGCGCTCCAGAAGTCCTGGCCGAAGGCGTACGGGAAGCCCTCCTCCGGGTTCCAGTAGTCGCTCGGGTTGACCCGGCGCAGGGTCACGGTGACCCCGGCCTCGCGGGCCTGCTCCTGGAAGACCTCGGCGGCGGCGACCACACCGGCGCTGATGTCGGAGGTGACCAGTTCGACCTCCAGGCCGTCCTCGTGACCGGCCTCCGCGAGCAGGCGCTTGGCCTCCGCGATGTCCTGGTCGCGCTGGGGGAGGTCCTCGGGGTAGGACGGGTCCATCCGCGCGTACATGTCGTTGCCGACCTGTCCGTACCCGGCCAGTGCCTGGTCGATCATCTCCTGGCGGTCGACGATGAGACGGAAGGCCTGGCGGACGCGCACGTCGTCGAAGGGGGCCTCCTCCACGTTCATCGTGAAGGGCAGCCACATGCCGGTCTCGGACTCCAGGATGTTCACGTTGGGGTCGCCCTCCATGATGGCGACCTGGACGTGCGGGACCTGGCTGATGACCTGGACGTTGCCGCTGTTGAGGGCGTTGACGCGGGCGTCGTCCTCGGGGAAGTTCACGATCTCCAGCTCGTCCACGTAGGGCAGGCCCTCGATGTGGAAGCCCTCGTGGCGCTCGAAGACGCTGTACTCCCCGACCTTGAACTCGGAGAACTTGAAGGGGCCGGCCCCGATCGGGTTGGCCGGGTCGTAGTCCACCGGGACGACGCAGTTGTAGTACTCGGCGAGCGCCTCGGGCAGGGTCACCAGGGGCTCGTCGACCGGGATCGTCATCTCCAGGTCGCTGACGACCTCGAGCTTCTCCGGGTCGACGCCGGGCATGTCACCCGCGCCGCGCATGGGGTTGTCGGGGTCGAGGATGCGCTTGAGGGAGTACACGACCGCCTCGGTCGTGACCGGGGTGCCGTCGTGGAAGGTCAGGCCCTCCTTGAGCACCAGCGTCCACTCGGTGCCGTCCTCGTTGGGCTCGAGCGACTCCGCCAGGTAGGGCTCGATGGTGCCGTCGTTGTCGAAGCGCATCAGCGCCGCGTACAGCGCGTGGTTGCGCGCGATGTCGACGTTGTCGGTGGGGTCGTGCGCGTCCAGGGTGTCGCTGGCGCCGCCACCGGCGACACCCACCTTGAGGCGGCCGCCGGTCTGGGGCTCGCCGTCGCCGGAACCACCGGAGCCGGAGTCCCCGCCGCCGCACGCGGCCAGGACCGGGGCCACGGCCGCGCCGGCGGCACCGGCCTTGAGGAGGCTGCGGCGGGAGGTGAGGTGGTTCAGAGCGGTGGTGGGGTCTTCGGACTGGGCTGGCACGGGGACACCTCGTGTGGGGACGGGAGCTTCGGAGAGGCCGGGACCCTGGTGACAGACGGTGGCTTGGGGTGCCCCCGGGAGGGAATGTCGGGATCGGCCCCAATCGATACTTGTTCGCACTACAGGAAGCGTCAAACGAGGTCGGGGCGGTCCCGGAGGCGCTCAGGGGATTTCTTACGGAGTGTCCGGGATGGTGTGTGAGGGATTGGTGACATCTGCTGTGGCCTGGGGGTTTCAGGCCGGATGGGAGGGCGTCCGGCGTGTCCGTTCGCGAGCACCGTCCGCGCCGTGGTAGGCACCCCGGATGCGTTTTCGGCGCCCCCTGTTGTGTCCTCATCGTTGCCTGTGAGTAGTGAAAACGTGGCGTTTAGTCGTCGGTTTTCCGTCTTTACCAGGCGCTCGATCACGTAGGGTGACTCTCTCGGGGTGGCGCGGTCGGGTCTCCGGAGACCTCGTGCCCAGCGTTTCGGGGGAGTGCGCGCGCCGTGCGCGGCCGGATATGGCCACGCATTGCCTGGGTGTGGCACGTCACATGGTCCGTCCTGGGGGCCGGGCTGTTTCCTTTGTCCACATCGGGGAGGACACGGGACGAGGTTTTGTGACCAATCCCCGGCGAGAGGAACCCAGGTGTGCTGTTCTGGACCCGGCACACCCTTGTCTAAGGTGAGTGCGGGCGGCGCAACCCGCGCGCCCGTCGCGGGTGATTGGAGTGACCGGATGGCTGAGGCGAGGCAACTCCGGGACTACGTGCCCGCGGAGGCCGCAGACGCCGTGACGTCGACCGCCCCGAGGATCGACGTCGGGGACCTCACGGGTGGGGTCACCGACCACACCGTGTGGAGCTGCGCGGGAAACCTGACCGCCGTGCGGTCCATCCGCGCGCGGGTCCGTGAGTTCCTCACCAGGAACGGGCACGGCGACGGGGCCCTGGACGACGCGGAACTGGCCGTGAGCGAGCTGGCGACCAACGCCCTGCTGCACTCGCGCTCGGGGCAGAGCGGAGGCGTGATGACGCTGTTCATCCGCTCCGACGCGAACAGGCTCCGAGTGGCTGTGGCGGACCAGGGCGAGCGCGACCCGGTGGACACCGAGAGCGGGCACACCCGCGAGGACGGCGACGACTTCGGGCGCGGCAGGTTCATCGTCGACAGCTGTGCCACGCGCAACGGTGAGTACTGGAGCGAGGCCACCCACGTGACCTGGTTCGAGATCGATGACGAGACGGGCGGGAACGCGGTCGGCGAGACCGCCTGAGAGCCCCCTCAGAGGGCGTACACGGGGCCACCGGGCCCGGAGTAGCCCTGCCCCCTCCATGACGCGCTCCGTGTCCCCCCAGGGTGCGTTCAGGGACGTACGTCCCCCCAGGCGTGGGTCGGACGGCACTGGCGTGGTGTCTCCGCCTGCCGGTGGCCCGCTCTCCCCGCGGACGTCCGGCCGTGTGACCGACTTCCGAGAGGCGGCGTGCGAGACCCCCGGTCCCGCTCCTCGGGGCGCGACGTCGCGGCGAGCGGGTCCGCCCGGCCCTCCCGTCGGCGGCCACGCCGCCGGAGGAGACCGCACGACGCGGACCCGGAACTCTCCGTGGAACCCGAGCTAACGCGCGACGTCGGACTGCGGGTGGGCGATGCGTGTGGGGACGGGGTCGCAGGTGACCGTCATCCGCCGCCCCTCCGGCGGCGGGCAGTCCTCGCCCGCGACCACGCACGACCCGGTCCACAGGGCCAGTGCCACCAGGGCCAGCCTGGTGGCCTCGTCCCCGGACTCGCCCACCGCGACGACGTCGTCGGCGGTCAGGGCCAGCTCGCCCCGCAGCTCCGCGAAACGGGCCAGGAGGTCGTGGTGGGTGTGCAGCGTGGTGAGGATGTCGTCCCCGGCGGGCTCGTAGCCCAGGTGGCCGTTGTCGAAGAGGCCCCGCGCCGGGCTGTACACGCTCCCGTCCGGACTCGGCAGCAGCAGCTCCCGGAACGGGGTGGTGCCCAGGGCGCTGCCGAAGGTGATGACCTGCCGCACCCGCGAGCGCTCGGCCAGTTCCAGCCCGCGCTCCGCCAGGTCCTCGCTCACCATCAGCAGCCGGGCGTCGGTCTCGGCCAGCGCACGGCACTGGGTACGCAGGTCGGACTCGGGCGTGACCGTCAGAGCCCGGCCCCCCACGGCCATGACCGTGTACGAGGCCAGGAAGCGGTCGGGGGAGACGGGAGCCAGGACGCCGACCACGTCCCCGAGACACATCCCGCGGCGGCTCAGCCCCGCGGCGGCCTGCTCGACGGTGGCGGCGAAGGTCAGCGCGTCCATCCGTCCGGAGGCGCCGCGAATCGTCCCGCCGCGCGCGGTCCGCAGACGCAGCCGCTCACACAGCCCACCGGTGAGCGATCCGATCGGGTCGTCCCGACGCGGCAGATGACGGCCGGGTCGTCCGGTTCCTGAAGTCAGCCCTACCCCCATGCGATCCCCCACTCGAACGGTCTCCGTGTGGGCCCGCTGCCCGGGCTCGTCACGCCCCCTCCACGTGGCGAGCCCGGAAGCGCCGCGCCGGACGTTCGCCGCGAGGGACCTCCCCAGGTCTCCCCTCGCGCCAGCACGGTTGCCCACCGGTTCCGGGAACCCTCCCGGTACCGACGGCGCGACGATCCCCGGGGGTTCGGCCCGGGATTCGACGGCCGTTTCTGGGACCGGCCGAACACCGTTCGCACGGTGCCGGGAGCCCGAAGTCCCATGGCTTCGAGCCTAGCGCGTTCATGGCAATATGCACATGCATCTGGCCATGCAGATGCATATGTAGATTCGTGGTCGGGCGAGAACTACACAACCCGCGCGAGAACCGGGAGTCCCGTCCGCGCGGAGTGTTCGCGGCCCGGTCAGCCCGTACGGTGCCGCTTGATCCACGCGGTGATCTGCGTGCGGGAGTTGAAGCCCATCTTCCGGTTGATGTTGGCCACGTGCCGGGCGGCCGTCGACGACGTGATGAACAGGGTCCGGGCGATCTCGGGGTTGCTCTTGCCGGTGCTCACCAACTGGGCGATCTCCAGCTCCCGTCGGGTCAGGAGCTTCCCCGGGCTGGCCGACTCCGGCGAGGGCGGCACCGGCACGGGCGCCGGCTTGGTGGCGGCCGTCGCGGTCGCGTCCCCGCCGCGTTTCCTGCGCGCGGGCCGGGGAGCCGGGTACCGGCCCTCCTCCGCCAGCAGTTCCGCCTCACGCACCGCCTCGGACTGGCTCAGGGCGTACCCCTGCTCCCACCAGGTCACCAGCTGGCGACGGCGCCGACGTCCCCGCTCCTCGTCCTCGAAAGGCCACGGGGCCTGGCGCACGGGCAGTCCGACCCGGGAACGCAGCGCCGTGGCGGCCCCGGCCAGACGGCAGGCGGGCTCGCGCCGTCCGGAACCGAAGGCCACCCGGGCCAGCGCCACCAGACTCCGGGCCGCCTCGGCCCGCTGCCCGCTGGCGTGGCTGAGCAGCAGACCCTCGCTCAGGTAGTCGTAGGCCTGGCTGGTGTGGCCCTGGGCGTGCGCGACCCGGCCGATCCCGGCCAGGCAGCGGGCCTCCTCCGACACCGCGCCGATCAGCCGCTGGGTGTCCAGGGCCTCCCGGTAACAGCGGTCGGCGGTGATCAGGTCGTCGTTGGCCTCGGCCGCGCGTGCCTGGTTCATCAGGGTCACCCCCACCCCCCAGCGGTGGTCGATCCCCCGCAACAGGGTGAGCGCGGCGTTGTAGTGGTGGTCCGCGGTGGGGTAGTCCCCCTGCTGGGCGACCAGGGCCGCCCGGCAGCCCAGGGCGATCGCCTCGCCCCACAGGTCTCCGGCCTCCCGGCACAGGCGCAGGGCCTCCTCGACCCGGACGGAGGCGCGGTCGAGGTTGCGTTCGCGCACCTCCACCAGCGCGAGCAGGCTCAGGCAGGTGCGCACGAACACGTCGTCGCCGGCCTCGCGGCACAGCCGCAGCCCCTCCTCGCCCGCCTCCAGGGCCAGCTCGTGGTCCCGGCGCACACGTGCCAACTGGGCCCGGCCGACCAGCGCCCGCGCCCGCGAGGGCGCCTTGGCGCTCTCCTCCAGCGCCAGCAGGCGGTCCATCCAGTGCGCGCCCTCGGAGTAGTTGTTGTGGCTCACCCAGTGGGCCACCAGGCTCACGCAGAGCCGCAGTCCGGGTTCGGCGGCGCCCTTCTGGAGGGACCAGCGCAGCAGCGAACGCAGTGTGTCGTACTCGGCGATCACCCGTTGGCGGCCGGAGTCCCGCTCCGACCACGGCATGGACCGGCTCGACTCCAGGCGCCGCCCCAGGTCCTCCGCCAGGCGCAGCATGCGCGCCAGCAGGCGTTCCTGGAACACCTCGTACTCGCCCGACGCCACCAGCCGCTCCTGCGCGAACCGGCGCACCGCCTCGGGCAGCCGGTAACGCACCCGGCCCTCGAACTCACCGGTCACCGTGATCAGGGACCGGTCCAGCAGCGAGGTGAGCAGGTCGAGGATGGTCGGCTCGGGCAGGGACTCGTCCGCGCACACCTGCTCGGCCAGTTCCAGGTCCCAGCCCCGGAACACCGAGAGACGGCGCAGCAGCACGCGTTCGGGTTCGGGCAGTCCCCGGTAGACGAAGTCCAGCACCAGCGGCAGGACCTGGCTGCGCGAGACGGCCTGCCCCGGGCCGGGTTGGAACATCGGTGAGGCGAGGTGGGCGCGGAGCCCGTCCGTGAGCGCGGGGATGCCCTCCTCGGGTGCCCGGGCGCCCAGTACCTCGATCCCCAGCGGAACCCCGCCGCCCAGGTCGCACAGGGTCGCCACCGCCTCCAGTTCGGGGCCCGAGGCGGTGAACCGGGGGTCGCGGGCACGGGCGCGGTCCATGAACAGACGCACCGACTCCGCGTCGGCCGGGTCCGGGGGAGGGGCGTTGCGGGGGGTCACCGGCAGGGCCATGGCGGGCACCCGCCACACCGTGCCCCCGGTCAGCCGCACCGGCACTTCGCTGGTGAGCAGGACCGACACGGCGGGGCACTCCGCGAGCAGGGTCTCCCCGACCTCGGTCACCTCGTCCGCGATGTGTTCACAGGAGTCCAGCACCAACAGCAGTCTGCGGTCCCGCAGCGCCTCGGTCACGGTCACCCCGAGCGGCAGCCCGGGTTCCTCGACCACCCCGACCGCCTGGGCGATGCGCGCGTGCACCTCCAGGGGGGTGCGCACGTCGGTGAGATCGGCGATCCACACCCCGTCCGGGAACGACACGGTGGACTGCTCGGCCACACGCAGGGCCAGCCGCGTCTTGCCGATGCCGTCGGCGCCGCAGAGCGTCACGGATCTGCTGGAGCCGAGCAGGCGGAGCAGATCGCTCAGATCTCGCTCCCGGCCCACGAAGCTGGTGCCCGGCAGGGGGAGGTTGTGCCGCGCAGGCGCGGTCAGAGGTGCCATGGCCTTCACAAGTAGGGGCTGTTGGGGGTTGTTCTCACCACGGAGGATACGAGGGGGACGGGGACGGTCGTCATCGAGGTGGGCGAAGGGGCTTGGGCTTTCTGGTTTAGCGGGTGCACGCGCACTGTGCAAGTGCTTCGGCACGAACACCCCTGGTTCAGCCGGGTTCTCTCGGTGAAGCCCAGCCGGTCAACTGCGTCCTCGAGGAAATCGAAAGTTTTCTGAAGATGTTCGCGATATGGCGTGCCGCGGTGGCCTGGCTGATAGTGAGCCGGGTCGCGATCTCCCGGTTCGACAGACCTCTCTCGGCCAGTGTGGCGATCTCCCGTTCCCGGGGAGTGAGCGACCCCGGCCCGGTCAGTCGTGACGTGGGCGGACGGGGGAAGGCCAGGGCCCGGTCCCGTACCTGTTCGAGGGGGAGCGAACGCCAGGCGTTCCACGCCTCGGAGGCCCGGCCCGCGCCCACCCGCCGCTCCACCGCCGACCGCAGTCGCACCGTTTCGGCGGACGGTCGGTCCAGCGCGGTCCGCAGGTCGGACGCCACCCCCGCCAGGGCCGCCGCACGCGTGGGCTCCTCCTCGGCCAGAGCGAGTTCGGCCAGGGCCTCCAGGGCCTCGGCCACCGCGATCCTGCGGCCGGAGGTGAAACTCACCCGCAGGCACCGGCTGAGCGGCTCCCGGGCGGCCAGGGTGTCCCGTGCCGCCAGGTGCAGGCGGCCCAGATCGGCGGCGCACCGGACCGCGTAGGGCGCGGAGGGCAGCTCGACGAAGACCTCCAGGGCCTCGGAGAACAGCTCCCGGGCGCGGTCGTGGTCACCGGCCTCGGCCGCGATGGTGCCCAACCCGTACAGGGCGCGTGCCTCGCGCCAGCGGTCGCCCAGTTCACGCGAGGCCGCGGCGCTCTCCTCCAGGTGCGTGACGGCCTCCTCGGTGGCGCCCCGGCGCTGGGCCAGCTCGGCCAGGACGCCGCGGGTGCTCGCCTCGGTCATCGGGTCACCGGACTGGCCCGCCCAGTCCAGCGCCCGCGCGGCCTGCCGCTCGCCGTCCTCCAGGGCTCCCGTCCGCAGGGAGAGCGTCGCCAGGGTGGCCAGGGCCGAGGCGGCCGCGATCGGCTCACGGCAGGCCCGGGCGGCCTCCAGCGCGCAGGAGGCCAGGGTGTCGACCCGGGGCGCGGGGTCCACGTCCAGGCGCAGCTCGGCGTGCAGGGCCAGGGCGCGGGCACGCAGCGCCGGCTCCTGGTCGTCGGGCTGGTGCGCCAGCACGTGTTCCAGGAGCCGGCTGCCCTCCGCCGACAGGTCCCGCATCAGCCAGTGGGCCCGCAGCGCCACGCACACCCGCAGGGCGTCGTCCACGCGCCCCCGGGACAGCGCCCACTCCACCAGCCGGGCGTGGTTCTCCCGGTGGTGGTCGTACATGCGCAGTCGCCCGAGCCACTCGTCCCAGGTCTGGGAGGAGGCGGAGCTCTTGGCCGACTCCTCCAGCCGGTCCACGGTGAACCGCAGGTACCGGCCCCACCGCAGGTCCGCGTCGGCGCCCAGGCGCTCGGCGGCGTAGGCCCGCACCGTCTCGGTCAGCCGGTAGTGCGCGGTCCCGTCGATCTCGGAGTCCATCACCACCAGGGACTTGTCCAGCAGGGAGAAGTGCAGGGAGAGCACGTCCGTGGAGTCCACGCCCTCGCCCGAGCACACGTCCTCCGCGACCTCCAGGTACCAGGTGGAGAACAGCGACAGCCGGTGCAGCAGGAGCCGCTCGGTGTCGCTGAGCATGTCGTGGCTCCACTCCAGCACGGCCCGCAGGGTGCGCTGGCGTGCCGGGAGGTGGCCCGTGCCGTCACTGGTCAGGAGTTGGAAGCGGTCGTCCAGTCGGCGCAGGATCTGCTGGACCGACAGCACCCGGACCCGTGCGGCCGCCAGCTCGATCGCGAGCGGCATGCCGTCGAGCATGCGGCAGATCTCCGCCACGTAGCCCGAGTTCTCCCGGGTCATCTCGAACCCGGAGCGCGCCGCGTGCGCGCGGGTGAGGAAGAGGCGCACCGACTCGTACCGCTGGGCGTCCCGACGGGGGATCGGCGCGGGGACCGCCGCGTAGGGGTCGGTCGGGGTGGGCCGCGCGGGCAGCGAGAGCGGGGGCACCCGCCAGATGTTCTCCTCGGGGACGTGCAGCGGCTGGCGGCTCGTCACCAGGACGCGCACCCGGGGGCAGTCGCGCAGTACCGCCTCACAGAGCTCCGCCATCGGTTCCACGGCGTGCTCGCAGGTGTCCAGCAGCAACAGCAGGTGCTGGGTGCGCAACGCCGTGATGACGCTGTCCATGAGCGTCGTGGAGTCGGCCGTGACCGCCTGGAGGCCCGCCGCGACCGCGCGCAGCGCCTGCTCGCGGGTGGTGGCCTCGCTGAGGTCGATGAACCGCACACCGTCCGGGAACCGGCGCAGGACGCGCTCCGCGAGGTGGAGCGCGAGTCGTGTCTTGCCGATGCCGCCGGTTCCGGTGAGCGTGATCATCCTGGCCGTGCCCATGAGGCGGCTCAGGTCGACGATGTCGCGTTCACGTCCGACGAACTGGATGAACTCCCCGGCGGACAGGGGCAGGTTGTGGCGAGGAGGAGACATGGCCTCGATTACTAGGACAATCGGCCCGTGCCTGAGGTACGGCACGGAGAACAGCCTCTCCCAGTCTGGCACCCGGGCGCCGAAGCTGTCTCGCGAATGGCCGGTTCCGGCACGGGAGGTCGAAAACCGCCCGTGCCGGGCCAGAACCTGCTAAGTGGCGGGGGACCACACGGCCGGGTCGGCCGCGCCCTGCTCACCCTGGGCCATGTTCTTCACCTCGTGCTCGCCACCCTCCTCGAAGGGCGGGAACCAAACGAAGGGGATGCCCTTCTTGGCGGCGTACTGGATCTGCTTGCCGACCTTGGCGGTCGAGTGGAACACCTCGGTGTTGAAGCCGCGCTCCCGCAGCAGCTCACCGGTGCGCAGCGCGTCGGCCCGCCGCTCGGCGCTGGGCACCACGACCATCACGTCCGTGGGGCAGATCCGGCCGCCCTCGATCCGGCCCTCCGCCACCAGTTTGGCGAAGATGCGGGTCAGGCCGATGGAGATGCCCACGCCCGGCAGCCGCTTGCGGATGAACTGCCCGGCGAGGTTCTCGTACCGGCCGCCCGCGCAGATGCTGCCGTAACCGGGGTCGTCGTCGAAGGAGGCCTCGTACACGGTGCCGGTGTAGTAGTCCAGGCCGCGCGCGATGGACAGGTCCGCGACCACGCTGCCCTCGGGCAGGTCGGCCAGGTCGTCCAGGACGAAGGCGAGCTCCTCCAGTCCCTCCTCCAGCAGTTCGGAGACGACTCCGAGCGCCCGGACCTGCTCGATGACCCCGGCGCCCCGGATACGGGCCAGCGCCAGGCAGGGGTCGATCTGCTCGGCGGTGAGCCCCTCGCCCTCCAGGATCTCCCGGACGCCCTCGTCACCGATCTTGTGGAGCTTGTCCACGGCGCGGATGACGGCGATCGGGTCCTTGACGCCGAGCCCCTCGTAGAAGCCCTGGAGCACCTTGCGGTTGTTCACGTTGAGCGTCCACGCCGGGATGTCCAGTCCGCTGAGCACCCGGTACACGATGCGGGGCAGTTCGGCGTCGAAGTGCAGCGGCACCGAGTCCACGTTGATGACGTCGATGTCGCACTGGGTGAACTCGCGGTAGCGGCCCTCCTGCGGGCGCTCACCGCGCCACACGCGCTGGGTCTGGTAACGCTTGAACGGGAAGGTCAGCTCGTTGAAGTGCTGGGCGACGTACCGCGCGAAGGGCACGGTCAGGTCGAAGTGCAGACCGAGCCTGGCGTCGGAGTCGTCCTTCGCGTCGGCCTGCAGCCGGTGCAGTGTGTAGACCTCCTGTGAGGTCTCGCCCTTGGCCATCAGCACGTCCAGGTTCTCCACGGAGGGAGTCTCGATGGACGCGAAGCCGAAGGACTCGAACCCGGCGCGGATATGGTCCAGCCAGCGCTGCTCCACGGCCCGGACCTGTGGGGTCCACTCGGGGAAACCGCTGATGGGAGTGGGGCGGACGACGCGCTGATCGGACATGTGGGGTACTCGGCTCCCTTGGGAGTGTTCGGCCTGTTCGGGAAGGTGCCCCTCGACCCGGACCACGGCTAACGCCGCTCGGGGAGGGGCCCGTCCATCCTACGCACCCGGGTCGCACCCCAGGGCCCACCCCGAAACCCAGCCACAGGTCGTAGGCCGGGAGGTCCCCCTCGGCCACCGTTCGGAGTGCTGTCCGGCCTCGGGTGTGAGTCCTGCCCGTGCCCCTCAACCACAGCCGTGAGCCCCGCCCGCCCACCTCGCCACTGGGGGGGTGCCCGTTCGAGCGCCGGAGAGTGTTCTGCAAGACGAGTCAAGCCGCCAGCGAGGAACGAGCCAGGCGCAGACGAGGATGAAGAACAGCTCTGCAAAGGCGCCGAACCCGGGCCGAAGCGAAGCGGAGGCCCAAAGAAAACACGTCTGAACCCCAAGCACAGCCGTGAGTGCCGCCCGCCCACCTCGCCACCGGGGGTGCCCGTTCGCATCGAAGCGAAGCGGAGATGCACAGCAAACACAGGGTCCCACCGGCCCACGTGGACGGTTGTGGGCCGGTGGGGCTGTGGGGGCGCCCGTCGGTGGGGTGTACGGCCGGTCCGACGTCGAAGAGCGAGGCGTCGGTGGTGGTCGTGCGCCCCGGGGCGCCGCCGGGGCCCCCGTGGTGGTCGCGTCCTCGTGCCAGGAGTCCGTGGTGACCGCGCTCAGGCGGGTGCCCTGCCTTCCACCGTAGATGGCGGGGAGGACGCCGGACAGGGATCGACGCGGCCGAAAGCGGCCGAAAATGACCGCTCTCAATGTCGTAAAGTCGACGTGCCGGGGTACAGGAGTGTGCTTGTCTGACTACGTTCCGTCGGACAGGGCGGACTCCCCGCCACGAGGTGGACATCGGACCTCGGGGCCTCTTCTGGTGTGTTTTGACCCGCTTGGGCCGACTGGTCGGGGATGTGACGTGTTCCCCCACTGTGTCGAAACCCCGGATTCCAGTGTCGGCCGGTGTTAGGTTCCAGTTGCGGTGGTTTCCGTGAAGGTTCGGAACCGGGAGCGCCGCGCCCCTCCAGCCCGGGTCGTGTGCGCCCGTCCGTTCGTGCAGGCCCGGCATTCTCGCTAGGACTAACAGTGATCCACTCAGCTAACAGTACGAACGACGTCCACGCACCCAGTGAGCTGTCCACCAAGATCATCATCGCCGGTGGCTTCGGTGTCGGCAAGACCACGTTCGTCGGGGCTGTCTCGGAGATCCCCCCGGTCCGCACCGAGGCCGCCGTGACGGCGGCCAGCGCGGGTGTGGACGACCTCTCGCACACTCCGGACAAGACGAGCACCACGGTGGCCATGGACTTCGGCCGTATCTCCCTGGACACCGACCTCACCCTGTTCCTGTTCGGTACCCCGGGCCAGCAGCGCTTCTGGTTCATGTGGGACGACCTCGTCCGTGGCGCCCTGGGCGCGGTGATCCTCGCGGACACGCGGCGCCTGGAGGACACCTTCCAGGCCCTGGACTACTTCGAGCGGCAGTACCGGCTGCCCTTCGTGGTGGCGGTCAACGAGTTCGACCCCGAGGCGGCCTACAGCGCCGACGAGCTGCGTGACGCCCTGGACCTCACCCCGGACGTGCCCGTGGTCTACTGCGACGCGCGTGACCGCAGGTCCGTGGTGAAGGTTCTGGTCACCCTCGTCAAGCACGGCATGGCGTTGGAGGCGCGTCAGCGCAACCGCCAGCTCGTGAACTGACCGCGCCGCCCCGGGCCCCCGACGAGTCCCTGGTCCAGGGTGTTCTGTCCCCGTTGGAGCCGACAAGCAGGTACCCGAGAGGAACCATTCGCTTGTGTCCGGCGTTACTCTGGCGTGGTGTTCGGACGAATGGCGGAAAGCGTCCGCCGCCTACTGGGCAAGCCCGGTGCGGTGGACCTGCGGCCCTATACCAAGCTCCTGCCGGCGATCGAGGCCGAAGAGGAGGGTCTGCGAGAACTCAGCGATGGCGAGCTGACGGAGAAGGCCATCGACCTCGGCTACGCCGAGCTTCCCTACTCCCAGAACGACCTCGTCAGTCTGTGCGCGGTCGGCCGTGAGGCCGCCCGGCGCACCCTCGACGAGCGCCCCTTCGACGTGCAGTTGCTCGGTGTGATGGCCCTCCTCGACGGCCACGTCGCGGAGATGGCGACCGGTGAGGGCAAGACCCTCGCCGGAACCCTCGCCGCCGCCGGGTTCGCCCTGCGGGGCAAGCGGGTCCACGTCCTCAGCGTCAACGACTACCTCGCCCGGCGTGACGCCGAGTGGATGGGTCCCCTCTACGCGATGCTCGGGGTCACGGTGGGCTCCGTCAGCGAGGAGTCCACCGTTGACGAGCGAAAGCAGGCGTACGGCTGCGACGTCACGTACGCCGCCGTGAGCGAGCTCGGGTTCGACGTGCTGCGCGACCGCATGGTGACCGACGTGGACGACCGGGTGGTGCCCGAGCCGCATGTCGCCATCATCGACGAGGCGGACTCCGTGCTCGTCGACGAGGCCCGGGTTCCGCTCGTCCTCGCCGGTGCGGCCGAGGCCGTGGCCGCCGACGTCGAGATGGCCGACGTCGTGCGCGGCCTCAAGCCGCGCCTGCACTACGAGGTCGACGGTGAGGGGCGCAACGTCCAGCTCACTGACGCCGGTATCGACGCGGTCGAGAAGGCCCTGGGCGGCGTGGACCTGTACTCCGAGGACGACACCTCGGTGCTGCCCCAGGTCAACCTGGCCCTGCACGCCCACGTGCTGCTCCAGCGGGACGTGCACTACGTGGTGCGCGACGGCGAGGTGCGGCTGATCAACGAGTCGCGCGGACGCATCGCCCTCCTCCAGCGCTGGCCGGACGGCCTCCAGGCGGCGGTCGAGGCCAAGGAGAAGGTCGCGGTCAGCCAGACCGGCGAGGTGCTCGACTCGATCACGGTCCAGTCCCTGGTGCTGCGCTATCCCACGCTGGCGGGGATGACGGGTACCGCGATGAGCGTCGCGGAACAGCTGCGCGAGTTCTACGAGCTCGAAGTGGCCGTCGTGCCCTCCAACAAGCCGAACGTCCGCGAGGACCACGGCGCGCTCCTGTACGCCACGCGTGAGGAGAAGGAGGACGCCCTGGTCGCCAAGGTGGAGGAGATCCACAAGACCGGGCGCCCGATCCTGATCGGCACCCAGGACGTCGCGGAGTCGGAGCTGCTGGCCGAACGGCTGCGCGCCGCCGGTCTGGAGAGCGTGGTCCTCAACGCCAAGAACGACGCGGACGAGGCGTCCATCATCGCGGAGGCCGGCACCTACGGCGCGATCACCGTCTCCACCCAGATGGCGGGCCGCGGTACCGACATCCGGCTGGGCGGCAGCGACATGACCGACCGCGACCGGGTGGTCGAGACCGGCGGTCTGTTCGTGATGGGCTTCGGCCGTTACCCCAGCAGCCGTCTGGACGGTCAGCTGCGCGGGCGGGCCGGGCGCCAGGGCGACCCCGGCGACTCCATCTTCTTCGTCAGCATGGACGACGACCTGCTGGTGAACCACGCCCCCGAGACGACCGGCTACAAGACCACGGCCGACGGTGAGATCACCGACGAGGGCTGGCTGGCCATGGTCGACCACGCCCAGCGGGTCTCCGAGGGCCAGCTGCTGGAGGTCCACCGCAACACCTGGCGTTACAACAAGCTCATCGACGTCCAGCGCGAGGTGGTCCTGGAGCACCGCGAACTGGTCCTGTCCTCGGGGCAGGGCGACCGGCACGTCGCCGCGGACCGCAGGGAGCGCCACGAGGAGCTGGTGGAGGAGCTGGACGCGGACGAGGTCGCCCGCGCCGCCAAGCTCATCACGCTCTACCACCTGGACCGGGGCTGGACCGACCACAACGCGTTCCTGTCGGAGCTGCGGGAGGGCATCCACCTTCGGTACCTGGGCCGCCGTGATCCGCTCGACGAGTTCAACCGCGAGGCGGTCCCGGTCTTCAAGGGCTTCCTGGACGGTGCCCGGGCGCGCGCCGCCGAGAGCTTCGAGGAGCTGGAGGTGGTGGACGGCGAGCTGGACGTGAGTTCGGTCGGCGTCAAGCGGCCGTCGATGACCTGGACCTACATGGTGCACGACCACCCGTTCAGTTCGGCCCTGGAGACACTCGTGGGCAGGCTCAAGGGCGGCCGGGGCACGTCGAACGGTGACTGATTAATTCGCTGTACCGCGACTCGCGCGGGTCAGGACTAAAGTCCTGGCCCGCGCATTACTTTTGTCGGCTAGTCTGCTGAAGCGCTAATCTTACCCGTTGGTTCCCTGTTTAATTGGTGCACGCGGGTTAATATGGATGCGTTTTCCAGGTTATTCGAGACGGTTGGGACTGAATCCACGGTGGTCCACGAGATCGGCGCGCAGGAGAAGATCAGTTACGGGCGCAACGACCGCTTCGCCGGCGGGCCCGTCGGCGGAGGGAGCTTCTGGGTCGACGACGACGGTCAGCCGGTCGCCAAGATCGGCGGCCCGAAGGAGTGGCGGCCCACGCCCATGATCGACGTCCGCGTCAATGACGTGTTCAGCGTCGGTGGCCAGGCCTGGCGGGTGACGGAAATCGTCGACGCCGATTCGCCCGGTGCGTATCTGCTGGCCACACGGATTAGCTGAGGTCACTCCCCGGGGCGGACCCGGGGAGGCTTTTTTCTGGCCCTCGTCGGAATCCCCTCCTGTCGCGACCGTTCCCAGGTCGTGTGTGGAACGATTCCTGTTTCGGGTTTCCCGGCGGGGGCTTCTCTGTTTTCCCGCGACGATAACTCCCGCCCCGAGGCGTCCACACGTGTGTGCGACGCCTCGGTCGCGGTGCGTCGTCGCAGGTCGGGGCGGGTCGGTGAGAGACCTCCAGGGGCAATCGAGACATTCCGGTTACCCGAAGGGGGGTGTTCGCGTGACCGGTGCCTCGTTAACGTCTGTGGTGAAGGCGCGCCCCGGAGCGTGTGGGAGGGTCCATCGTCCACCAGGGGTACGGGTGGTCGCGCCGATCATCGTCGGTCCCAGGGGCTGTCCCCCGCCCCTGGGCCTGGCCCACTCTCCCTGCCGCGCCGGTGTGTCCCGCCCGGTGCCGCCTCGCGCCCGCCCCCGTGCCATCGCCCCGGCGCCCCCTGCCCGTCGGCATGGACCGGGCTCAACGGGATCAGGTTGCAGGGGAGTGCTGTGCCCGACGGGTCCGTACCGCTACCGTGCACGCTGGGTTTTCGAGGAGAACCGAGCGGCGTTCGGGTCTTGCGGTAGAACGTGTTCCAGTACTAGCCTCGGGGTGTGCCTCGCTCGGCGGGGGCGCCCGACCGTTCGGTCGTGAGCGTCGTCGGCGACAGGTGAGACCGTCGCCCGTCGATGTCGGATCGCGCCCCGACCTCGGCGGGCGTCGTCCTTTCCCGGGGCTTTCCGGGTGTGCTCCGGGTCGGGGTCAGCCGAGGAGCCGCGTGATCTCGCCGAAGGTCGGACAGGGCCAGGGCAGGCGACACCCCTGGCAGTGCGGGTCGTCCTGATCGTCGGGGCTGTGCAGGCCGAGCAGGTCCAGGCAGAGCCCGGCCAGGGCGGAGACCTCGTTGCGAGCGTTGGCGTAGAAGGCGACGTCGTTGATCCGCGCCAGGGCGCTGTCGGTGCGGGCGTCGGGGAGCCCGACCGTATCCGGCTCCCAGGGCACCGCGCGGTCCGAGCGCTCCAGTATCGCCTCCACGCACTGGAGCAGCCGGGCGTGTTCGGAGTCGTGGACCCTCCGTGTCGCTGGTCTCGTGAACGGCGGCATCGCTGATCGCCCCCAACGGGTGGATACGCAGCGGCTCATCCCCCAAGGAAAAGCACTGTGACATAGCGTACACACCTCGTCGCGTATTGTCGCGACTTGGGACTGTGGTCCGTCCTGGTCACGTGGCCGCCGGACCGTGGGGAGTGGGGGCGCGGGCTGTCCCCAAGGGGAGGGACAGCCCGCAGGTCGGGGAAGGCACCCGTCGCACGAGCGCGGGGCCCCGCCTGGGGAACCGGTCAGCCGCAGCGGCCGCCGCAGCCGCAGGAGCCGCCGCTCTGGCAGCCACAGCCGCAGCTCGATCCGCAGCCGCATCCGCTCAGGCCCGGCGGTCTGGTCAGGGGGTCGGTCACAGTCCCTCCTCAAGGGCTCGACGCCGTCACCCGTGCGCGATCTCGCCGGGTCCGGGATCGGATTCGGCGCCACGGGCGAGTTTCCCGCCCCAGGAAGTGCCCGCTGACCGGCTTTTCCAATCGGAGACGGGAACCTTGCCCTCCCATGACCCGGCGGGGGCTGACCGGCCCCCTCACCGGGTTCCCGGTCTGACCTGTACCTTCCGGCCCGGGGGTCAGGCGAAGAAGGTCGGGGTCGTGGCCGGGCGCCGTGTCATTCGGTAGAGCCAAACCTGGCCGAGGAGCATGACCGGAACCACGGGCAACAGCATCGACCAGACGAACGCACCGGTCATCCCGGGAGGGGCCGACAGGGGAGTCCCGACGGAGAGCGCCACCACCAGCCCGGGCACCGCGATCGCCAGCGCCGACGTGTGCCGGGACAGCATCGGACCGGTCAGCCCGCTGGTCGCGGCCAGCGCCGCCGCGAGGATGCCGACCAGGACCGCCGCGACCTCGGGGCGGACCAGGGCCGGTCCACCGAGGCCCACCCCGACCAGCACGGTCACCGCCAGGGCCGCCAACGCCGTCCTGGCCAGGGGACGGGTCGCCCGGGCCGCGGCGTCCGCGCTCTCCGCCTCCGAGGCCCCCACCAGACGCTCCGCGCCGAAGGCCGCGCCGCGCAGCGCGAACAGCGCGACGACTGTCACGGTGCCCAGGACGGTGAACGGGTCCGGGGCCAGTCCGTCACCGACCAGGGCGGTCAGGACCAGCCCCCAGCAGACGGCCAGCGTCCAACTGCCCGCCACGAGCGCCGTGTCGCACAGGGACCTCCACCGCCGGTCGTCCACCCGGGAACGGAACCACAGCCCCGCGTCCCGGACCAGCCACCCGAGCGCCAGGGCCACGAGCACCGGCCACAGGGCACCGACCAGCTCGTGCTCCAGGTCGGGGAAGAGCCCGGCCAGCACGCCGAGAGCGGCGACCAGCCACACCTCGGAGGCCAGGAAGTAGGGGGCGACGGCCGCCACCACACGGCGGCGCTCGGCCGGGGTGCGCGCCACGTGGGGCACGAGCATGCCCAGACCGACGTCGGACCCGGCGAGCACCAGGTAGCCCACGACGAACAACGCGAGGAGCGCTGTGGACAGGAGTTCCATGATGGCTGCTTCCCTTGACCGTTGACTCTCGGAACGTGCGCGTGCGGTTCAGAACGTGGGGACGGGGTCGGGGTCCTTGGATCGCTCCTCCTCCCAGTGCTCGGCGAGCGGACCTCCCTCGGGGCCGCGTCGGGCGAACCGGACCAGCAACCAGCAGGTCACGCAGGCCAGGACCCCGAAGGCGACCGTGAACAGGGTGAACGAGGTCACCGCGGCGCCCGGCGACAGAGGCGTCACCGCGTCGGCGGTGGTCAGGTGGTGCACCACCACCCAGGGCTGCCGGTTGGTCTCGCGGTACACCCAGCCGCCCACGCTCGCCAGGTAGGGCAGGAAGGGGGAGAACAGGAGCAGGGCCAGCCCCCAGCGACGCGGCCGGAACCAGGACGGCACCCGGGGCGCGGAACCCGGACCGTCCGCGCCGGTGGCCGTGCTCCCGCGCCCGTTCCCGAACCACCGCCGGGGGTTCAGCGGTCCCCCGTACCGCGCCAGCAGCATCACCGGCCCGAGGAGGAACATGACCGTCCAGGCGGTCATCATGACCAGTTCACCGGCCGTGTTGACGGCGGACACGAAGGCGCTCGGACCGGCGGCCTCGATCGCCTCGATCCGCTCGGCCGTGTAGGTCAGCCCGCTGGTGGGCGGGTCCTGACCGAAGATCCGGAACTGCGCGCCACCGAAGCTCACCACGACCATCGGCATCACGGTCATGGTCACGGCGGCGAAGCCCATGCCGCGTCGGAAGATCCCGTGCGGGTCGTCCCCCCGCAGCAGGTGGTGAGCGCTGGCGGCCGCCACGACCAGCGCACCGACCAGCATGGCGCCGCTGACCACGTGCAGGAAGGCGAACACCGCCGCCGGGTTGGTCACCAGGGCGACCGGGTCGGTCAGGTGCGCGACCCCGTCCACCATCGCGAACCCCACCGGGTGACGCAGGAACCCGTTGGAGACCAGCACCCACCACGCGGAGGAGTACGCCGTCGCGGTGACCACGGAGAAGCAGAACAGGTGCGCCCACCGGCCCATGCGGTCCCAGCCGAAGATCCACAGCCCCAGGAACGTCGACTCGACGAAGAACGCCGTCATCGTCTCGACGGCCAGGGGAGCGGCGAAGGTGTACCCGAAGGTCTCGTGCAGCCCGCTCCAGTTCAGCGCGAGCTGGAGCTCCATCACCAGACCGGACAGGACGCCCATGCCGTAGTTGACCAGGTACAGGCCGCCCCAGAAGCGCACGGCGACCATGCGGGACCGGTCCCCGCGCAGGGTCGCCACGAGCTGGGTGCCGAGGATGTACGGAGCCAGCCCCAGCGTGAGCGCCACGAACACGTAGTGCGTGGCCGCCGTCAGCGCGAACTGGAGCCGGGCGAGCACGAGGGGATCGTCGAACACGGGAGGGCCTCTGCGGTCGTCGGTGGGGACGCCCCCAGCCTCCGCCGACGGTCGGGGGCGGCGCATCGCCCCCAGGGCGGCATCCGAGGGCCGTCCGGAGGGGTACTCCGCCGTCCGCTCCTACTCCCCGGGGCGTACGGGACGACCCCGAGGCGCCCTCAGGGTCGCCCGGGTGCGCGGTGGCGCCGCCCCCGCCGCTACCCGTCCCGCGACCAGCCGGGGGTCACCAACGCCGTCTCGTAGGCGAGGACCACGAGCTGGGCCCGGTCGCGCACGCCCAGCTTCACCATGGCGCGGCTGACGTGGGTCTTGGCGGTGGCCGGACTGAGCACCAGCTCCCGGGCGATCTCCTCGTTGGACATCCCCCGGCCGACCAGAGCCAGGACCTCCCGCTCGCGGTCGGTGAGCCCGTTCAGCCGGACGGAGGAGGGCGGCGCCCCCGCTGG
Source organism: Nocardiopsis eucommiae (assembly GCF_965344335.1). Lineage (NCBI taxonomy): Bacteria > Bacillati > Actinomycetota > Actinomycetes > Streptosporangiales > Nocardiopsidaceae > Nocardiopsis > Nocardiopsis eucommiae. The sequence goes on from NZ_CBDRIY010000012.1 coordinate 47,776, forward strand.
GCGGCGGGCGAAGTCGGAGATCAGCCGCCGGGTGATCCCGGGGGAGAGCAGCGCCTCGCCCTCGAACACCACCCGCACCGCCTGGAGCAGGTCGCGCGGCTCGGTGTCCTTCACGAGGAAACCGCTGGCGCCCCCGCGCAGCGCCTCGAAAATGTACTCGTCAAGGTCGAACGTGGTGAGGATGACGACCCGGGTCCGCTCCAGCGACGGTTCCGCGAGGATGCGCCCGGTGGCGTCCAGCCCGTCCACCTCCGGCATCCGGATGTCCATCAGCACCACGTCGGGGCGTTCGGCCAGCGCGAGCCGTACCGCCTCCGCGCCGTCGGCCGCCTCCGCGACCACCTGGATGTCGGGCGCGCTGTCCAACAGCGCGCGGAACCCCGCGCGCACGAGCGCCTGGTCGTCCGCGAGCAGTACCCGGATCAACCCGTTCCCCCCGTCTCACCACGGGGGTCACCGTCGATCGGCAACCGCACCCGCACCCGGAATCCTCCACCCTCCACGGGCCCGGCGTCCACCGAGCCGCCCACGAGAGAGGCTCGCTCACGCATCCCGGTGATGCCGTTGCCCACGGCGGGCGGGCCCACCGTCCCGTGTCCGTCGTCCGTGACCTCGACGGTCAGCAGGGAGGGCCCGTAGTCGATCCGCACCCGGGCACCGTCCGCCCCGGAGTGGCGGACCACGTTGGTGAGCGCTTCCTGCACGGCCCGGTAGGCCACCCCCTCGGTGCCCACGGACAGCCGCCGCTCCTCCCCGGTCACCTCCACCTCGGTGGGCAGTCCCGCGCCCCGGGCGCCCTCCACCAGGTCCCCGACCCGGTCCAGCCCCGGGACCGGAGACCGGGGCGCCGCCGCGTCCTCGTCCACCGCGCGCAGCACCCCCAGCATCGCCCTGAGCTCGCTCAGCGTGTCCTTGCTGGTCTGCTTGATGGTGGACAGCGCCTCGACGGCCCTCTCCGGCTGGATCTCCATCAGGTAGAGCGCCGTCCCGGCCTGCACGTTGATCAGGGAGATGTTGTGGGCCACGGTGTCGTGCACGTCGCGCGCCAGCCGCAGCCGCTCGTCGGAGGCCCTGCGCAGCAGCTCCTCCTCGCGGGTGCGGGCGGCCTCCAGCTCGCGTTCGCGGTCCGCCCTCAGGTACTCCTGGCGCCAGCGCACCACCTCGGCGGCGCACAGCAGCAACATCACCCACGCCACGATCCCGACCGCCTCGGGACGGTAGGTGCCCGTGGCCAGGAACTCGTAGGCGTTGACCGCCGCGAACTGCCCGACCCCCAGGGTCCACCCGAAGGCCCGGTACCCCCAGCGCACCACGGTGTACAGCATCACGGCGGTGCACAGCATCACCATGCCGTCGGGGAAGCCCAGCGGGTAGTAGACGGTGGCGGCCACCACCGAGACCACGGCGACCGTGCGGGGGAGGGCGGTCCGCCACAGGACCGGCAGGCAGGCCGCGAGGATCAGGGCGTACCCCCACGGCCGGGGGTCCAGGTCCTCGGGGACCGGGTCGACCACCTCGACCAGCAGGGTGCTGCCCAGCGACAGGAACACGAGGGCGGCCGTCAACCGGAGGTCGGTGCGGGTGGGACGCGGAACGCGTGCGAGGAGTGCTGCCACGCCCACGACGGTACGGCGGCCGCACCGGCGGCGCCGTCCTCCTCAGGGTGACTCTTCGGGGGCGGGCCTACTCCCCCCGGAGTAGTCCGGCCTCGGAGAAGGTCAGAAGAGGTCGGTCGGCGGCGCGGGGGAGTCCTTCGCCTCCGCGTCGTGTACGGGGGAGTGGCCGGAGAGGAACCGGTCCAGGTCCTCGCCCTCCACCAGCCGGGCCATCTCGGGGTCCCGGTGCGCCAGCCGCCCCAGCTCCTCCACCGGCAGCGGCCGGTGGCCCGCCACCAGCACCAGGTTGCCGAACCGGCGCCCGCGCAGGATGCCCGGTTCGGCGGTCATCACCACGTGCGGCAGCACCGAACGCACCGTGGCCACCTGGGCGCGCGTGTGCCGCAGCGCGTAGCCGTCCCCGACGTTCACCACCAGGAACCCGCCCGGCCGCAGCACCCGCGCCGCCTCCGCGTAGAACTCCACCGAGGTCAGGCGGGCCGGGGTCCGCGCCCCGGAGAAGACGTCGGACACGATCAGGTCCGCGCCGTCCTCGTGCCTGGCGCTGATCCACTCCCGGGCGTCACCGATCCCCACTCGGAGTTGGGCCCTGCGGTCCCACGGCAGACGCCGTCGCACCAGCTCCACCAGCGCCGCGTCCACGTCCACCGCGCGCTGACGCGACCCCGGGCGCGTGTGCGCCACGTACCGGGCCACCGTCAGGGCCCCGGCACCCAGGTGCAACGCCTCGACCGGCTCACCCTCCGGCGCGACCAGGTCGACCGCGTGCGCGATCCGCCGCACGTACGAGAAGTCCAGGTATCCGGGGTCGGACAGGTCCACGTGCGACTGCGGTGTGCCCTCCACCAGCAGGAACCACGAGTTGGCGCGGTCCGCGTCAGCGAGCAGGTCGACCCCGGGCACCACCGAGACCTCCTCCTCCGCCTCGACCCTGTCACGCACACGTCTGCCCATGTCCCCCACCCCGGTCCGCACGATCCCCCAACGTTAGGCGCAGTCGGGAGCCTTCGGAAACTGGCGCGCGAACCCCCTCGAAGGAGCGCTAGCCTGGGGTTCCCCAGAAGTCCCAACCCGCGCCCTCCGGGGCGCGATCACCGAGGAGTGGCCGTGCTACTGCGGATGTCGAACCTGTTCCTGCGCACCCTGCGTGAGGACCCGGCGGACGCCGAGGTGCCGAGCCACAAGCTCCTCGTCCGCGCCGGGTACGTCCGCCGCGCCGCCCCCGGCATCTACACCTGGCTGCCCCTGGGCAAGATCGTCCTGGAGAACGTCGCGCGCGTCGTGCGCGAGGAGATGAACGCGATCGGCGGCCAGGAGGTCCTGCTGCCCGCGCTGCTCCCCAAGGAGTTCTACGAGACCACCGGGCGCTGGGAGGAGTACGGCGACACCCTCTTCCGCCTCAAGGACCGCAAGGGCGCCGACTACCTCCTCGGCCCCACCCACGAGGAGCTCTTCACCCTCCTCGTCAAGGGCGAGTACTCGTCCTACAAGGACTTCCCGGTCGTGCTCTACCAGATCCAGGAGAAGTTCCGCGACGAGGCCCGCCCGCGCGCCGGCGTGCTGCGCGGCCGCGAGTTCCACATGAAGGACTCCTACTCCTTCGACACCGACGACGAGGGCCTCCAGCAGTCCTACGACCAGCACCGGGCCGCCTACATCCGGATCTTCGACCGGCTGGGCCTGGACTACGTCATCGTCTCCGCGACCTCCGGCGCCATGGGCGGCTCGGCCTCCGAGGAGTTCCTGGCCGTCGCGCCCACCGGCGAGGACACCTTCGTGCGCAGCACGGAGTCCGACTACGCGGCCAACGTCGAGGCCGTGCGGACCCCTGCCCCGGCTGAGGGCTCCGTGGAGGGGCTGCCCGAGGCCCGGGTCCACCACACCCCCGGCACCGCCACCATCCAGACCCTGGTGGACTTCCTCAACGGCGCCGGGCTCGACCGCGACTTCACCGAGGCCGACACCCTCAAGAACGTCCTTGTCAAGACCCGCGCCCCGGGCAGCAAGGAGTGGGAGCTCCTCGGCATCGGCCTGCCCGGTGACCGCGAGGTCGACCTCAAGCGCCTGGAGGCCGCCCTGGAGCCCACCGAGGTCGCGCTCCTGGACGACGCCGACTTCGCCGCCAACACGTTCCTGGCCAAGGGCTACATCGGCCCGCGCGCCCTGCTGGACAACAAGGTCCGCTACCTCGTCGACCCGCGCGTGGCCACCGGCACCTCGTGGGTGACCGGCGCCGACCGCACCGACCACCACGTGCTCGACCTCGTGGCCGGACGCGACTTCACCCCGGACGGCACCATCGACGTCGCCGAGGTGCGCGACGGCGACGCCTCGCCCGACGGCCGGGGCACCCTGTACACGGCGCGCGGCATCGAGATCGGGCACATCTTCCAGCTCGGCCGCAAGTACACCGACGCCTTCAAGTTGGACGCCCTCGGCCCGGACGGCAAGCCCCGCCGCGTCACGATGGGCTCCTACGGCATCGGCGTCTCCCGTGCCGTCGCCTCCGTGGTCGAGCAGTCGCACGACGACAAGGGCATCGTCTGGCCTCGGGAGATCGCCCCCGCCGACGTGCACGTGGTCGGCACCGGCAAGGGCGGCGAGGTCGAGGAGGCCCTGCGAATCGGCGGAGAGCTGGAGGCGCGCGGCCTGCGCGTGCTCGTCGACGACCGCAAGGCCGCCCCCGGCGTGAAGTTCAACGACGCCGAGCTGCTGGGGATCCCGACCGTGGTCATCGTCGGCCGTGGCCTCAAGGACGGCCTGGTCGAGCTGCGCGACCGCCGCACCGGTGAGCGCACCGACGTGCCGGTCGGCGAGATCGTCGAGAGCACCGTCGCCGCCTGCGCCGGGTAGGGCGCGGCACGAACGGGGAGGGGGCTCCCGCGCCGGTGCGCTCGGGAGCCCCCTTCGTGTGTCCGGAGCGGACCCCGGCAGCGCTGGTCAGCCGTGGTCGAAGGCGGGGAGGGGGTCGAGCTCGGCGCCCCACTCCAGCGAACGCACCGTCGCCTCCTGGAGACTGCGTGCCGCCGTGACCCGCAGGTCGGTGTCGGCGGACGAGCTCAGCCACAGGTAGGCGCTCATGGTGGTCTCCTCCAGCCGAACGGCGAAGTCGTCCATGTCGCCGCCGTCGCGCCCCTCGGGCAGCGGGTAGGAGGCGAGCGCGGCCGGGGGGTCCACACCGCGCTCCACGGAGGCCGCGTGCAGGGAGTCCCGGAGCGCCTTGTGCTCGTAGGCGGACGCCGAGGCCCGCTCACGGCGGGTCCGGTCACCGGCGGCGCCGCCGATGAACTCGTGCCCGTACACGGCGGCGTGCTCGGCCCTCAGGGCCTCCGCCAGGGCCGCGCCGGTGGGGTCACCGCTCTCGGAGGGGGAGGCGTCCGCACCGGTCTCCCCGGAGCCCTGCGCGGGCGTGGGGCTCTCGCTCACCTGACTACCTTCCTTCCACCTTCACGCCGCTCGGACGTCCCTGGGATGTTCCTCGACTTCTTCCGCCGCCGTCCCTTCGGCACCGTGCGCCGCGCCGTCGCCCCCGTGACCGCTCAGGCACGCGCGAGCAGGTGGGCGTGCCCGGCCTCGCAGGCGCCGATCCCGCTCACGAGCTGGGCCAGACCGGGGTCGGTCACGGCCGCGGCCTGGTCGAGCCGGGCGCTGGTCGCGGCGGCGGCGAGGGCGCGCAGCCCCGGGACGTCGGGCACGGCCTCCAGCGCGGGGTCCGCCGCCGAGGTCGGGGCCCCGTCCTCGGCGGCCTCGGTGTCGTCGTGCGCCTCCACCCCTTCGGGCAGGGCGTCCAACAGCGCGTCCAGGTGGGTGGCGTGGTCCTCCAGCAGCCGCTCCAGCAGCTCCGCCGGGCCCGTGCCGTGTGCCAGCGCGGCCTCGTGCCGGACGATCGCCCGCTCCTTCTCCCGGATGAGCGAGCGCAGGACGGCGACGTCCGGCGTGACGTCGAACGGGTACCAGTCGGCCCCGGCGCATCCGGTCACCCCGACCGCTCCCGCGACGGAGCCGGTCACGGCGACACCCGTCAGCACGAGGCTCCGGGCCGCGAAGGACCTCCTCGTCAGCCCGGGCGCCGTGCGACCGCTGGCGTTTCCCTGGTCCACGCGCGCTCTCCTCCCGTACCCCACGGCGTCGACTGGACCGCCGTCACCGGCGGTCAGCCCCCATCTTTCCACGGTCGGGGACGGGCACGGGTCGTACCGGCACCCCCTGCCAGGACGGTGTTCCCGCGGGGCCGACCCCGGTCCGCGACCACCCCCCGTCCGCGTGTACCGACCTGGGCGCCGCTCAGGTGTGGATACCCTTGCACCACAACCGCCGTCGCACGCGACGCGCGGCGCTCACGCTGCCCGCACGGGGGCGTCGAGCGGATTCGACGAAGACTACGTACAGAGCTGGACCGCCCCGTTCAACGGCACACAGCCGAGCGGGCGGGATTTCGCCGTTTGAGGGGCTAATCACGCATGGGAGCGCAGGCGCGCAACGAGCGCATCGCCGAGCTGCTTGAGCCGGTACTGGCCGAGGCCGGACTGGACCTGGAGGCCGTCGAGCTGACACCCGCGGGCAAACGCCGGGTGCTGCGCGTGGTCGTCGACTCCGACGACGGGGTCGACCTGGACACCGTCGGTGAGGTCAGCCAGGCCGTCAACGAGAGCCTGGACGCCTCCGACGTCATGGGCGAGCAGCCCTACGTGCTGGAGGTCACCTCCCCGGGGGTGGACCGTCCGCTGACGCTGCCGCGCCACTGGCGGCGCTCCCAGGGGCGTCTGGTGAAGGTCTCCCTCGTCGAGGGCGGCGACCTCACCGGGCGCGTCACCGGGTCCGACGACCAGGGCGTCACCCTGGACGTCAGGGGCCGCCCCCGCACCCTGGCCTACGACACGATCGCCAAGGCCAAGGTCCAGGTGGAATTCCGTCGCGAAGCCGACACCGACGCGGCGGACTAGAGGGGGAGCCCCATGGATATTGACATGAGTGTCCTGCGCAGCCTGGAGCGCGAGAAGGACATCGCCGTCGAGCTCGTGGCCAAGGCCATCGAGGACGCCCTCCTGATCGCCTACCACCGCGAGGAGGGCCCCGACAAGAAGGCCCGCGTGGAGCTGAACCGTTCCACCGGCCACGTGGTCGTCTGGGTCTCCGAGACCGACGAGGAGGGCGAGGTCGTCGGTGAGTTCGACGGCACCCCCACCGGGTTCGGTCGCATCGCGACCTCCACCGCCAAGCAGGTCATCCTCCAGCGTCTGCGCGACGCCGAGGACGAGCTGACCCTCGGCGAGTTCGCCGGACGCGAGCACGACATCGTCTCCGGGATCATCCAGCAGGGCAACGACCCGCGCAACGTCCTGGTCGACCTCGGCAAGATCGAGGCCGTCCTGCCCCCGCAGGAGCAGGTCCCCACCGAGGACTACACCCACGGCGAGCGTCTGCGCGCCTACGTGGTGCAGGTCCGCAAGGGCCACCGCGGTCCCTCGGTCACCCTCTCGCGCACCCACCCCAACCTGGTGCGCAAACTCTTCGAGCTGGAGGTCCCCGAGATCGCGGACCACACCGTGGAGATCGCCGCGATCGCCCGCGAGGCCGGCCACCGCACGAAGATGGCGGTCCGATCCAACCGGGGCGGCGTCAACGCCAAGGGTGCCTGCATCGGCCCGCTCGGCAGCCGGGTCCGCAACGTCATGGCCGAGCTCCACGGAGAGAAGATCGACATCGTCGACTACTCCGAGGACCCCGCCGTGTTCGTCGCCAACGCCCTCTCCCCGGCCCGGGTCAACTCGGTCGAGATCCTCGACATGGCCGCCCGGGTGGCCCGCGTGGTCGTGCCGGACTACCAGCAGTCGCTGGCGATCGGCAAGGAGGGCCAGAACGCCCGTCTCGCCGCTCGGCTGACCGGCTGGCGTATCGACATCCGCTCCGACGCCGAGCCCGCGCGGGACCCGGCCGAGGACGCGGACGAGGCCGTCCGGGGGGACGAAGACACCCCTTCGGCCGGTTAATCGGGTCGCGCCCATGTCCCGACGCGATAGGGTGGCCGGAGACGGTCCTGACCGCCCCGTGCGTACCTGCGTGGGGTGCCGGTCGCGGACAGTCCAGTCCGACCTCGTGCGGCTGGTGGCCGTGGGCACGGTCATCACGCCCGACACCCGAGGTCGACGTCCGGGGCGCGGCGCCTATCTGCACGACGATCGGCGATGCCTGGAGCTCGCCGAACGCCGCAGAGCATGGTCCCGTGCCTTCCGGAACCGGAACGGTGGTGGCGCCACCGGGTGGGACGTCTCACTTGTGAGGTCCCTGCTTGGTGACGCCCCCGCTTGACCGAGCTCCGCTCGGTTCCGGATAGGGTTGGAATGTCCGCGCCGACTCCGTGGTTGATGTGACCGAGGTCGGCGTGTAGTGCTGTGTCGGCACCTATGAGCTGGCCCATTGTTGTGTAGCGATGAGGAAGCAGGTCGAGATTGCGATGAGCGCCTGATGAGTACGCAGCGATGAGTAACTCGAGCTAACGACGGTCCGGCACAAGCCCATGTCCCGGACCGAAGCTGAAGGAGAAGTGTGGCGAAGGTCCGGGTGTACGAACTCGCCAAGGAGTTCGGTGTAGAGAGCAAGGCCGTGCTGGCCAAGCTCAACGAGATGGGCGAATTCGTCCGTTCGGCGTCCTCGACGATAGAGGCCCCCGTCGTTCGACGCCTGCAAGAAGCTTTCGACAACGGTTCCGACGGCGGCAAGAAGGGCGGATCGGCCAAGCCCGGTCCCAAGCCCGCCGCCGAAGGTTCGGCGCGTCCCGCGGCTCCCAAGCCCGGCCCCGCGCCCAAGCCGGGCCCGAAGCCCGGCCCGGCCGCGCGCCCCGCGGCCCCCAAGACCGAGGCCCCGGCCGAGAAGCCGGCCGCTCCGGTCGAGAAGCCCGCCGCGCCGGTGGAGAAGCCCGCGGTTCCGCATTTCGAGAAGCCCGCCGAGCGGCCCGAGTCCGCTCCGAAGCCCGGCCCCAAGCCGGCTCCGAGGGCTGCCCGCGGCGACGCTCCGCGTCCCGGCGGCCCCAAGCCCGGCGGTGCCCAGGGCGGCGCCCGTGGCGACCGTCCCCAGCGCGGTGACCGTCCGGAGCGTTCCGGCGGCCGTGAGGGTGGCGGACGCGAGGGTGGCCGTGACGGCGGCCGCAGCCCGCGTCCGGGCGGTCCCCGTCCGGGCCCGCGTCCGGGCAACAATCCGTTCGCGTCCAACGCCTCGGGCATGGGCTCCAAGCCCTCCGCCCCGCGTCCCGGCGGTGCCGCCGGTCCGCGCCCGGGTCCCCGTCCCGGTGGCCCGCAGGGCGGCGGCGAACAGCGCGCTCCCCGTCCCGGCGGCGGCGCTCCGCGTCCCGGCGGTGCCGGTGGCCCGCGTCCGGGTCCCCGTCCCGGTGGCCCGCAGGGCGGCGGCGAACAGCGCGCCCCGCGTCCCGGCGGTGCCGCGGGCGCTCCCCGTCCCGGTGGCGGTGCTCCGCGCCCGGGTGGCGGCGGCGCTCCGCGTCCCGGCGGTCCGCGTCCCAGCCCGATGAACATGCCCTCGTCCCGTCCGGCCGCGCCCGCTGGCGGCGGCCGTGGCGGTGCCGGCGGCGGTCGTCCCGGTGGCGGCGGTGGCCGCGGCCGTGGTGGCGCTCCCGCCGGTGCGGGTCCGCGTCCCGGTGGCGGCGGCGGTCGTCCCGGCGGCTTCGGTGGTCGTCCCGGTGGCGGCGGTCGCGGTCGCGGTGGCGGAACGGCCGGTGCGTTCGGTCGTCCGGGCGGTCGTCCCGGGCGTGCGCGCAAGTCCAAGAAGCAGCGGCGTCAGGAGTTCAACGACCTCCAGGCCCCGTCCTTCGGCGGCGTGAAGATCCCGAGCGGCAACAACCAGGTCATCCGTCTGTCCCGTGGCGCCTCGCTCTCGGACTTCGGCGACAAGATCGACGTCAACCCGGCGTCGCTGGTCCAGGTCATGATGCACCTGGGCGAGATGGTCACCGCGACCCAGTCGCTGCCCGACGAGACGCTCCAGCTGCTCGGCGAGGAGCTGAAGTACACGATCGAGGTCGTGAGCCCCGAGGACGAGGACCGCGAGCTGCTCGAGTCCTTCTCCATCGAGTTCGGTGAGAACGAGGGAGGCGACGCCGAGCTGCGTCCGCGTCCGCCCGTGGTCACCGTCATGGGTCACGTCGACCACGGTAAGACCCGACTGCTGGACACCATCCGCAAGAGCAACGTCGTCAGCGGCGAGGCCGGCGGAATCACCCAGCACATCGGTGCCTACCAGGTCGCGACCGAGGTGGACGGCGAAGAGCGCAAGATCACCTTCATCGACACCCCCGGTCACGAGGCGTTCACCGCCATGCGTGCCCGTGGTGCGAAGGTCACCGACGTCGCGGTCCTGGTCGTGGCGGCCGACGACGGCGTCAAGCCGCAGACGGCCGAGGCCATCGACCACGCCAAGGCGGCCGAGGTGCCGATCGTGGTCGCGGTCAACAAGATCGACGTCGAGGGAGCGGACCCGCAGCGGGTGCGCGCCCAGATGACCGAGTACGGCCTCGTGGCCGAGGAGTACGGCGGCGACGTCCAGTTCGTGGACATCTCCGCGCTCAAGGGCGACAACATCGACGCCCTGCTCGAGTCGATCGTCCTCACGTCCGACGCGGCCCTGGACCTCCAGGCCAACCCGGACATGGACGCTCAGGGTCTGGCCATCGAGGCCTACCTGGACCGCGGTCGCGGTTCCATGGCCACGGTGCTGGTCCAGCGCGGCACGCTCAACGTCGGTGACTCCATCGTCTGTGGCGACGCCTTCGGCCGCGTCCGCGCCATGCTCGACGAGCACGGCGAGAACGTGCAGTCGGCCGAGCCGTCCCGTCCGGTCCAGGTCCTGGGTCTGACCAACGTGCCCAGCGCCGGTGACAGCTTCCTGGTCGTCAAGGACGACCGCGTGGCCCGTCAGATCGCCCAGCAGCGCGAGGCACGCGAGCGCTTCGCCCAGCAGGCGAAGTCGGCCCGCCGGGTCACCCTCGACAACTGGCAGTCCGCCATCAAGGAGGGCGAGCGCTCCGAGCTGCTCCTCCTCATCAAGGGCGACATGTCCGGTTCGGTCGAGGCACTCGAGGAGTCGCTGCTCAAGATCGACGCCGGTGGCGACGAGGTCAGCATCCGGATCATCGGACGCGGCGTCGGTGCCATCACGCAGAACGACATCAACCTGGCGTCGTCCGCGGACGCGATCATCGTCGGCTTCAACGTTCGGCCCGAGGGCAAGAACAGCCAGCTGGCGGACCGCATGGGCGTCGACATCCGGTACTACTCGGTCATCTACCAGGCCATCGACGAGGTCGAGGCCGCGGTCAAGGGTCTCCTCAAGCCCATCTACGAGGAGGTCCAGCTCGGCAGCGCCGAGGTCCGCGAGGTCTTCAAGGTGCCGAAGATCGGCAACATCGCCGGTTCCATCGTCCGCGACGGGATCATCCGCCGCAACACGAAGGCACGGCTCATCCGCGAGGGCAAGGTCATCTCCGAGAACCTCAACGTCGAGTCGCTGCGTCGGTTCAAGGACGACGCCACCGAGGTCCGCGAGGGCTTCGAGTGCGGTATCGGTGTCGGTTACAACGACATCCGGGTCGAGGACGTCATCGAGACCTACGAGATGCAGGAGAAGCCCCGCGACTAGTCGCGAGGACTGATCCACCTGGGGCCCCGGACGATCGTGTCCGGGGCCCCGCCTTTGACGGCTCACACAACACCACAGGTGATCACTTGTACGTTGGGGCGCTGACACTGGACGTGCTCCTCGGAGACGTCCACTCGCTCAAACAGAAGCGTTCGCTGGTCCGGCCGGTCATCGCCGAACTGCGACGGAAGTTCTCGGTGTCGGTCTCCGAAGTCGGGGAACACGACCTCTACCGTCGGGCCAGGATCGGTGTCGCGGTGGTCGCGCCGACCGCCGCGCACGCCCGGGACCAGATGGACACCTGCGAGCGTTTCGTCGCGGGCCGTCCCGAACTGGAGCTGCTCTCCGCCAGGCAGCGGCTCTTCAACGAAGAGGAAGACTGACGATGGTTGACGCCGCACGCGCGCGAAAGATCGCCGACCGAATCCAGCGGATCGTCGCCGAGATGCTGGACCGGCGAATCAAGGACCCGCGCCTGGGATTCGTCACCGTGACCGACGCCCGGATCACCGCGGACCTGCGGGACGCCACGGTGTACTACACGGTGTTCGGCACCCCCGAGGAGAAGGCGGCCAGCGCGGCCGCGCTGGAGAGCGCCAAGGGCGTGATCCGCAGCGAGGTCGGTCGCCAGACCGGCATCCGCCACACGCCCAGCCTGACCTTCGTCATCGACGAGGTGCAGGAGAACGCCCAGCACATCGAGAAGCTGCTGGTCGAGGCGCGCAGGTCCGACGAGGAGGTGGCCCAGAAGGCCACCGGAGCCAAGCACGCGGGTGAAGCCGACCCGTACAAGGCGCCTCGTGAGGACGAGGACGAGGACGACGAGTAACCCAGACCCCCCGGGGCGGCGGCAGCGGCCGCCGCCCCTCTCCCAGAAGGAGCCCCCATGGCCGACAGCGGTGTCGTGGTCGTCGACAAGCCCGCCGACTGGACCTCACACGACGTGGTCGCGAAGACCCGGGGTCTGGCGCGCACCCGACGCGTGGGCCACGCGGGCACCCTGGACCCGATGGCCACCGGGGTCCTGGTCCTGGGGATCGAGAAGGGCACCAAGCTGCTCGGTCACCTGACCCTGACCGAGAAGACCTACGAGGCCACGATCCGCCTCGGCCTGGTCACCAACACCGACGACGCCGAGGGTGAGCCCGGAGCCCGGGTGGACGCCTCCGCCGTCACCGACGCCGACGTGCGCGCCGCCGTCGCGAAGCTCACCGGCCCGATCCAGCAGGTCCCGCCGCAGGTCAGCGCGATCAAGGTGGACGGCAAGCGCGCCTACAAGTCGGCCCGTGAGGGCAAGGAGGTGGCGCTCAGGGCGCGGACGGTCACCATCTCCCAGTTCGACGTGACCGCCGTGCGGCACACCCCGGACGGCTTCGTGGACGTGGACGCGGTGATCACCGGCTCCAGCGGCACCTACATCCGCGCGCTCGCGCGCGACATGGGCGCGGACCTGGCCGTGGGCGGGCACCTCACCGCCCTGCGCCGCACCCGGGTGGGCCCCTACGACCTGTCCCAGGCCCGCACGCTCGACGAACTCGCCAAGGAGTTCACCCAGGTCCCCCTGGCCCAGGCCGTGGCAGCCGCGTTCCCGGTCCGCACCATGGACGAGGCCGAGACCCGTGCGATCCGCCACGGGAACCGGATCAGCGAGAGCTCCCTGGGCGACGGTCCCGTGGGGTTGTTCGCGCCGGACGGCACCGTGGTCGCCCTGGGCGAGAACCGCCCGGGCCACATGAAGCCGGTCGTGGTCTTCTCACCGGCCTGACCGGGATCCCCCGGCGGACGCGTGGCGGAAGCGGGGGGCCCGACGTGGCACGCTGGACTCTGACCAACCGAACGTGACCGAAGGGGACCGAACGTGCTGCGATGGGACGGGCTGGGGGACACTCCCTCCGACTGGGGACGGTCCGTGGTGGCGGTCGGTGTCTTCGACGGCGTGCACCGGGGACACCAGGCGATCCTGGCCGCCGCGCGCGGCCACGCCGACCGCCTCGGCCTGCCGGTGGTCGCGGTCACCTTCGACCCCCACCCCGAACGCGTACTGCGCGGGTCCACCCCGGCGGTCCTGACACCGGTCGACCGAAGGGTCGAGCTCATGGCGTCCCTCGGGGTCGACGCCGTGTGCGTCCTGCCCTTCGACGAGGCCCTGTCCTCGCTCGGCGCCGAGGAGTTCGTCCGCGGCGTGCTCTCCGATCGGCTCGGCGCCGCGGCTGTCGTGGTCGGTGAGGACTTCCGCTTCGGCCACCGGGCGGCCGGGGACGTCGCCGCGCTGGCCGAACTGGGGGAGAAGTACGACTTCGTGGTGGACGGCGTGCGCCTGGTGGTCGAGGGCGACACCATCACCTCCACGCGCGTGCGCGCGCTGCTCGACGAGGGGGACGTGGCCGCGGCCGCCGAACTCCTGGGCCGCCCGCACCGGGTGTCCGGCGAGATCGTGCACGGTGCCGCCCGGGGCCGCGAGCTCCTGGGGTTCCCCACCGCCAACGCCGACCTGCACCCGGACACCGCCGTGCCCGGTGACGGCGTGTACGCGGGGTGGCTCAGCCGACTGGAGCCGGTCGAGGGGCACGAGGCACGGTGGCCCGCGGCGATCTCGGTGGGCACCAACCCCACGTTCGACGGGGCCGAGCGTACGGTGGAGGCCTACGCCCTGGACCGCGACGACCTGGAGCTGTACGGACTGCGCATGGCGGTGGACTTCACCGCGCGCATCCGGGGTCAGGAGCGGTTCGAGGACATCGACGCGCTCATCGTGGCGATGCGCCGCGACGTCGACCGCTGCCGTGAGGTCCTCGGCGTCGCCTGAGTCGGGCGTCACCGGGGAACCGGGTTCCGCGCCACAGAGCCTGCGGTAGGGTGGGGTCCGTCCACGTGTGCCCGCGGTCAGTCACGCCCCCTCCGGGGAGCGGACGCGGCGGGAGCGCGGTGCACCCACGCCATCGGCGGAGGGCCGCGCGCACCACACGCGACGGTGACTGCTCGTACGCGCGGTCACCGCGTCTGAACCCTGCCACGTACCGGGGTTCGCCCCTGCGTACCGACTTCTCAGTGAAGGAGCGTCGTGTCGATCGACACCGCCACCAAGGAAAAGATCATCGCCGAGTACGCCACCGTCGAAGGTGACACCGGCTCCCCCGAGGTCCAGATCGCGCTGCTCACGCACCGCATCACCGAGCTCACCGAGCACCTGAAGGACCACAAGCACGACCACCACAGCCGTCGTGGCCTGCTCCTGATGGTCGGCCGTCGCCGCCGTCTGCTCAAGTACGTGGCCAAGCAGGACATCACCCGCTACCGCTCGCTCATCGAGCGTCTGGGCCTGCGCCGCTAGGTCGTTTCGGAGGGAGTGGCTTCGGCCGCTCCCTCTTTGTTAGTAAGGTGTGACCAGAGTGGTGTCCGCGACGGACGCCACCCGCACCACCCGTGCCGCCACCCCGGACCCAGGGGTCGGTCCTCGGTAGTGGTCTCCGGACATCGCCCGTACGGGCGGGCCGTGGGCTTCGATCGATGACCGACCGTCATCACCTCCGGGGCACGACACGGGATCAGTATCGCCGTGCCACGGACCCGGAGAGGGTCCGGCGCGGCGCCCGCAACGTGTAACAGGAGGTCGCCCATGGAGGGCGTTTACTCGGCCGAAGCCGTCATCGACAACGGCAAGTTCGGCACCCGCACCATCCGCTTCGAGACCGGCCGTCTGGCCCGTCAGGCCGCCGGTTCGGCCACGGTCTACCTGGACGACGAGACCGTCGTCCTGTCGGCCACCACGGCCTCGAAGCGCCCCAAGGAGAACCTCGACTTCTTCCCCCTGACGGTGGACGTCGAGGAGCGGATGTACGCCGCTGGCCGCATCCCCGGCTCCTTCTTCCGGCGTGAGGGCCGTCCTTCCGAGGACGCCATCCTCACCTGCCGTCTGATCGACCGTCCGCTGCGCCCCTCCTTCAAGAAGGGCCTGCGCAACGAGATCCAGATCGTCGAGACGATCCTGTCGCTGCACCCCGAGCACCTGTACGACGTCGTCGCCATCAACGCGGCCTCGATGTCCACGCAGATCGCCGGTCTGCCCTTCTCCGGCCCGCTCGGCGGCGTCCGGGTCGCGCTGATCGACGGCCAGTGGGTCGGTTTCCCCACCCACGCCGAGCTTGAGGGCGCCACCTTCGACATGGTCGTCGCCGGCCGCGTCCTGGAGGACGGCGACGTCGCGATCATGATGGTCGAGGCGGAGTCCACCACCCGGACCCTGAAGCTGGTCGCCGAGGGCGCCGTCGGCCCCAACGAGCAGACCGTGGCCGAGGGCCTCGAGGCCGCCAAGCCCTTCATCAAGGTGCTGTGCAAGGCCCAGCAGGCCGTCGCCGACCAGGCCAGCCGTGAGCAGGGCGAGTTCCCGATCTTCCTCGACTACGAGGACGACGCCTACGCCGCCGTCGAGGGCGCCGTTCGCGAGGAGCTCGCCAAGGCGCTCACCATCGCGGACAAGCAGGACCGCGAGGCCGAGCTCGACAAGATCAAGGCGTCGGCCGCCGAGAAGCTGGCCGAGGACTTCGAGGGCCGCGAGAAGGAGATCAGCGCCGCCTTCCGCAGCCTCAGCAAGCAGCTCATGCGTGAGCGCGTCCTGCGCGACAAGGTCCGCATCGACGGCCGTGGTCCCAAGGACATCCGTCAGCTGAGCGCCGAGGTGGGCATCCTGCCCCGCGTGCACGGTTCGGCCCTCTTCGAGCGTGGCGAGACCCAGATCATGGGCGTCACCACGCTGAACATGCTGCGCATGGAGCAGACGGTTGACACGCTCAACCCGGACAAGACCAAGCGCTACATGCACAACTACAACTTCCCGCCCTACTCCACCGGTGAGACCGGTCGGGTGGGCTCGCCCAAGCGGCGCGAGATCGGGCACGGCGCCCTGGCCGAGCGGGCCCTGCTGCCGGTTCTGCCCGCCCGCGAGGAGTTCCCGTACGCCATCCGCCAGGTGTCCGAGGCCCTCGGGTCCAACGGCTCCACCTCGATGGGTTCGGTCTGCGCCTCCACCATGTCCCTGATGGCGGCCGGCGTGCCGCTCAAGGAGATGGTGTCCGGTATCGCCATGGGTCTGATCAGCGAGGGCGACGAGTTCGTCACGCTGACCGACATCCTCGGTGCCGAGGACGCCTTCGGTGACATGGACTTCAAGGTCGCCGGCACCCGGGAGCTCATCACGGCGCTCCAGCTGGACACCAAGCTCGACGGCATCCCCGCCGAGCAGCTGGCCCTGGCGCTCCAGCAGGCCCGCGGCGCCCGTCTGGCCATCCTCGACGTCATGCAGGAGGCCATCGAGCGTCCGGCCGAGATGAGCCCGAACGCCCCGCGCATCCTCACCGTCAAGGTGCCCGTCGAGAAGATCGGTGAGGTCATCGGCCCGAAGGGCAAGATGATCAACTCGATCCAGGACGACACCGGCGCGGACATCTCGATCGAGGACGACGGCACCATCTACATCGGTGCCACCGACGGCCCCTCCGCCGAGGCGGCCCGGGACACGATCAACCAGATCGCGAACCCGACCATGCCCGAGGTGGGCGACCGCTACCTGGGCACCGTCGTCAAGACGACCGCCTTCGGCGCGTTCGTCTCGCTGCTGCCCGGCAAGGACGGTCTGCTGCACATCTCGCAGATCCGCAAGCTGCACGGCGGCCAGCGCATCGAGAACCTCGACGACGTGATCAGCATCGGTGAGAAGATCCAGGTCGAGATCCGCGAGATCGACGACCGCGGGAAGCTCTCCCTGGTCCCGGTCGAGGTCGTGGAGTCCGAGACCGCCGCCAAGTCCGACAGGGCCGAGGCCCCCGCGGCCGCGGACGCGGACGAGGACGACGAGAAGGGCGACGACAAGGGCGAGGGCGCCCCGCGCCGCCGCCGTCGCCGCAGCTCGGGCGGGCGTTCCGAGAACACCTGATCCACACCTGTGTGACCCTGTACGGGGCGGTCGCGTCTGCACGACGCGGCCGCCCCGCCGTCGTCCCGGGCGTATGCTCTGCTGGATGTCCCGACGCGAAGAAGAAGGATCCATGAGTTCTGTCCCCATCGCCGCCGAGCAGGAGCCGGGCACGACCGTCACGCTGCTGGAGCCCGACGGCGGTTCCGGTCTGGTGCGTCGGACGGTGCTGCCCGGCGGCCTGCGCGTGGTCACCGAGAACGTTCCCGGGGGCCGCTCCGCCGCCTTCGGTGTCTCCGCGACCACCGGCTCCCGTGACGAGGACTCCGCGCACGCGGGGTCGGCGCACTTCCTGGAGCACCTGCTCTTCAAGGGGACCGGGACCCGTTCGGCGCTGGAGATCTCCGCGCTGCTGGACGGGGTGGGCGCCGACCACAACGCGTACACCACCAAGGAACACACCTGCTACTACGCGAAGGTCCTCGACCGGGACCTGCCGCTCGCGGTGGACGTGGTGGGCGACATGGTCGCCAACTCGGTCCTGGACGAGGGGGAGGTGGAGACCGAGCGCGGCGTGATCCTGGAGGAGATCGCCATGTACGAGGACGAGCCCGCCGACCTGGTGGACGACGTCTTCGCGGAGCACTTCTTCGGTGACACCCCGCTGGGACGCCCGATCCTCGGCACGACCGACACGATCAAGGCGCTCTCCCGCGAGCGTATCGCCGAGCAGTACCGGGACGCCTACGTGCCCTCGGAGCTCATCGTGACGGCTGCGGGCAGCCTGGACCACGAGAGCGTCGTGGAGCAGGTCCGCGCCATGTTCGCGAACCGCCTCGGCGCCGCCGGTGACGCCCGCCCGTCCCGCCCGCGCGGGGCCGGGGAACCGGTCCGGACCTTCGGTGGCACGGTCGTGCAGCCGCGTGAGACCGAGCAGGCGCACATCATCCTGGGTTCGGAGGGGCTGACCCGCACCGACCCGCGCTGGCACGCCCTGCGCCTGCTCAGCGCCGCGTTGGGCGGCGGCATGTCGTCGCGTCTCTTCCAGGAGGTGCGGGAGAAGCGCGGCCTGGCCTACGCGGTGCACGCGTACCACACGGCCTACGCCGACACCGGAACCTTCCAGATCTACGCGGGCTGCCTGCCGGAGAAGGCCGACGAGGTCATCGGCGTCTGCCGCGACGAGCTGGCCAAGGTCGCCGCGTCCGGGATCACTCCGGAGGAGCTGACCCGCGCCAAGGGCCAGATCCAGGGCGCCATGGTGCTCGGCAGCGAGGGCACCAACGCCCGGATGGGCCGCCTGCTCGCCCACGAGCTCACCCAGCCGCGCCACTTCTCCATCGACGAGGACCTGGCCCTGTTCGACGCCGTCACGCTGGACGACGTCGCCGGGGTCGCCGCCGAGCTGCTGGCCCGCCCGAGGGCGCTCGCCGTGATCGGCCCGTACGCGGCCGACCGGACGTTCTGAGGTCGGACCCCGCGAACGAAGGGAGCCCGTGACCGTCGCCGGTCACGGGCTCCCTCCTTCCGCTCGCCCTACAGCGGGCGTCCGCGCGGCCGACCGCGCTTCTTGATCGCGATCTGCCGGGGGCCGCCGGTGTGGGCGCCACCGTGGACGACGACCTCCAGGAGGCCGTCACCGAAGGCCGCCTCGACGTCCTTGTCCTCGACGTCCTCGGGGAGGCTGATCTCACGCCGGAACGAGCCCATGAAGCGCTCGGACGTGTAGTAGATCGTGGAGTCGTCCTCCTCGCGGTGCCGCTCGCCGCTGATGACGAGCACGCCGTGCGCGAGGCTGACGGACACGTCGGTCTCCTTGACCCCGGGCAGCTCCGCCCGGATGACGAGGTCGCGGCCCTTGGCCATGATGTCCGTGGACGGGCTCCAGGCGTCGGCGAACGTCCTCTCGCGCTCACCCACCTGGGTGGTCTCGATCGTCGAGATCGTGTCCGACATCCTGTTCATCTCGGTGATCATGTCCACCACCCCGTGGAAGGGGTTGCTGAACCTCTTGGGTGCCACCGTTGCCTCCTCAATACGCCGTCGGTGGTGATGCGCCCACCGTCAGGAACGAACTGGTTCCTACTCTGCCCGGTCTCCGGAACGAGAACGATCCTCGGCCCGCGACCTCTTGGGTTCGCCCGGGGCACGTTCGCTGGCCAGCCCCTTGAACAACCCGGCCGCCATGAACAGCAGGATCACCGCGAAGGGCAGTCCGGTGATCACCGAGGCCGCTTGGAGCGCCGACAACGCGTCGTCGCCCCCGGCCACCAGGAGGATCCAGGTGACGCCGCCCAGGCAGACGGCCCAGAAGCCGCGCTGGAAGCGGTTCGGGTTCCGGGTGCCGCCGTTGGTCAGCATGTCCACGACCAGCGAGCCGGAGTCCGCGGAGGTGACGAAGAAGATGGCCACGACGGCCAGCAGCCACACGGCCGCGACCATCGCGACCACTCCGGAGATCGGCAGCGCCTCCAACAGGGTGAACGCGGCCTGGGCCTCGTCCCCCTCGATGAAGTTGGCCCTGCCCGCGAGGTCGTAGAAGAGGCCGGAGCCACCGAACACGCCGAACCACAGGACGCAGACACCGGTCGGGGCGAACAGGGCGCCGATCACGAACTCACGGATGGTGCGCCCGTAGGAGATCCGTGCCAGGAAGATGCCGACGAAGGGCGCCCAGGAGATCCACCAGCCCCAGTAGAAGATGGTCCAGGCCTGGGTCCAGGCCGCCCCCTGCTCGTCGACCCGGGGACTCGGGAACGACAGGCTCCAGGAGACGAGGTTGCTCAGGTACTCCCCGGAGGCGGTGGTGGTGCTCGCGATGATCCAGAGTTTGGGACCGACCGCGAACACGAAGGCGAGCAGGATGAACGCCAGCCACAGGTTGATCACCGACAGGCGGCGCAGTCCCTTGTCGATGCCGGACAGCACACTGAACAGCGCCACGGCCGTGATCACCACGATGATCAGGGTCTGGATCAGCGCGTTGTTCGGAAGCCCGAACACGTCGGTGAGCCCGCCGTTGATCTGGAGGGTGCCCAGGCCCAGCGACGTGGCCAGGCCGAAGATGGTGCCGAACACCGCGAGGATGTCGACGACGTTGCCGGGCCAGCCGAAGGCGCGGTCCCCGAGCAGCGGGTGGAGCGCGGAGGCCGGGCGCAGCGGCAGACCCTTGCGGTAGGCGAAGTAGCCCAGGGACAGGCCGAGGGCGATGTAGACGGCCCAGGGGTGGAACCCCCAGTGGAAGAACGTGAGCGCCAGCGACTCCGACGCGGCCGCGGGCAGTGGAGCGCCGTCCTCACCCGGCATGAGCGCGGCGTCGCGCGGCCAGTGCAGGTGCTCGATGGGCTCGGCCACACCCCAGAAGACCAGTCCGATGCCCATGCCCGTGGTGAAGAGCATCGCGAACCAGGCCAGGGTGCTGAACTCGGGTCGCGAGTCGTCCGGTCCGAGACGGATGCCCCCGTACTTGCTGAGCATCAGGAACACGGCGGTGACGACGAAGAAGACCGTCGCCAGGACGTAGATCCAGCCGATCTTCTCGCCGATCCACGTCCGGGTGCCCTCAGTGGCGTCCAGCAGGGGGCCCGTGTACGCCACACCCAGGATGATGAAGGCGATGATCACGAGGCCCGACACGCCGAAGACCGTGGGGTTCGTCTTTTCTTTTATGTATGTGCGCAGGGATGAGATGGTGTCTCCTTCCCGGCACCGCCGGGGGATCGAGCGGTGTTTGGGAGAGTTGCCGGTCCCGCTGCCGGCCACGGATGGGTCCCGTGGGATGTTAGGGCCGTTGGTCCCTTGCAGCAAAGTAAAGCCGCGAGTTGGAGTGTTCCGACAAAAACGGCATGACGGACTTGGGTCGCGTGTGGCGCGGACGTCGCGGCGCCCGGAGGGTGCCTTCGGGTCAGGGGCGCGGCGGCAGTGAGGTGATCAGAGCCTCAAGGGTGAGCCCCGCGCGGTCCAGCCAGTCCGCGATCACCTCGAGTTCCGCGTCGGTGTAGCCAGCGTGCAGGTCGGTCATGGCCTGGCGCATGCCCGGCGCGGGGGGACCGAGCGTGGCCTCGGCGCCCTCGAGGAGCCGCACGGCGATCTTGCGTCGATCCAGCGGGTGCGGTGCGCGCTCGACCAGTCCGTGTGCCTCCAGGCGGTCCACGACGCCGGTGACGGACCCGGTGGACAGGCAGAGGCTGTCCGCGATCTCGCCGGGCGTCATGGTGCCGCTCGCGCGGAGCAGTGTGTAGCACTGGAAGTCGGTCGGGTTCATGCCCGAGCGGTCGGCCATGCGGTGCAGGAGCCGGACCAGGCGCACGGCCAGCTGCTGTCCGTCGCTCTGGAGCGCCTCGTACAGCTCCGCACGCGTCCTGTGACCGTTGCCGTCTCCGGGTGCCCTCGCGGGAGGCTCGGTGCTGGGCGCGGTGTCCATGGATCTCCCTACCGCTCCGTGAACGGTCCCTCCGGTCACTTGCCGTCGAGTCTAGGCCGCTCTCCAAGTGTCGCCTGGCCCCGGAGTGCGTCGCGTGAAATACTTGCCTCAGTAAGATGCTCGATTTTTAAGGTATTTCCCGAGAAATCGGACACTCGCCGGGGGTAGCCATCGCCGTCTCGCCTGCCGACACCGTGGAGGAACCGCTTCCCACCGACCTGGACGGGGTGCGGGAGGCGGTGAACGGACTCCTGGCCGCGTACCTCGGACACAGGGTCGAGGCCGCACGGGCGGTCGACGGGGACTTCGCGGCCGAACTCTGCGCGAGGATGTCGGCCTTCACACTCGCCGGGGGCAAGGGTCTGCGCTCCGTTCTGGCCTGGTGGGGGTGGCTCGCCGGTGGCGGCACCGCCGCGGGGCCGGTCGCCGGGTCGGCGCTGCGAGCGTGCTCGGCGGTCGAGGTGCTCCAGTCCTTCGCCCTCGCGCACGACGACGTCATGGACGCCGCCCCGCTCCGGCGCGGTTCCCCCTCCTTTCACGCCGTGTACACGAGACAACACCGTGAGAGGGGCCTGCGCGGGGACGCGCGCCGCTACGGCGAGTCCCTGGCGATCCTCGTCGGGGACCTCGCCATGGTCTGGGCCGACGACCTCCTCCACGAGTCCCTGGCCGACCTGCCCACCGGGGCCGCCGCGCACGCGGTGTGGCGGGACATGCGTACCGAGGTCATCGCCGGACAGTTCCTGGACCTCGGCGCCCAGGCCGACGGCGACCGCTCCGAGGACAGGGCGGTACGCATCGACCAGCTCAAGACGGCGACCTACACCGTCGAACGCCCCCTGCACATGGGGGCGGTGATGGCCGGGGCCGACGAGGCCACCGTGACCGCCCTCCGCGCGTACGGCACCGACGTGGGCGTGGCCTTCCAGCTCAGGAACGACCTGATGGACGCCTACGGCGCCCCTGACCACACCGGGAAGCGGACCGGCGAGGACCTGCGGGAGGGCAAGAACACACTCCTGTTGGCCTGCGGCGTCCGGAGGGCGGAGGAGGCGGGGGACCGGTCGGCCCAGCGCGCCCTCGCCCGGGTCGGACGCTCCTCCGCACCGGAGGACGCGGAGGAGGCGGCGCGCGTGCTCGACCGCGTCGGCGCCCGCGAGGAGGTCAGCCGTCGATGCCGCCTGCTCGCCGAGCGCGGACTGGGACGGATCCGCCGACTCGATCTCCACCCCGCCGTCTCCGAGGGCCTGCGCCGCTTCGCCGAGACAGCGGCCCGTACGTGAAACCCACACCGAGAGGATCCGTCGACGTGCCCGCGAGGAACGGTAGGGAACCCGTGGTCGTGGTGGGGGCCGGTCTGTCCGGACTCTCCTGCGCCCTCCACCTGCTGGGAGCCGGACGCGAGGTCGTGGTGCTCGAACGCGAGGACCACCCCGGCGGACGCGCCGGGCGCCTGGACATGGACGGCTTCCGGGTCGACACCGGACCGACCGTGCTCACCATGCCCGAACTCCTCGACGAGGCGTTCGCGGCGGTCGGGGAGTCCGTCGGCGACCGGCTCGAACTGCTGCCGCTGGCCCCGGCCTACCGGGCGTCCTTCACCGACGGCTCCACCGTCGACGTGCACACCGACCGGGAGCGGATGGCCGCCGAGGTGGCCCGGGTCGCGGGCCTGCGTGAGGCGGTGGGCTACCTGCGGCTCCGGGACTGGCTCACCCGTCTGTACGAGGTGGAGATGCGGTCGTTCATCGACGCGCGGTTCGACTCGCCGCTCGACCTCCTCGGCCCGGACCTCGTGCGGCTCGCCGCGATGGGCGGGTTCCGCCGCCTGTCCCGGGTCGTCGGCGGCCACCTGAAGGACGAGCGCCTGCGCCGCGTCTTCTCCTTCCAGTCGCTCTACGCCGGGGTCGCCCCGGACCGGGCCCTGGCCGCCTACGCCGTCATCGCGTACATGGACACCGTCGCGGGCGTCCACTTCCCGAAGGGCGGCATGCGCGCCATGGGCGAGGCCCTGGCGGGCGCCGCCGCCAAGGCCGGGGCGGTCCTGCGCTACGGGGAGTCGGCACACCGCCTGGAGCGTCGCGGAGACCGGGTCACGGCGGTCATCACCGAGCACGGGGAGCGCCTGCCCTGCGACCACGTGGTGCTGACCACCGACCTCGCCGCCGCGCACCGTCTGCTCGACCACCGCTCGCGGCGCCCGCTGCCCCACCGGTACTCCCCGTCGGCCGTGGTGCTCCACCTGGGGACCGACCGCACCTGGGACCACCTGGCCCACCACACCATCTCCTTCGGCGCGCAGTGGGAACGCACCTTCACGGAGATCATCGACGAGGGCCGGACCATGAGCGACCCCTCCCTCCTGGTCACCCAGCCCACCCTCACCGACCCGAGCCTGGCACCCGACGGGCACCACCTCCTGTACGTCCTGGCGCCCGCGCCCAACCTGGCCGCGGCGGACATCGACTGGGACAGCGAGGGCCCCCGCTACCGGGACCGGATCGTGGCCGTCCTCGAAGCCCGGGGGATGACCGGCCTGGACGCCTCGGTGCGCGCCGAACACCTGGTCACGCCCGCCGACTGGGCCCGACAGGGGCTGGCCCGGGGCACCCCCTTCTCCCTCGCCCACACCTTCGCGCAGACCGGGCCCTTCCGGCCGCGCAACACCGTCCCCGGAACCGCCAACGCGGTCCTGGCAGGGTGCGGGACCACGCCCGGGGTGGGTCTGCCGACCGTCCTCGTCTCAGGGAAGCTGGCGGCCGCGCGCGTCGTGGCCGGAACGGAGCGGCGCGCACGATGATGACCTCAGCCACCGGGGAACTGGACGCCGCCGGGATCGAGCCGGGGCGGCTGCGCTCCGACTACCTGCGGTGCCGCGCGCTGCACGCCCGCCACGGCCGCACCTACTTCACCGCGACGCGGGTGCTCCCACCCGAGCGCCGCCCCGGCATCCACGCCCTCTACGGGTTCGCGCGCTGGGTGGACGACATCGTCGACGAACCCGGCCCCGACACGACGCCGGACGATCAGCGTGCCCGCCTGGACGAGATCGGCGCCGACCTCGACACCGCGTTGACGGGAGGGGAGCCGCGCGAGCCCGTGCTGCGTGCGCTCGCGCACACGGTGGAGGGGTACGGGCTCCCCGGCGACTACTTCACCGCGTTCATGGCCTCGATGCGGATGGATCTCGACACCACGGCCTACCGGGACCTGCCGCACCTGCGCGAGTACATGTACGGGTCGGCGGCGGTCATCGGGCTCCAGGTCCTGCCGGTCCTGGGGACCTCCGCGCCCAGGGAGGAGGCGGCGCCGCACGCCGCCGCGCTGGGGGAGGCCTTCCAACTCACGAACTTCCTCCGCGACGTGGCGGAGGACCTGCGCAGGGGCCGCGTCTACCTGCCCGCCGACGTGCTGGAGGCGCACGGCGTGGACCGGCCGCTCCTGGAGCGCTGCGCACGGGGACGTCGGCCCGACCCGCGCGTCCGTGGTGCCCTCGCCGCGCTCGTGGAGGTCAACCAGGACCTCTACCGCGAGGCAGAACCGGGCGTCGCGATGCTCTCACCGGTCGCCCGACCGTGTGTCTCCACCGCGTTCCGGCTCTACCGCGCCATCCTGGACGAGATCACCGCCGCCGACTTCGACGTGTGGAGCGTGCGGCACCGCGTCTCCGACACCCGCAAACTGGCCGTGGCCGCGCCCGCCCTGGCCCGGGCGCTCTGGGCGCGGACCGTGCCCCGGCCCCGGGTCGGCACCTGACCCGCCGGTCCGCAAGGGACCGTCAGAGACCCGTTGAGGAGGTCCCGTGACACTGCCCGACCCCGAGCCGCGACGCCTGCCGCTGCGGCGCATGCCCAGAAGCGTCTGGGCGCGACAGCACCCGACCTGGCGCGAGGCCTCGCCCTCGGTCATCGGCGGGGCGCTCAAGCGTGCCCTGGCCCGGCCCTCCGGGAACTGGTTCGTGCTGGCCGCCAGCTCCGAGGTCCGGACGGACCGGCCCTTCGGCCGGGTGGTGTCCGGGACCGAGCTCGTGGCCTGGCGCACCCCCGACGGGGCCGTGCACGCCGGTCCGGGTGCCTGTCCCCACCTGGGTGCGCCCCTGTGCCGGGGCGCGGTGACGGAGGGGAACCTGGTCTGCCGCTGGCACGGACTCTCGCTGGGGCCCGGGGGCATGCCCGGGTGGAGCCCGTTCCCGGCGCACGACGACGGCGTGCTCGTGTGGGTCCGCCTGGACGGGTGCGGGGGAGAGGAACCGACGGAGGCGCCGGTGGTCCCGGAGCGTCCGAGGGCGGACGCGAGCATCGCGGCGGTGGAGAGCCTGGCCGGACGCTGTGAACCGGAGGACGTGGTGGCCAACCGGCTCGACCCCTGGCACGGTTCGTGGTTCCACCCCTACTCGTTCGTCGGCCTGACGGTGACCGAGGTCCCGCAGGGCCCGGACCCCGACCCGGACCGTCTGGTGGCGGACGTGGGGTTCCGTGTGGCGGGCCGCTGGGGCGTGCCCGTGCGTGCCGAGTTCACCTGCCCCGAACCGCGCACTGTCGTCATGCGCATCATCGAGGGGGAGGGCACGGGCAGCGTGGTGGAGACCCACGCCACGCCGCTGGGCGCCGACCGCGACGGGGTCCCGCGCACCGCCGTGATCGAGGCGACGGTGGCGGTCTCCGGGCGCACCGGTTTCGCCCTGGCCCGGCGCGCGGCCAGCGCGGTGCGACCGGCGATGCGGTTGGTGGCCCGCCGACTGTGGAAGGACGACCTCGCCTACGCGGAGCGCCGCTACCTGCTGCGCACCTCCGGCCGCTGGCCGGGCTGACGGAAGGACCGGGCCAGAGCCCTCAGGACCGCGCCCCTCCCCTGGCGGGGCACGGTCCACAGGTCGTGTCCGGGCGTTCCCCAGCGCGACAGCAGCGCGTTGGCGGCGCTCAGTCCCGTGGTGGCCGCCCCCTCCATGAGGGCGACCGGCAGGTCGACCCGGACGTGGTCGCCCGCCACCACCAGGGTCGGGTCCGGTGTGGTCACCGTGCAGCGGTCCCGGTAGCCGCCGGGAGGGAACAGCGCGCAGTCCGCGCGCAGCTCGTGCCGGGAGTCCACCTCGCGCGCCGGAGCCAGCTCCGGGTAGACCGCCGTCGCCTGCTCCCAGAGCGACTTCCGCTCCAGGTCGGGGTCGTGGTCCTCGGGCAGCGCGTAGGCGTGCAACTCGACCACGGAACCTCCGGTGCGGGCGGCCCACGCGCGCGCCTGGTCCTCGTAGCGGTCCAGGACGCTCACGTTGTCGAGCGTCGGATACCCGGCGGTGGCCAGGAAGGCCTGCCGGTGCGGCCGCACCGGGCGGTCCAGCCAGTACCGGGAGACCAGGAAAGGCGGAGCGGAGGCGACCCCCGCGACCCGTGCGCGCCAGGCCGCCGTCCCGAGTCCGGGGGAGTCCGCCACCAGGGCGCGCAGCCCGCGCGGGTCGGTGGCCAGCACCACCGCGTCGAACTCCTCCCGGCGGGACCGTCCGACGTCGCGCCAGGTGAGCGCGTGACGCAGGCGCTCCCCACGGGTGACCCGCTCCACCCGCACCGCCGTCCGGAACCCCACTCCAGCCCGGCGCAGGTACCCCTCCAAGGGGTTCCACAGGGCCTGGGGGAAGGGCGAACGCGGCACGTCGAACACCAGGCCCTCGGACGAACCGAGGAAGTAGACGTGGAACATGACCGCCATCTCGGCGGCGGAGAGCCGTTCGGGCGCGGCGAAGAAGCTCCGGCTGAAGACCTCGAAGGCCAGGTGGCGCGCGGTGCGCGGAAAGCGGGTGACCTCCAGCAGGTCCCGGGCGCTCCGGTGCCCCAGGCGGTCGTGCACCCCCGGGACGTCCACGTCCAGGAACTGGAGCACCGCCGGGAGGTTCACCGCGGCCAGTTCCGAGACCGGGAAGCTCCGGCTCGTGGCCGCCAGCGCGAACGCGTTCCACGGCGGAGTGGTGGGAAGACCCGAGAAGCGGTCACGGGCCCCGGAACGGTGCACCAGCGGGTAGTCGGGCAGCGGCACCAGCGAGTCCAGGTCGGGATCCGCGCGCCGGAGCAGCCCCCGCAGGTTGTAGTACTGGCGGAAGAAGGCGTGGAACCCGCGGCTCATGGTCGCCGTGCCGCCGTCGGCCAGAGTGGTGTCCCACCCCCGGAGACGACCGCCCAACCCCTCCTCGCGCTCGAACACCACGGTGTCCACCCCGCGCTCCGCGAGCCCGCAGGCAGCCGCCAGCCCGGCGATGCCGCCGCCCACCACCGCGACCCGTGGCGCGCGCTCCGGGGGCGGCCCGGACGGGGCGGGGGCGACGATCCGCTCGGCCCGGGGGTCGTTGACGTCGGGGTTCACGGCCGGGCTCCCACGAAGGTGTGCGTGATCCCGTAGCGCCAGCCCGGCATGGGCGCGCTGGCCACCGCTCCCAGCCCCGCCGCCCGCATCCGCTGCAGCAGGGCGGCGCGGCCGTCGAAGTCCAGGACGCTCCGCCAGAGGTACCGGAACAGGTCGTCCCGCCCGGTCAGGGCGCGGCCCGCCGGGATCACCACGCCCCAGCACACCGCGCTCCACACCGCGCGGGCGGAGGCGGAGTCGGCCACGGAGTACTCGTGCAGCGCCAGCCGCCCGCCCGGACGCAGCAGCGCCCGAACCCTCGCGAGGAAGGCGTCCGGATCCGGGACGTTGCGCACCAGGTAGGAGGCGAACACCGCGTCGGCCGGGCCACCGACCACCTCCTCGGCCCACTCCGGGGTGAGGTCCTGGGCGCGCGCCAGGTGGAAGCCGACACTGCTCGGCCACCCCTTGGCCTCCGCCTGGCGGAGCATGCCCTTCGAGGAGTCCACGCCGACGATCCGGGCCATGGGGTACTCGCGTGCGAGGGCGGCGGTCGAGGCCCCGGTGCCGCAGCCCAGGTCGACCAGCACCTGGTCCGCGCCCCGGTTCGGCAGGAAGAGCCGACGCGCGGACGTGCGCAGGTCCCGGTGGTAGCCGGGGCTGGACGCGACCAGTCGGTCGTAGGCCGGTGCGGCGAGGTCGAACTCGTCGGTCACGGCGGCGGTCTTCATCCGCTCTGTCGTGGTGGTCATCGGTCCTCCGGAAACGGTCGGGGTGGACGGGGGACTTCGACCGCCGTAGGGGCCATGCTGGGAGGATGGCCGACTACGACGTGGTGATCATCGGAGCGGGAGCCGCAGGGCTCACCTTGGCCCATCGCCTCGGGCAAATCAACGATCGGCGCGACCCACCGCTCAGAACGGCGGTCCTGGAGCCCCCGCCCGGTCCGCACACGCCGCCCCGGCGGACCTGGTGCTTCTGGGAGGCCGGTCCGGGGCCCTGGGACCACCTGCTCGCCGCCTCGTGGGAGGACCTGTCGGTCATCGGCCCGGACGGCGCGGAGCACCGCTCCCCGGCGGGACCGTACGCCTACAAGATGCTGCGTTCCACCGACGTGGACGCGCACGTGCGCGCGTCGGCCGGTGCGGCGGTCGAGTTCCGGCCGCTGTTCGTACGGGACACGGAGGACGGGCCCGAGCACGCCACCGTCCGGGCGCTCGCGCCGGGAGGGGAGCACCTGCGCCTCACCGCCCGCTGGGTCTTCGACTCACGGCCTCCCGGTACGCCCCAGGGCGGTCGCACCCGCCTGCTCCAGCACTTCCGGGGATGGTTCGTCCGCATGGAGGACGACGCCTTCGACCCCGCCGCCGCGGTGCTCATGGACCTGCGCCCGCCCCAGCCCGCACACGGTGTGGCCTTCGGCTACGTGCTTCCGCTGTCCAGCCGCGAGGCGCTGGTCGAGTACACCGAGTTCGGCCGGGAGGCGCTCACCACCGCCGAGTACGAGCGGGCCCTCACGGACTACTGCGAGCGGAGCGGGCTCCACGGCGCCGAGGTCACCGCCTCCGAGCAGGGCGCCATCCCCATGACCGACGCGCGTCCGCGCACCAGGGTCGGTCGGCGGCTGTTCCGGATCGGCGCGGCGGGGGGCGCCACCCGGCCCTCGACCGGCTACACGTTCAGCGGCACTGCCCGCCAGACCGCGGCGGTCGCGCGGGCGCTGGAACGGGGCCGGGTCCCGGTGCCGCCGGTGCCGCACCGCCCCAGGCACCTCGCCATGGACGCCGTCATGCTCCGCGCGCTGGACAGCGGCAGGGTCGCGGGCGCCGACTTCTTCACCGGGCTCTTCGCCGCCAACCGGCTCGGGGACGTGCTCGCCTTCCTGGACGGGGACTCGCGCCCGCCGCGCGAGTTCGTGATGGGGCTGACCACCCCCGTCGCCGCGATGTCCCTGAGCACGGCCGACCACCTCTGGTACTCACTGCGCTCGCGGGTCCCGGCCCCGTCGCGCGAGGGGGTGTCACGGCGCGGTCGGGGGGTCAGCCGCTGAGCGTCCGCACGCTCTCGGCGAGGGAACCCAGGTGCCCGTCCGCCAGCCGCAGGGCGTCCCCGGTCCCACGCCAGCCGGGGCCGGCCGTGTAGAGCGCGGTGCGCTCGGGCGCGGACACCGTCGCGCGGGCCGTCGCCACCAGCGTCTCCGTGTCCTGCTCGCCGCTCGTGTGACACCACAGGACCACAGCGCGCGGGCCGATCCGGCCGACCGTGCGGACGGTGGCGTCGGTCGGGGTGCAGGGCCCCAGGACGCGGTGGGGGAGCCCCGCCTCGCGCAGGGCCGCCGCCAGCGCCTCCACCGGGAGGCTGTGCGCCTCGTGCGGCACGCAGGCCAGGACCACGGGACGGGCACGGACGCGGGGGACCGTCGCCGGAGCGGGCACGCGGCGCAGCACCGAGGACACGCTCCACGAGAGCAGGTGCTCCACCTCGACGTAGCGGCGGGTGTCCTCCCATCGGCGGCCCATGCCGTACAGCAGGGGCATCGCCAGGTTCTCCCAGGCCGCCACGGTCCCGTGGCGCTCCACGGCGGCCTGGAGCAGGTGTTCCACCAGGTCGGAGTCCATGCGCATGGCAGCCCTGGTCAGGCCCTGGAGGGTCGGGGTGTGCTCGCGCACGGCCGTGGGTAGGGCGTCGGTAGGCCGGGTGCCGGGGCCGGTGGCCTCGGCGCGCGGCTCCGGAACGGCGGGGGCCGTGGCGAGGATCCGCAGGGCGGCCTCGGCCGCGGGAACGCCCTCGCCGACCAGGTGACACAGTGCGCGGAGCCGGGCGACGTCCGCCGGTGCGTACCGCCGGTGCCCGCCCGGGCTGCGCTCACGGGGACCGATCCCGTAGCGCCGGTCCCAGCTGCGCAGAGTGGTCGGCGCGACGCCGAGGAGACGGGCGACGGCCCCCGGGCCGAGAGCTTCGGTCATGGCACCCCAACACGTTGCGAAAGCGGTGCGACTTGTGACGCGGGCCGCTGACCTCCGACTCTAGGACCTGACAGCACCGAAAGGGGCGACGACATGGATCTGGACACCTCGCGCCGGGCGGACCGGCGGTTGGACCACGTCTACCGGATCGGGGCCGGGCTCACCGGGCTCGTCCTGGTGGGTTTCGGCAGCGCCGGCATGATGATCAGACTTCCGTTGTTCGACACCCAGGGCGAGGTGGTCGCGGGGCTGTCCACGAACGGCGCCCTCAGCTTCCTGTCCATCGCGATCGGTTCGCTGCTGGTGGGCGCGGCGATCCTGGGGGGCAAGTTCGCGTCGACGGTGTGCGTCACGGTCGGCGGGGCCTTCCTGGTGAGCGGTCTGGTCAACCTGATCCTCATGAGCACCGACTTCAACATCCTGGCCTTCAGCGTCCCCAACGTCATCTTCAGCTACGTGGTGGGCCTGGTTCTGCTCACCTTCGGGATGTACGGCCGGTTCACGGGGAACCTCCCGGAGGACAATCCGTTCCGGCGGTACCGCCACCCTGAGGAGGACGCGGCGAAGGAGAACACCGACGTCTCCCCGGCCGAGGGCGGTGCCCACGGCGTGCCCGGACCGCGATCGGCCCGTGAACGCGAGGACAGCACCGAGGAGACCAGGGGATGAGCGCGCCCTCGGGGAGGCTGGCCCTGGTGACCGGGGCGAGCGGGTACATCGGCGGACGGCTCGTCCCCGAACTGCTGGCCGCCGGGTACCGGGTCCGCTGCCTGGCCCGCACACCCGAGAAGCTGCGCGACCACCCCTGGCGCGCCCGGGTCGAGGTGGTCCGGGGCGACGTGGTCTCCGGGGAGGGGCTGGCGGAGGCGTTGGCCGGTGTCGACGTGGCCTACTACCTGGTGCACTCCATGAGCGGCGGCAGCGACTTCGTGCGCACCGACGCCGAGGGGGCCCGCCGGTTCGCGGAGGCGGCCGGGGAGGCGGGGACCGGACGGGTCGTCTACCTCGGGGGCCTGGCCCCCGAGGGCACGGAGCTGTCGGAGCACATGGCCTCGCGGGAGGAGGTCGGGCGCCTCCTGTTGGAGGCCCCGACCCCGGCGGTGGTGCTGCGCGCCGCCGTCATCCTGGGGTCGGGGTCGGCCTCCTTCGAGATGCTCCGCCACCTCACCGAACGGCTTCCGGCGATGACCACCCCCCGGTGGGTGCGCAGCCGGGTGCAGCCGATCGCGGTGCGGGACGTGCTCCGTCTGCTGGTGCGCGCGGACGAACTCCCCGAGGGGACCAACCGCACCTTCGACATCGGCGGACCGGAGATCCTCAGCTACGCCGAGATGATCCAGAGGTTCGCCACCGTGGCGGGGCTGGCTCGTCGACTGATCCTCCCGGTGCCGGTCCTGTCGCCGGGGCTGTCGAGCCTGTGGGTGGGTCTCGTCACGCCGGTGCCGCCCTCGGTGGCCCGGCCGCTGGTGGAGTCGCTGCGGCACGACGCGGTGATGGGCGAGGACGACCTGGCGGAGGCCCTGCCGGACCACCAGCGGATCGGGTTCGACGAGTCGGTCCGGCTGGCGCTGCGGCGGATCGACGAGGACCGCGTGGACACGCGCTGGTCCTCGGCGGCCTGGCCGAGCGCCCCCTCCGACCCACTGCCCACCGACCCCGACTGGACCGGCGGGAGCCTGTACACCGACCGGCGGGCCCGGTACGTGGACGGATCTCCCGAGAGCCTCTGGCGGGTGATCGAGGGGATCGGCGGCGACCGGGGCTGGTACTCGTGGCCGCTGGCCTGGGCCGCCCGGGGCTGGATCGACCTCGCTGTCGGCGGGGTGGGGCCACGGCGCGGGCGCCGCGACCCGCAACGCCTGCGGGTGGGCGACTCCCTGGACTTCTGGCGGGTGGAGGAGATCGTCCCGGGTGAGCTGCTCCGGCTGCGCGCGGAGATGCGCCTTCCCGGCCCGGCCTGGCTCGAGCTGCGCGTGGCCCGCCTGGAGGGGCGCACGGTCTACTGCCAGCGGGCGCTGTTCCATCCGAGGGGACTGTCGGGGCACCTGTACTGGAAGGCGGTCACTCCCTTCCACGGGATCGTGTTCGGCTCGATGGCGAGCAACATCGCGGCCCGCGCGGAGCAGGAGACAGCCCGGGGCTGAGCCCCGGTGGAGGGCCGACGCCGGGATGCGCTACGTTGTGGACAGAATTAGCTAGAAATCCGAGAGACTTGGTTTTCGAGCTAATAGGCCACAGCTGGGGCCGCGCCGACGCGTGCCCGGAAGGAAGTCCCGTTGTCGACACGACACGCACCCCCGCCCCGTCGATCCCGCTGGTGGGTCGGTGCCGCACTGCTGGTCAGCCTGGTGTGGCTGCTCGGTGCGGGCCCGCTCGGCGCATTCCTCGGGAAGCTCGGCGAGGTGCAGACCAACGACCCCGGCGCCTTCCTGCCGGTCGGTGCCGAGTCCACCGAGGCCGGTGAGCTGGCCGAGGAGTTCGACCGCGGCGACACGGTCCCGGCGATCGTCGTCCTCTCCGCCGACCAGGAGCTCACGGGGTCCCAGCTGGCCGAGGCGGGCGCGCTGGGAGAACGGATCGGGGATCAGTCGTGGGTCTCCGGCGAGGTCGTCGGCCCCCTGCCCGGCACCGAGGACCCCTCCGTCGCCCAACTCGTGGTCCCGATCGGCGCGGAGAACGACACCGGCGACTCCGTGGCCGAACTCCGGGAACTCCTGGCCGACCACTCCCTCCCAGGGATCCAGGCCCAGGTCACCGGGCCCGCCGGCTACGCGGCCGACCTGGTCGCGGCCTTCGGCGGCATCGACTCGACCCTGCTCCTCGTGGCGGTCGTCGCGGTCCTGGTCATCCTGGTCGCCGTCTACCGGTCGCCACTGCTCCCGGTCCTGGTGATCGTCGCCTCGCTCCTGGCCCTCGGACTGTCGGGAGCGCTCGTCTACGCCGCCGCCGACGCGGGCCTGGTCAGCCTCAACGGCCAGAGCCAGGGCATCCTGTTCATCCTGGTGGTGGGCGCCTGCACCGACTACGCCCTGCTCCTCGTCGCCCGCTACCGCGAGGAACTGGCCGTCCACGAGCGGGTGCCCGAGGCCGTGCTCGCGGCGGTGCGCGGGGTCACCGGTCCGGTCCTGGCCTCCGGGGGAACGGTGATTCTCGGCGTGCTCTGCCTGCTCGCCGCCGACCTCGCCTCCACCCGCAGCCTCGGCCCGGTGGTCGCCCTCGGGGTCGCCGCCGCGATGCTCTCCGCCATGACCTTTCTCCCCGCCGCCCTGGCCCTGTGCGGACGCGCCGCGTTCTGGCCCACCGCTCCGCACCGTGCCCGTGAGGAGGCCGGGAACACCACCGACGAGGTCCTGCGCCAGCACCCGTTCTGGGGGCGGATCGCCACCACCGTGGCGCGCCGACCACGCGCCTACTGGCTGGGCACCGCAGCCCTGCTGCTCGCGGCGGCCGTGTTCGCTCCGCAGTTCAGCGCGCAGGGCACCGGCCAGTCGGAGGTCTTCCGCACCGAGGTCGAGGCCGTGGACGGGCAGGAAGCCCTGGTCCGGGGGTTCGGGGCCGACTCCAGCGCGGCGCCCGCCCTCGTGGTCGCCAGGGAGGGCCACCTGGACGAGGTCGTGGCCGCGGCCGAGCGGGTTCCCCGGGTGGAGGGGGCGGCTCCGGCCACCGAGCCCGGCCCGCCCGGTGCGGAGGCCCCGCCGCTGGTGGAGGACGGACGGGTCCTGGTCGAGGTGGTGCTGTCCGCCGATCCGGAGTCCCCGGAGGCGGTGGAGGCCGTCCGCGACCTGCGCGCCGAGCTCGGCACGGTCGAGGGGGCCGACGCGCTGGTCGGCGGGGTGAGCGCCACGGACCTCGACACCCTGGAGACCGCGCAGCGGGACTTCGTGGTGGTCGTCCCCCTGGTGACGCTGGTGGTCTTCCTGGTGCTGATCCCGCTGCTGCGGTCACTGGTCGCCCCGCTGCTCCTGATGACCGCCAACGTGCTCTCGTTCGCCGCCGCCCTGGGCGTGGGAACCCTCGTGTTCGACCACGTCCTCGGCCTGCCCGGCGCCGATCCGGTGGTGCCGCTCTTCGCCTTCGTCTTCCTGGTGGCGCTGGGGATCGACTACAGCATCTTCCTGATGTCCCGCGCCCGTGAGGAGACGCTCGCGCACGGGCACCGGGAGGGGATCCTGCGGGCGCTCACGGTGACGGGAGGGGTGATCACCTCGGCGGGTGTGGTGCTGGCCGCCACCTTCGCCGCGCTGGCCGTGATCCCGCTGCTGTTCCTGTTGCAGCTGGCGTTCCTCGTCGCCTTCGGCGTCCTGGTGGACGCCCTGCTGGTGCGGACCCTGCTCGTGCCCGCCCTCTCGTTGGACGCGGGACCGCGCCTGTGGTGGCCCGGACGCGCGGCCCGGATCCGCTAGAGCGGGTCGCCCGGAAGTTCCCGGTAGGCCCGTGCTATTCGTTCCGTGAGCTCGGGGAGGGGCAGGTCCACCCCGTCGATCGAGGCCACCGGACGCACGCCCGTGGCGGCGTTGGTGACGAAGGCGCCCGCCGTCCTGGTGGCCGCGACGGCCGCCAGGGGGCGGGTGGCGACCGGGACGCCGAGCGATGCGGCGACCCGGTCGACCAGCCGCGCGGTGACCCCCTCCAGGCACGGCGCCTCGGGCCAGACCAGCCCCTCGCCGTCCAGGAAACCGATGTTCCAGGTGGGGCCCTCGGAGACGCGGCCGTCGACCCCCATGAACAGCGCGTCGTCGAGTCCGTCCAGCTGGGCGGCGCGCCGCTGGCGGATCACCCCGAACAGTCCGGTGCCCTTGATGGCCGGCGCGTCGCGGGTGAACTGGCGGGTACCGAGGTGGAGCGGGGGCGGGGTGGAGGCCGGGGCCGGGCGCGTCGTGACCAGGATCTGCGGGAGGGACCGCGCGGCGGGGCGGCCGAGGTCGAGCTCGGGGTCGTACACGGTCACCCGCACCACGCACGGTGACGGGTGGGCCCGGGCGGAGCGGCGGGCGAGCTCGCGCACGCGCGGGACGTCGAGTTCGGCGCCGAACAGGGCCGAGCAGTCCCGGGTGAGCCGTTCCATGTGCAGGTCGAGGCCGCGTACGCGCAGGTCGGTGACGAGCATGGTCGTGAAGTGCCCGTAACCGTACAGGGCGAGGCCGGAGAGTTCTCCCGTGCTGACGGGGCGTCCGTTCAGTTCCATTACGGACACCATTCTGGCACTTCGGGACCTCTGGCAGGGGTGGTTCCCGTGGCTCGGCGCGGTGGTCAGGCCGGCGGGTTCGGGGTCCGGGAACCCGTCTCCATCTCGGTGAACGCGGTCACGAGCTGCTGTTCGGAGGTGTCCAGGTAGGTGCTGAGTTCGGCCGCGGCGGCTCCGACGTCGCCTCGGGCCAGCTCCCGGTGGATGCGGCGGTTCCACTTGAGGTAGGGATCGTGGAACTCGCGGGGCGCGGCCATCACGTGGAAGACGAGGCGGGTCTCGGCCAGGACCTGACGCATGAACTCGTTGACCCGGGCGCTGCCGGACAGGGCCGCGAGGGCCTCGTGGAAGCGCATGTTCGCGCTGCCCATCCGCCACCAGTCCTCCCGGGCCCGGGCCCGCTCCCCCTCGTCGACGGCGCCGCCCACCGCGCGCACGAGTTCGGCCGGGGCCTCGGCCGCGCCGCGCACGGCGGGAAGTTCCAGGGACCGTCGGGCGCTGAACAGGTCGCGGACGTCCTCGCTGGTGGGGCGGTTGACGAACACCCCGCGGTGCATGTGGTGGACGAGCAGGCGTTCTCGGCTGAGGAGCCGGAAGGCCTCACGCAGGGTGTTGCGGGAGACCTCGTACTTGCGGCTGAGCTTCTCCTCGGACAGTCGCACCCCGGGGGTCAGCTCGCCGTCGATCACGAAGGCGCGGAGCAGCTCGGCGACGCGTTCGGCCTGGCTGGTCGGCCGGGTCAGGGCGGGAACGGGCAGCCGGTCGATGTGGTCCTCGGTCGCCGTCACGTGAGCCCTCCGCTGTCTCGTGCGCCCACACCGGAGACGGGGTGGTCCCACCAATGTTACGTACCGGGACTCCACGATTTTACTTATCCGTGCCTTACTTGGGGTGCAAGATTGGAGTATTGTTCAACAATCCAACAATGAGGTTGGCGTCACACCACTCCCGTACACCTGGAGAGTCAGCCATGGGCGAAGCGCCCCCCGCACCTGATCAGAAGGTGCGTCTGCGGCTTGGCAGAGTCACTCTGAGCAGCGGTCTCCTCGGAGCCATGTTCCTGATGGCCACCAGTGCCATCGGTCCCGGGTTCATCACCCAGACCACGACCTTCACCGCCCAGCTCGGTGCCGCCTTCGCCTTCGCGATCCTCGTGTCGATCCTGGTCGACATCGCGGTGCAGCTGAACATCTGGCGCGTCATCGGCGTCTCCAACATGCGCGCCCAGGACCTCGCCAACAAGGTGCTTCCGGGAGCGGGCTACCTGCTCGCCGTCCTCATCGTCTTCGGCGGCCTGATCTTCAACGTCGGCAACATCGCCGGTACCGGCCTCGGCCTCGACGCGATGATCGGCCTCGACCCGCGCGTGGGCGCGGCGATCTCGGCCCTCGTCGCGATCGTCATCCTGGCCGTGAAGAGGCTGGGCGTGGCCCTGGACCGCATCCTCGTGGTCCTCGGCGTCATGATGATCGCCCTGACCGCCTACGTGGCCTTCGTGTCCAGCCCGCCCGTGGGCGACGCCCTGCGCCAGTCGGTGCTGCCCGAGGCGGCGAGCAGCGACCTCTTCCTCGCCACCATCACCATCATCGGCGGCACCGTCGGCGGCTACATCACCTACGCGGGAGCCCACCGGCTCATCGAGAACGGCATGGGCGGCCGTGAGAACATCGCGGCCATCACCCAGACCTCCGTCACCGGCATCATCGTCACCGGCCTCATGCGCGTCCTCCTCTTCCTCGCCATCCTGGGCGTGGTCGCCGGCGGCGTCGCCATCATGGACGCGCCCAACCCCTCCGCCGAGGCCTTCTACCAGGCCGCCGGAGAGGTCGGCATGCGGCTGTTCGGCATGATCATGTGGGCGGCGGCCGTGAGCTCCGTGATCGGTGCCTCCTACACCTCCATCTCCTTCGTCACCACGTTCTCCCCGTGGCTGGAGCGGCACAAGGGCAAGCTGGTCACCGGGTTCATCGGTGTCTCGCTGGCGATCTACCTGGTCTCCGGACAGGCTCCCGGCACCCTGCTGGTCATGGCCGGCGCCCTCAACGGCGTCATCCTGCCGGTGGGTCTGGGGCTGCTCCTCTGGGTGGCCGCACGCCACTCGAAGACCCTGCTCAACGGCTACCGCTACCCGCGCTGGCTGCTGGTCGTCGGTGTCGCCGCCTGGCTGCTCACCGTCTACATGGCGGTCAACGCCCTGGGCGGCATCGCCGCGCTCTGGCAGTAGCGAAGGGCCCGGGACGGCGTACACAGTCCCGGGCGGACCACCACCCCCACGGGCGGCGTCACCACCTCGGAGTGGGGGCGCCGTCCGCGGGTACGAGAACTGGGAGGACCCACGTGCGTATCGACCTCAACTCCGACCTCGGTGAGAGCTTCGGCCGCTGGGAGCTCGGTGACGACCAGGCGCTGCTGTCCATCGTGACCAGCGCCAACGTCGCCTGTGGCTTCCACGCCGGAGACCCGTCGGTCCTGCGCCGGACCACGGCCGAGGCGGCCGCGCGCGGGGTCGCCGTCGGCGGACACGTGGCCTACCGGGACCTGGCCGGGTTCGGCCGCCGGTTCGTGGACGTGCCACCCGCCGAGCTCACCGACGAGGTGCTGTACCAGCTCGGCGCGCTGTCGGCCTTCACCGCCCTGAGCGGCGACCGCATCCGCTACGTCAAGCCGCACGGCGCCCTGTACAACGCGATCGTCCACCACGAGGACCAGGCGGCCGCGGTCGTCGAGGCCGTCCGCGCCTTCGACCCGGACCTGCCCGTCCTCGGCCTCCCCGGGTCGAGCTTCCTGCACCGGGCCGAGGAGGCGGGCCTGCGCACCTACCGGGAGGCCTTCGCCGACCGCGCCTACACGCCGCAGGGGACCCTGGTCTCGCGCCGCGAGCCGGGCGCCGTCCTGCACGACCCCGAGGCGATCGCCGCCCGCTGCCTGCGCATCGCCCGGGGCGAACCCGTCGAGGCCGTCGACGGCAGCGAGATCCTCATCCGGGCCGACTCCCTGTGCGTGCACGGCGACAGCCCCGGAGCGGTGGACATCGCCCGCGCCGTGGCCGATCTGCTGCGCGCCGAGGGCGTCACCATCGCGCCCTTCACCGGTACCGACCCGTCCGCCTGACCATCCCGATTTGGAGTCGTCCTTGCGCGTCCTGAAGTGCGCAGACACCGGGGTCCTGGTGGAGGTCAGCGACCTCTCCCAGGTCATCGCCCTGGGTGCGGCCCTGGAGGCCGCCCCGCTGCCCGGCGTCGCCGACGTCGTCCCCGCAGCCCGTACCGTCCTGCTGCGGCTGGAGCCCGGCGCCGACCCGGCGCGGGTCGCCGAGGCCGTCACCGCACTGCCCCTGACCTCCGGCGGCAGCCGCAGCGTGGGGGAGACCGTGACCATCCCGGTCCACTACGACGGGCAGGACCTCGACGACATCGCCGGGCTCACCGGCCTCAGCCCGCGCGAGGTGGTGCGGGCCCACACCGCCGCCACGTGGACCGTCGCGTTCTGCGGCTTCGCCCCCGGCTTCGGCTACATGGTCGGTGACGACCCGCGCCTGAACGTGCCCCGCCGAGGCGAGGCGCGCACCCGGGTCCCGAAGGGCTCCGTGGCGCTGGCCGGGGAGTTCACCGGTGTGTACCCGCGCAGCTCCCCCGGCGGCTGGCAGCTGCTCGGCCGGACCGACGCGGTGGTGTGGGACCTGGAACGCGACCCGCCCGGCCTGCTCCGCCCCGGGGTCCGCGTGCGCTTCGAGGAGGTCTCGTGACCGCGCTGGAGGTCCTGGCCACGGGACCGATGACCACCGTCCAGGACGCCGGGCGCTTCGGGCACGCCGCCCTGGGAGTCGGGCGCTCCGGCGCCGCCGACGCCGCCTCCTACGCCCTCGGCAACCGGCTCCTGGCCAACCCCGAGGGCGCCGCGGCTCTGGAGGTCACCCTCGGCGGCCTGCGGGTCCGCGCCCGGGGAGCCGTCACGGTCGCCGTGACCGGTGCCGAGGCGCCGGTCCGGGTCGACGGGCGCGGTGCGGCGGTCAACACGGTCCTGCACCTGCCGGACGGCGCCGAGCTCACCCTGGGCGTCCCCGCGCGGGGGCTGCGGTCCTACCTGGCCGTACGCGGGGGAGTGGCGGTCGCGCCCGTCCTCGGCTCGCGCAGCACCGACGTGCTCGCCGGGCTGGGCCCCGACGTCCCCGGTGCCGGTGACCTGCTGCCGGTCGGTCCGGCACCCGCCGCCCTGCCCAACACGGACCACGCCCCCGTCCGGGCGGTCGGCGGGGACCTGGTGAACCTGCGGGTCGATCTCGGACCCCGTGAGGACTGGTTCACGGAGAAGGCCGTCACGGCCCTGTTCTCCGGCGAGTACGAGGTGACCTCCCGCAGCGACCGGGTCGGCGCCCGGCTCGCCGGGCCGGTCCTGGAACGCTCCCGCGAGGGTGAGCTCCCCAGTGAGGGCATGGTCGCCGGGTCGCTCCAGGTGCCTCCCGGCGGCGAACCGGTGCTGTTCCTCGCCGACCACCCCGTGACCGGCGGCTACCCGGTGATCGCGGTGGTGCGCTCCACCGAGCTGCCCAAGGCCGCCCAGGCCCGCCCCGGCACCCGGATCCGCTTCGTCCCGTGAACCCGCCCCAGAGAGAGGCCCGGAACCGATGAACCCCGAACCCGACCACAGCACCGACGGGCCGTCCCCGGCCGAGCTCTCACCCGCGCGTGCCAGGGCCCTGTTCCGGCGGGGGCTGCGCGTGCCGACCTCCGGCTACAGCGCCGGGTACGCGCAGGCCAACCTGATCTCGCTCCCGCGTGACCTCGCCTTCGACTTCCTCCTGTTCGCCCAGCGCAACCCCAAGGCCTGCCCGGTCCTCGACGTGACCGAGCCCGGCGAGGTGTCGGCCTCGGTGTTCGACGGCGACCTGCGCACCGACCTGCCCGCCTACCGCGTGTACCGCGACGGCGTGTTCGTCGAGGAGCGCACCGACGTCACCGACCTGTGGCGCGACGACCTGGTGTCCTTCCTCATCGGGTGCAGTTTCACCTTCGAGACCCCGCTCCTGGAGGCGGGGGTGCCGGTCCGGCACATCGAGACCGGGAGCAACGTCGCCATGTACCGGACCAACCGCGCGTGCCGACCCGCCGGGCGCCTCTCGGGTCCGCTCGTGGTGTCCATGCGACCCATCCCGGCCGGGCAGGTCGCGGACGCCGTACGGATCACCTCCCGCTACCCGGCCGTGCACGGGGCGCCGGTCCACGTGGGCGACCCCGCAGCCCTGGGGATCACCGACCTGGACCGGCCGGACTACGGTGACCCCGTGGAGGTCCGGGAGGGCGAGGTGCCCGTGTTCTGGGCCTGCGGCGTCACCCCGCAGGCGGCGGTGACGGCCTCCGCCCCGGAGTTCGCCATCGGACACGCCCCCGGACACATGGCCGTCACCGACGTCCGGGACACCGTCTACCAGGTGCCCTGACCTGGAGGATCAGACCCCGCCCGGACGGTCGGCCGCCAGGACGCGCAGCCGACCGTCCCGCATCTCCAGGACCCGGTCGGCCGCGTCCAGGTACTCGGTGTCGTGCGTGACCAGCAGGGTCGCCACGTCGAAGGTGTTGGTCGCCTCGACCAGCAGCTCCATGATCCGTCCGCCCCGTTCGTGGTCCAGGGCCGCGGTGGGCTCGTCCACCAGCAGGACGCTCGGCCGACCGGCCAGCGCACGGGCGATGTTCACCCGCTGACGCTCACCTCCGGACAACTGGTGCGGGCGCCGGTGCTCCTTGCCGGACAGGCCCACCGCGGCCAGCGTCTCCATCGACCTGACGCGCGCCTCGCGGACCGGGAGCCCGCGCATGTGCTCGGTCACCACGAGCTGTTCCACCGCCGTGAGGGAGCCGATCAGGTTGGGCTGCTGGAAGACGATGCCCACCCGGCCCAGCCGCAGTTCGCTCAGCTCCCGGGGGCGCAGGCCCAGCGTCTCGACCCCGCCGACGGCCACCCGCCCGGAGTCCGGCCTGATCAGCGTGGCGGCCACGGCGAGCAGGCTCGACTTCCCCGATCCGGAGGGGCCCACCACGGCGGCCAGCTCACCGGGGGCCACCCGCACCGACACCCGGTCCAGTGCGGTGACCACGCCGTCGCCGTCGGGATGGGTCAGGGTCACGTCGTTCAGTTCCAGGCTCATCGCACGCCTCCCAGCGCGGTCAGCGGGTCGACGGAAGTGATGCGGCGGACGGCCAGGACCGCGCCGAGCATGCCCAGCACGACCATGGCGGCGATCGGGCCGAGGGTGGTCGCGGCGGTCAGGGAGAACGGCAGGGCCGCACCGGCCAGGGCGCCCGCCGCGATCCCGAGGCCTCCGCCCACGGCGGCGCCGGCGACCAGCACGATCAGGGCCTGGGCCAGGGCGTCCCTGACCAGGTACCCGGTGGAGCCGCCCAGCGCCTTGAGGATCGCGATGTCACCGCCGCGCTGGATGGTCCACACGGTCAGGAACGCACCGACGACCAGCGCGGAGATCCCGTACAGGAAACCCTGCATCGTGACCAGCGAGCCGTTCTCGGAGGAGAAGGAGCCGATCGCGCGCAGGCTGCCGGAGAGGGTGGTGGACACGGTGTCGGCCGACGCGTCCGCCTGCTCCGGGGCGCCCGCCCCCGACCCCGTCCGCGCGGCGATCACGTTGGCGACCGGCGCGTCCGCGCCCTTCGCGTGCCGCACCCGGGGGTCGATCCCCCGCCACACGTCGATATCGGTCCACACCACGGGCACGTGGCTGTGGTGCTCGGTGGGGGCGACCGCCCCCACGACCAGGTCGGTACCGGCGACGGACACGGTGTCGCCCACGTCCACCCCGAACTCCTCCGTGATCTTCTCGCTCACCACCAGGCGGGCGCCGGGCTCCAACCCCTCCGGGGCCAACGGGCCGTCCGCCGACACGCCGAACAGCACGGCGGCGGTCCCGTCCCCGCCGTCCAGCTCGACCCGGCTCTGGGTTATCCCGAGCGGCTCGGCCCACTCCACCCCCTCGGTGCCGGACCAGGCGTCGAGCTGGTCCCGGGTGACGGTGCTGTCCGCGAAGGACTCCTCCGGCGAGCCCTCCCCGGACGTCCCGAAGGCGACGTGGCTGGCGGGCAGGTTCCTGACCGCTGACGTGGACTGGTCGGCCAGACCCGCGGTGAGTCCCGACAACAGGA
The DNA here is from genome assembly GCF_965344335.1 of Nocardiopsis eucommiae. NCBI lineage: Bacteria > Bacillati > Actinomycetota > Actinomycetes > Streptosporangiales > Nocardiopsidaceae > Nocardiopsis > Nocardiopsis eucommiae. The sequence continues at coordinate 90,997 of NZ_CBDRIY010000012.1, forward strand.
CGATCAGCAGGGTGATCAGGGCGACGACGGAGCCCATCAGCGCGAACCTGCCCCTGGCGAAACGGATGTCCCGAAGGGCGACGAACACGACGGCCCCCTTTCTGGTGGATCGGTTGTTCCGTGGCCCCAGACTCCCGCGCGGCCGGGGGCGTCGGCATCGGGCGAACGGAGCTCCTCCCGGCCCCCGAGGGTGGAGGCGCGACTCCACCGAACGATGGATGCCCTCGCCGTCCCCACCGACGTACGCTGCACTGATGCGGAACAGCGGAGGGTGGGCGCCCGAACTGCCCGGGGTGACGACGGTGCTCAGGGCGCTGCGCCTGCTCCTCCACGCCTGCTTCCTGTTCCTGCTCGGTGTCGGCACCGCGCGGTACGCGCTCACCCACCTCGGTGACACCCGGGCCCAGGGCCTGCACTGGGCGGTGCTGGGCGGGGCCGTGCTGCTCGGGACCGTCTACTGCGCCGGAGCGCTGGCCGCCCGCCACGACCTCCACCGGACCCGTTCGCTCGTGTGGCTCGCGGCCGTCACGCTCCTGTGGTTCGCGCTCGTCTGGGCCGGGCAGGACTTCGTGTGGCTGGCCTTCCCGCTCTACTTCCTCCACCTCCACCTGTTGCGCGGCCTCCACTCGGTGCTGGCGGTCGTCGTCATCACGGCCGCGGTGGTCCTCGGCCAGTCGCTGCACACCGGCGACATGACCGCCGGGATGGTCCTCGGGCCCGTGCTCGGCGCGGTCTTCGCGGTGGCGATCGCGGCCGGATACACGGCGCTGCGACGTGAGGGCGAGCGGCACCGCGAGCTCATCGAGACGCTCACCCGCACGCGCGGCGAGCTCGCCGCCTACCAGCGGCGCACGGGGGTCCTCGACGAACGCGAACGCCTGGCCCGGGAGATCCACGACACCCTCGCCCAGGGGCTGTCCAGCATCGTCCTGCTGCTGCGCTCGGCGGAGAACGCGCTGCCGGGGGACCCCGGGCTCGCCGCCACCCGGGTCACCGAGGCCAGGGAGAGCGCCTCCGCCAACCTCGCCGAGGCGCGCGGGTTCGTACGCGACCTCGCTCCGCCCTCACTCACCGGCGCCAACCTGCCCGAGGCGCTGCGGCGCCTCTGCGAACGGGTGGGCCGCACCGAGGGACTCGACTGCCGGTTCCGCACCGACGGCGTCCCCACCGAGCTGCCCGCGGGCTACGAGGTGGCGCTCCTGCGCGCGGCGCAGTCCAGCCTGGCCAACGTCACCGCGCATGCCGACGCCACCACCGCCGTCGTCACCCTCGGCTACCTGGAGGAGGAGGTCACCCTGGACGTGTACGACGACGGTCGGGGCTTCGCGCCCGCGGGGCTCCGGCCCCGAGAGGACGGAACCGGCTACGGGATCACCGCGCTGAGGCAGCGCCTGGCGGCCCTGGGCGGAGACCTGGAGGTGGAGTCTGCGCCGGGCGAGGGCACCGCGGTCGCCGTCCGGCTGCCCCTGACCCGGAGGGAGACCCCGTGACCGCACCGGACGAGCGGCGCCGTGCCCTGCGCATCCTGCTGGTGGACGACCACCCCGTCGTGCGGCACGGACTCAAGGCGATGTTCGCTGAACGACCCGACATGGACGTGGTGGCCGAGGCCGCCGACGGCGGGGCCGCCCTGGAGGTACTGGCCGGAGACCCCGTGACGGAGGTGGACGTCGTCCTCATGGACCTGCGCATGGGGGCGGGGATGGACGGGGTCACCGCGATTCGGCGCATCACCGAGCTCGACGCCCCGCCCCCGGTCCTCGTGCTCACCACCTACGACACCGACGCCGACATCCTCGCGGCCGTCGAGGCGGGGGCCACCGGCTACATGCTCAAGGACGCCCCGCCGGACCAGCTGTGCGAGGCCGTGCACACGGCGGCGCGCGGGCAGACCGCGCTCGCCCCGGACGTCGCCAACCGCCTCATGGACCGGCTGCGCTCACCGAGCCCCGCGCTGAGCGGGCGCGAGCTGGAGATCCTCGGCCTGCTCGCCCGGGGCCTGTCCAACCGGGCGATCTCCCGGGAACTGTTCATCAGCGAGGCGACGGTCAAGACGCACCTGGTCCACGTGTTCGACAAGCTCGGGGTGGACAACCGCACCGCCGCGATCACGACGGCCCTGCGGCGGGGGATCATCCGGGTCGACTGAGGGAGCGCCGGGCGGTCAGGCCGACCGCGCCGGGGAGGCGGTCGGACGCAGTCCCAGACGGCGCAGTTCCAACGCGGCCAGTCCGGCCACCGCCGCCCGGTCGTTCCCCTCCCAGGCTCCGGCGGGGTCGTCGTGCACCTCCAGAAGCCTCCTGCCGGAGACCGAGGTCAGGGCACGCAGCGCCAGGATCCGGGTCCGGGCCTCCGGGGCCATCCGGTCGAGACGCCTCGTCCCCGTGGCCCGGCGGATCCACCGCGCACGCAGGGGCAGCCAGGTCGTGGCGATGAGGTACAGCGGGATCACCGCCACGAGCAGGGGAAGGGTGACGGCGAGCTGGGCCACGGTCTCCTGGAAGGAGTCCCCCGCCGCGCTGAGTGTGGTCCCCGACTCGCTGAGGTTGACGAAGGGCGTGGCCAGGGCCTCCCCGGCGAAGGGGACCTGCTGGACGTTCTCGGCGGCCGTGCTCATGTGTTCCGTGAACCCCTCCCCGGTGCTGGTCATGAGCTCACCGGGGCGGTTCAGGGAGAGCAGGACCTCGCGCAGGGACACGGCCGCGTAGATCCACAGGACCGCCCAGGTCAGGGCGAACAGGTCCGAGACCAGCTGGAGGACAGCGCGCACCGGGGCGTCGGCGTACAGCTTCACGGGGGACTCCGGGGGGTGAGGAGGGAAGGGGGTCGGGGCCTGGGCCCACGCTTCCCCGTTACCCGTTTCCCTCCGGGCGCACCCGTCCCGGCGCCCGCCCGTGCCCTCCTACCCCCAGGCCCCGGCCCGAGCGGCCCCGGCGACGTACTCCTCGAACCCTCCGGCAGGGCGGCCCAGAGCACGCCGCACCCCGTCCGAGGGCGCGGCGTTGCGGCCGTCCAGGACCTCGGAGAACAGGGCCACCAGGGCGTCGGCGACCTCCTCGGGCAGACCGTCGGCGGTCGCCCCGGCCACGAACTCCTCCGGGGCGACGGCCCGGTGCTCGACCGGGCGTCCGGTGGCCGCGCCCAGGACCGCGCCGACCTCGGTGAAGGTCAGTGCCCTGGGGCCGGTCATCTCGTACAGCTCCCCGGCGTGCCCGTCCTCGGTGAGGGAGCGGACGGCGGCCTCGGCGACGTCGTCCAGGTCCACGAACGGCTCGGGGACGTCCGCCACCGGCATCGTGATCGTTCCGGCCAGGACCGCCGGGACCAGGTAGGACTCGGAGAAGTTCTGCGCGAAGAAGGCGCAGCGCAGCACGGTCAGGCCGGGGAGGACCCGGCGGACCTCCTCCTCCGCGCGCCGGGCCTCCGGCTCACCGCGCCCGGACAACAGGGTCATCCGGCGCACGCCCCGGGCGACGGCGCGCGCGGCGAAGGCGGACACCGTCTCGGCCGCCCCGGGGACGGCCAGGTCGGGGTGGAAGCAGAGGTAGACGGCGTCGGCCCCCTCCAGAGCCCCGTCCCAGGTCTCGGGGGCGTTCCAGTCGAAGGGCGGGGTGCCGGTCTCCGCGTGACCGGCGCGGGAGCCGACCCGGTGGTCGACGCCGCGTGCGGCCAGGAGGGCGCGGACGCGGCGGCCGGTCATGCCGGTGCCGCCGGTGACGAGGACGCGCTGTGTGCTGCGGTTCGTGTTCATGACTCCAGTACAGCGGCAAACGTCTGGACGGGACATGGTTCATCTGCTGGACTGCATAAGAGATCGTCCAGAACTGGGAGAGCCCATGGACCCCCTCGTCCACCTGATCGACGGGCCCCGCGCCCGCTCCGCCTTCACCCTGCGCGTGGTGATGAGCGGGGCCTGGGGCGTGCACATCCGTGACGAGGCGGCGCTCGCGGTGGTGGTGGTCACCGACGGCCGAGTGTGGCTGCGCCGGGAGGGCGCCGAACCCGTGCTGACCGGACCCGGGGACGTGCTGCTCGTGCGGGGGCCCGAGCCCTATGTGGTCTCCGGCGGGCCCGACACCGCTCCGACCACCGTCGTCCACGCGGACCAGCGCTGCGTGGGCCTGGACGGCGAGGAGGTCCGCCTCACCATGAGCCACGGGGTCGGGACCTGGGGCAACGACCCCGAGGGCACGGACCGGATGATCATCGGGGCGTACGCGGACACCGGTGAGATCGGCAGGTTGGCGCTGTCGGCGCTGCCACCGCTGGCGGTCCTGCCGGCGGGATCGGTCGACGCCTCCGTGGTCGCGCTGCTCACCCGGGAGATCACCACCGCGCGGGTGGCCCAGAGCGCGCTCAACGACCGCCTCCTCGACTGCCTGCTGGTCATGGCGGTTCGCAGCTGGCTGGAGGCGCACCCGGACTCCGCGCCGAGCTGGCTCAGCGCACGGCACGACCCGGTGGCCGCCCGTGCCCTGGACCTGGTCCACGAACGCCCCCACCACCCCTGGACCCTGGACTCCCTGGCCAGGGAGTGCGCGGTCTCCCGGGCCACGCTGGCCGCCCGCTTCCAGCGCGCGGTGGGCAGCCCGCCCATGACCTACCTGCGTACCTGGCGTCTCACCCTCGCCTGCGACCTCCTCCTGGCCGAGCCCGGCCTGGGACTGGAGCCACTGGCGGCTCGCGTGGGCTACGGCAGCGCGTTCGCGTCCAGTGCGGCCTTCAAGAAGCACCTGGGTACCAGCCCGTCCGCCTACCGCCGGGCCACGGCCGAGGACCGGCCGGACCCGCGCGCACGGGCGGGGCGGAGGCGCCTCGACGCACCGGTCGAGGCGCCCGTGTACGGGTGACCGCCTCCGTCCGGGCGTTGGTCGGGGACGTCGTGCGGGGTGGGGGTCCCCGCCCCGGCTGGAGGACGGTTGGTTCGGTGCGGGCGGGACCCTCACCAGGGTCCGAAGGTTCAGCCGGTGATCTCCCCCCGGTCGAGGGCCGCCTGTCTCCGGGCCTCGACATCGTCCACCAGCAGGTCCAACATCTCCTCGGTGACGCCCAGACCGAAGGTGCGCAGGGTGAGGATCGGCAGGGACCTCGCCATCTCCAGCATCTCCGGCGGGAGGTCGTCGAGCCCCGGGAACGTCGCGATGATCTCCTCGATGACCGGCCCGCCGACGGGGTGCGAGCGCCACTCGCCCACGGTGCAGTACTTGGTCAGCGGGCGCACGTACCGGTCGCCCTCGGTGGTGATCTCGCCGCGCAGCGCCAGGTCGCGGGAGGACGCCCCGACGGAGACGGTGTAGGTGCCCGCCGCCAGCGACCAGCGCTGGTCCCTGGGGTCCCAGACGGACAGGTCGCGGCGGGTCAGCGGCAGCTCGATCCGGGCGCTCTCTCCGGGTTCCAGCGCCACCTTCGCGAAGCCGCGCAGCTCGTGCCGGGGCCGGGTCGGGTGGTCCTGCTCGACCCCCGTGTACAGCTGGGCGACCTCCCGTCCGGCGCGGTCGCCGGTGTTGGTCACGGTGCACGACACCGTCCACCCGCCGTTCCCGTCCGGGTCCACTTCCAGCCCGGAGTACGCGAAGGTCGTGTAGGTGAGACCGTGCCCGAAGGGGTAGGCGACCGGTACGTCCAGGGTGTCGAAGTGCCGGTAGCCGACGAACACGCCCTCACCGTGGCGGACCACGCCGTGCTCGCCGGGGAAGTTCAGATAGGTGGCGTGGTCGCTCAGCCGGACGGGGATCGTCTCGGTGAGCCTCCCTGAGGGGGACACGGCCCCGGTCAGCACGTCCACGACGGCGGCTCCGCCCGCCTGACCGAGCAGCCAGCCCTCCACCACCGCGTCGGCCCGGTCCTGCCACTCGGACACCGACACGACACCGCCGTTGGAGAGCACGACCACCACGCGGTCGCTGACCTCGCGCACTCTGGCGAGCAGGTCCAGCTGGGGCGCGGGAAGGCTGATCGTGGCGCGGTCGTACCCCTCGGACTCGGCGGCGTCCGGCAGCCCGAGGAGGAGCACCGCCGTGTCCGCCTCGCGCGCCGCCGCCACGGCCTCCTCGACCAGCGCGGGGTCGTCGGTCCCGTCCAGGGTGAATCCCGGGGCGAACCGCACCTCGTCGAGCACGCGCTCGAACTCCTCCAGCGCGGAGTGCACCCGGGTCGGCACCACGTGGGAGGAACCGCCCCCCTGGAACCGGGGCGTCCGGGCGAACTCCCCGATCACCGCGACCGAGCGGTCCGTCGTCAGCGGCAGCACGCCGCCCTCGTTCTTCAGCAGGACCAGGGCCTCCCGCGCGGCCTCCCGCGCCAGGGCGTCGTTGGCCTCGTGCTCCAGCGGGCGCGTGGTGTCGGCGGACACCCGGTCCTGCAACCGCCGCAGCCGCTCCACCACGGTGTCCAGCACGGACTCGTCCAGCTCGCCCCGCCGCACCGCCTCCACCACGACCTCGTCGGTCCCACTCGGCGGCATCTCCAGGTCGAGCCCGGCGCGGAGGGCCGCGACCCGGTCCACGACGGCGCCCCAGTCGGAGACCACCACGCCCTCGAACCCCCACTCACCCCGGAGGAGGTCGGTGAGCAGCCAGGGGTCCTGGCTGGTGTACACCCCGTTGAGCCGGTTGTAGGAGCTCATCACCATGGCGGGCGCGGTGGTGCGGACGACCTCCTCGAAGGCGGACAGGTAGATCTCCCGCAGGGTGCGGTCGTCCACTTCGGCGCTGATCCGGTGCCGGTCGGTCTCCTGGTTGTTGGCGGCGAAGTGCTTCACGCACGCGCCGACCCCCTGCGACTGGATCCCCGTGACCAGGGCGGCGGCGATGCGCGCCGTGACGTGGGGGTCCTCGGAGACGTACTCGAAGTTGCGGCCGCACAACGGCGACCGTTTGATGTTCATGCCCGGCCCCAGGACCACGTCCACGCCCTGCGCGCTGGCCTCTCCGCCGAGCGCCGCACCGACCCTGCGCACGAGGTCGGGGTTCCAGGTCGCGCCCAGGCCGACGGCGGGCGGGAAGCAGGTGGCCGGGACGCTGCCGCCGATGCCGAGGTGGTCGCCCTCCTCGGGTTGGTGCCGCAGCCCGTGCGGGCCGTCCGCGAGGTGGAGGGGGCGCAGCACGCCCTCCACACCGGTGCTGTGCCAGGTGTCGGAGCCGGAGCTGGCGGAGGCCTTGGCGGTGAGGTCGGGGCGTGGTTCCGTGCTCATGTGGGCCTGTCTCCCGTGGGGTCGGTGCTGGCGGGGGTCGGGTCGGGGACGGTGATGCCGAGGCCTTCGAGGAAGGAGGCGACCACGGCCCGCATGTCGACGGAGTCCGGATCGAGGAGCCACTGGACCTGGAGTCCGTCCTGGAGGGCCAGGAACTGCTGGGCGGCGGTCTCCGGCGTGGGGTGCGGACGGTCGCGGAGGAGTCCGGCGAAGGCGGCTGCGAGGTGTGCGCGCAGGACGCGGTACCGGCGGACGAAGTACTCGTGCGCGGGGTGTGTCGGGTCGGTGGCCTCGGCCGACAGGTTGACGTAGAGCGAGACCATCCCGGGCGTGCCCGTGTTGCGCTCCACGATCCGCACGATGTTGTCGATGAGTTCCCGGTGGCTCAGGGCCTCGCTGAGGACCAGGGGAGCGTCGATCTCGTCGCGCCTGCTCAGGACGTGTATGAGCATGGCTTCCTTGTTGGGGAAGTGGTGCAGCGCCCCCGCGTGCGTGATCCCGGCGTGCGCCGCGATGTCGCGCAGTGACACCGCCCGGTATCCGGACCGCGAGAACAGTTCCGAGGCGGAGTCGATGATGCGCCGCCGTGTGCGCTCGCCCTTGCTCGGCCGGGGGTGGTCTGCGTCCGCCACGGGACGGTCTCCTCGCGGTTGGTCGCGCCACGGGTCCGCCGTGGCGACGTGGGCCTGGGTCGCTCCGAGACTACGGTTCCGTTCCCTCGTTCCTCCCGTACGCGACCGCCGCGCCGCGCGTCGGACAGGCAAAAATCTACCATCTGGTTAATTTGTGAGGCAAGGCACATGAGTGTCCGTCGACGCGCTCGCGTTCGCCCGCGCGTCGGCCTCCTTGGGTGCCCCGCTCCCGGAGAGGCGGGGGAGTGGGCGACGAGGGCCCGGGCTGGGAGGGGCGGGAGGGACGACACCCTGGCGCGAGGGGCAGTGGGCGACGAGGGCCCGGGCGGGGGCGAGGGGCGTCGATGTCCTGGATGGTGGGCCGAGCGCATCGGGCCCCTCCCTGGGGTCGTGGAACCGGGGTGGATTCCAGGACACCAGGAAGGGGCCGTGCTCGCCACCCCCGGTTCTCCGCCTGTGGACAACCGGGAGCGACCGGGTCTCATCCGGGCGTCGTCCGCCACCGGGACCACCGGCGCTCCAGGGCGACCAGCGCGCCGTTGAGCGTCACCCCCAGCAACGCGATGGACAGGATGCCCGCGTACATGTCGTGGATCTGGAAGTTGAGCTGTGAGGAGTTGATCAGGTAACCCAAACCCGACTGCGCGCCCACCATCTCGGCGGCCACCAGCACCAGGATCGACGCCGCCCCGGCCATCCGGATCCCGGTGAAGACCGACGGCACCGCGGCGGGCAGGACCACCTTCCGGAACAGGGCGAGCGGGCCGAAGCCGAGCGACACCGCCGCCTTGACCAGCAGCGGGTCCACCGTCCGCACCCCGGTCACCGTGCTGAGCAGGATCGGGAACGTGCAGGCGAACACGACCAGCGCCACCTTGGACGCCTCACCGATCCCCAGGATCAGCACGAACACCGGGAGCAGGGCCAGCGCGGCCGTGTTGCGGAACAGTTCCAGGAGCGGCAGCAGGAGGTCGGACACCGGCCGGTACCAGGCGATCAACAGGCCCAGCGGCACCGCGACCGCCACAGCGACGACGAACCCGGCCAGCGCGCGGGACAGGCTCGCGGAGACGTGCGCCCACAGCTGGCCGCCGACGGCCAGGTCGGCGGTGGCCACGAGGACCTCCGAGAGCGGGGGCAGGAACACCCGGTCGACCAGGCCCACACGCGGCGCGGTCTCCCAGAGGAGGAGGAACGCGAGGATCGCGGCCGAACGCCTGAACCACAGCCAGCCGACCGCCAACAGAGGACGCGCGGTCCCGTGCGCGGTCGGGTCGTCGGTGGGAACCGTGGGAGCGGGGGTGCGGGTGAGGGTGTCAGCCACGGTCGGCCTCCGACGGGACGGGTGCGAACTCGGACCTCGGGGCCAGCGCCACCTCGTCGTGGAGCTCCTGCCAGACCCGGTTCCGGTACCGGGCGAAGGCCGGGTCCGAACGCGGGTCCCGGCTGGCGTCCCGGTCCAGGTCGACGTCGATCACGCTCTTGATCCGCCCCGGCCGTGACGTCATCACGGCCACCCGCTGCCCCAGGTAGACGGCCTCGTCTATCCCGTGCGTGATGAACAGGACGGTCTTGCCGGTGCGCAGCCAGATGGCCCGGAGCTCGTCCTGGAGTGACTCGCGGGTCTGGGCGTCCAGCGCCGCGAACGGCTCGTCCATCAGCAGCACCTCGGGGTCGAACGCGAGGCTGCGGGCGATCGCCACCCGCTGTCGCATTCCGCCGGAGAGTTCGTGCGGGTAGCGGTCCGCGAACCCCTCGAGGCCCACCAGCGCCAGGTACTCGCGGGCGCGAGCGCCCCGTAGACGCCGGGGCAGCCCCTTGGCCTCCAGACCGAACGCCACGTTGTCCAGGGCCGTGCGCCAGGGCAGCAGCGCGTACTGCTGGAACACCAGGCCCCGGTCGAGCCCCGGCCCCTCCACGGGGCGGCCGTCGAGCAGGATGCGCCCGCCGGTCGGCCTCGCGAGCCCGCCCAACAGGTCCAGCAGGGTGGACTTGCCGCAGCCGCTGGGACCGACCAGGGTGAGGAACTCGCCCGCCCCGACGTCCAGGGTGACGTCGTCGAGAGCGGTCAGGGGTGGTCCCGGCCGCCCTCGGGAATCGCGCACGGGGAAGGTCTGCCGGACCCCGTCCAGCCGCAGCCTGGGGTGCTCGCTCATGCGTCCTCGCTCTCGGTGGGACCGCCCACGGGCTGCCCGTCGGGGCCCGACCCCTCGGGGAAGGTGCCGTTGTGGAACGGGTTGAACTCGTTGGTGTAGAGATCCGAGGCCTCGACCGAACCCCCGGGCAGCTCTCCGTTGCGGTCCAGCCACTCCAGCCAGATCGCGAACTCCTCCTGCGCGACGACCCCGCCGGTCCCGGCCACACCGCTGCTCCTCCAGTACCGGATGACCTCGGAGGTCTCGTTGCGGCCGCGCCCCTCGACGATGGCCGCGAACCGGTCCACCACCTCCTCGCGCGGCGTGACCTGTGACCAGCGGATGGCCCGGGCGACCCCGCTGACCAGGGAGAGGGTCGCGTCGGGGTGCTCCTCGACGAACTCGTCACGCAGGACCAGGGACCCGTAGCTGAAGGTCCCGTACAGGGCCTCGTCGGTGAAGAGGGGGCGGATGCCGCCGCGCTCCACAGCGGTCTCGCGCAGGATGCCCCCGAGCGTGGCGGCGTGCACCTGGCCCGCGCGCAGGGACTGCTCGGTGTTGGCGGGCGGAACGACGGTGAGCTCCACCCGGGCGATCTCGTCCGGGCCCAGTCCCTCCCGTGCCAGCCACTCGCGGACCACGAACTCGTGGTGGGCGCCCAGAGTGTTCATCGCGACCTTCCGGCCGACGAGGTCCCTGGCCCCCGTGATCTCGCTGTCCTCCAGCACGTAGTAGCCGTTGAACGACTCCTCGTCGGATCCGTAGTAGGAGATGACCGAGGTGATCGGGGACCCGGCGGCGACCAGTTTGGCGATCGCCCCGTTGAAGGCGCCGCCGATGTCGGTGTCGCCGGTGGCCACGGCCTGGATGTCCTGGGGGCCGCTGGTGGTGTCACCGATCCACTCCAGTTCGATGCCGTCCAGGTAGCCGAGGTCCGCGGCCAACTCGGGGAAGACCACCGAACCGGCGGTCCCCTGGTAACGCACGAGGGTCGCGTCCGGGTCTCCGGCGGAACGCTCCGAGGTGCCGCAGGCGGCCGCGAGGGGCAGGACGGCCCCCGCCGAGGCGGTGTAGCGCAGGATGTCGCGTCGTGAGTGCATGTGTGGGCTCCGGAGGACGGCGGGTCGCGTGTGCCGCGACCCGCCGTCGTCGAGGGGGTGTGCTGCGGTGGGGCGGGCCCGCCAGGGCCCGGGGTCAGATCGCCGGGGTGTACTCGCTGGAGTCGCCCACCAGGGAACGGCTGGGGGTGCCGTCGACGCCCTTCGGGACGTCGCCGCCCACGGTGATCCGGTGCAGGCGGCGCGCCTGGTCGTCGTAGTCGGCCACCGCGTAGTGCTGGGTGGCGCGGTTGTCCCACACCGCCACGTCGCCCTCGCGCCAGCTCCACCGCACGGTGTTCTCCGGGCGGGTGACCCGCTGTTGGAGGAGGTCGAAGAGGGCGGTGAAGTCCCGGCTGCTCAGCCCGGAGAAGTGCTGGGCGAAGTGGCCGAGGAAGAGCGCCCGCTCGCCGGTCTCCGGGTGGACGCGCACCACGGGGTGCTCGGTCCGGTAGAGCGTGGAGACGAACTGCTCGCGGTACTTCCTCAGCTCGCCGCTCACCTCGGTCCTGGGGGTGGAGGCCGCGTAGTCGTAGTCGTTGGTGTGGACCGCGCGCAGGCCGTCCGCGAGCGCCCTCAGGGGTGCGGGGAGGTCCTGGTAGGCCGTGACGGTGTTGGCCCAGGTGGTGTCACCGCCGTACGGGGGCAGGTGGATCGCGCGCAGCACGCTGGCCTGCGGGGGGCGGTCGACGAAGGTGACGTCGGTGTGCCAGCTGTTGGCCTTGCCGCGCTCGGAGTCGATCGGCAGGACGTGGTGCTCCTGCCCGAACACGCCGCCGGTGGTGGGGTGCGGGGTGGTGAGCGGGCCGAGCAGCGAGGCGAACCCGGCCTGCGTCTCGTCGGTCAGGTGGTGCTGGTCGCGGAAGAAGATCACCTTGTGCGCGAGCAGGGTCTCGCGGATCCGCGCGACGGTGGCCTCGTCGAGGCCGGGACCGATCTCCACGCCGGAGATCTCGGCCCCGATCCGTCCGGCGACGCGGCGGACGGTCAGGTCCGTGGTGGTGGTCACGTTGGTGCTCCGTTCTGGCAGCGGGTGCGCGGCGGTCACCTCACGCGTTCGGTCGCGGTCCGTTCGCGGCGGGTGACTTGAAGGTAGGGCCGACGCGCGAACAAAGTCAACTAAATCAGTAGGAAAACCATGAATGGCCAGATGGGGAGGTCACGGAGGTGGATCCGGGGTTCAGACACCGTTCACACCGGTCACCGAACCGTCACACCGGTCACCGTGTCGGACGCTCCGCTACGGTCGTCACACCCCCACACCCCAAGGAGAGGGACACCGATGAGCGACGACCGGACCCAGGCCTTCAGCGGGCTCTCCGGGAACTACCAGGCCTTCCGCCCCGACTACCCGGCGCCGATCCTCGATCTCCTGGCCGACCACCTCAAGGCCGGAGCCACCGACGCCTGGCCCAGCCCCTGGCTCCTGCTCGACGTCGGCGCGGGGACCGGCATCTCCACCCGCGCCCTACGCGCCCTCCTCGGCCCGGAGCCCCGGGTGGTCGGCGTGGAGCCCGGCCGCGACATGATCCTGACCGCCGAGGCGGAGGGTGGCGGGGTCGAGTACGTGCGGGCCGCCGCCGAGGACGTCCCCTTCCCGGACGCCTCCGCCGTACTCGTCCTGGCCGCCCAGGCCGTGCACTGGTTCGACCGCCCCGCCTTCTTCGCGGAGTCCGCCCGGCTGCTCGCTCCCGGCGGCACCCTCGCGGTGCTCAACAACAACCGCGACCTCACCGGCAGCGCGTTCGTGGACGACCACGAGGGTCTGCTGGAGCGGTACAGCCCCGGGTACGACCGGCACTACCGCCAGTACGACCTGGTGCGGGAGCTGTCCGAGGTCCGGGGGCTCACCGGGGCGACCGAACACTCGCACCGCTGGACACGGGTGCTCACCACCGACGAGTACCTGGGGATGGCGCTGTCCTCCAGCAGGATGGCCGCCGTCGTCGGCGAGCTCGGCGAGGAGCGCACCCGCGCCGAGATCACGGCCGTGGCCGAGCGCCACTTCCCCGACGGCCGGGTCGAGATGCCCTACACGACGCAGCTGGTGGTGGCCCGCCGCGTGTGAACCGGGGTTTTGCGGGATCGCTCCCTCCCGCTGGCCTTGGCCAGAGACGCCCCGGGGAACGCTCCCGCAGATCGGGCCCGCCGACGGCGGGCCGGGCGACGACGACGGGGGGAACCAGCACCCATGGCGCAGCTGATCGTACTCGGGGTGGCCGACCGCGACACCGCCGAGAAGGCGCTCGACATCGCCTCGGACCTGAACAAGCAGGAGCTCCTCCAGCTGGAGGACGCCGCCTACGCCTACAAGGACGGCAAGGGCCGTCCCCGCATCCACCAGACCGTCAACCTCACCGGCTACGGCGCGGCGGGCGGTGCCCTGTGGGGCACGCTCATCGGCCTGCTCTTCCTCAACCCGCTCCTCGGCCTGGCGGTCGGCGCGGGCGCCGGTGCCATCGCGGGCAGGCTCAGCGACGTCGGGATCGACGACGACATGATCAGGGACATCGGGGCCGAGCTCCAGCAGGACCGGGCCGCCGTCTTCCTGCTCGCCACGGACGCCACCATCGACCGCGTCGTCGACGCCTTCCGACAGCTGGACCCCACGGTCATCCAGACCAACCTGTCCAAGGACAACGAGCGGGAGCTCGTCGAAGCCCTCCAGAGCCAGTAGGTACCAGGTCGGCCGGGCCCGGAGCCCCGAGCCCTCTCACACCGCCGGTGCGGGTCGCCCGCACCGGCGGCCGCACGGGTGCACCCGCCCGGACGAACCCCGTCCGTACGACGAGGAGCAGCGATGACCGGTCACGGACCCGAGCACTCCGACGACTTCGCCAACGCCGAGCGCGGCCTGGTCGCCCGGCTCGAACCCGGCCAGATCAGGGACGCGAACGGCCGCGTGGTGTGGGACGCCGATGCCTACGGCTTCCTCGACGCGGAGTGCCCGGACACCGCCAACCCGAGCCTGTGGCGCCAGTCCCAGCTGTGCGCCAAGCAGGGACTGTTCGAGGTCACCGAAGGGATCTACCAGGTCAGGGGCCTGGACCTGTCCAACATGACCCTTGTGGAGGGAGACCAGGGCGTCCTGGTCATCGACCCCCTGATCTCCGCCGAACCGGCGCGCGCCGGTCTGGAGCTGTACCGGGAGCACCGGGGGAACCGGCCGGTCAGCGGGGTCGTCTACTCGCACTCGCACGTGGACCACTTCGGCGGGGTCGGCGGGGTCACCGACGGCACCGTGCCCATCCTCGCCCCGGCCGGGTTCCTGGAGAACGCGGTGGCGGAGAACGTGCACGCCGGGCCCGCCATGGCCCGTCGCAGCCTCTACCACACCGGTTCCCACCTGGAGATCGGACCACGGGGACAGATCGGGGTGGGGCTCGGTCAGACCCGGTCGGTCGGCACGGTCACCCTCATCGCGCCCAACCGGGAGATCACCCGCACCGGCCAGGAGGAGGTGGTGGACGGGGTGCGGATCGTCTTCCAGATGACGCCCGGGACCGAGGCGCCCACGGAGATGAACTTCTACTTCCCCGACCACCGTGCCCTGTGCATGGCGGAGAACGTCACTCACAACCTGCACAACATCCTCACCCTGCGCGGAGCCCCCGTGCGGGACGCCCGGGTGTGGTCGCGCTACCTGGACGAGTCGGTGGAGCTCTTCGCGCACGAGTCGGACGTCCTGTTCGCCTCCCACCACTGGCCGACCTGGGGCACCGAGAAGCTGGTGGACCTCCTGTGCCAGCAGCGGGACCTCTACGCCTACCTGCACGACCAGACGCTGCGCCTGATGAACCGGGGGTACGTCGGCGCGGAGATCGCGGAGCACCTGCGGATGCCGCCCGGCCTGGAACGGGAGTGGCACACCCGGGGCTACTACGGGTCGGTCAGCCACAACGTGAAGGCGATCTACCAGCGCTACATGGGCTGGTTCGACGGTAACCCCGCCCATCTGTGGGAACACCCGCCGGAGGAGGCGGCGCGGCGCTACGTGGACTGCATGGGCGGTGTGGACGAGGTGGTGCTCCGGGCGGACGAGTACCGGGACCGGGGCGACCTGAGGTTCGCCGCCACGCTGCTCAACCACGCGGTGTTCGCGGACCCGGAACACGGCCGGGCGCGGGCAGCCCTGGCCGGGGTGTACGAGCGGCTGGGGTTCGGCTCGGAGAACGGCACCTGGCGCAACTTCTACCTCCAGGGCGCGGCCGAGCTGCGGCGGGGCAAACCGGAACTCCCGTCGAACCTGGGCACGGGGATGGCGGCCGCGCTGTCGGTGGACCAGCTCTTCGAGTCGGTGGCGATCCGGGTCAACGGCCCCAGGGCGTGGGACGAGCAGTTCGTGATCGACTGGGTGTTCACGGACCTCGACACCACGTTCCGGACCACGCTCTCCAACGGAGCGCTCACCACCAGGGAGAAGCCGCGCCGGGGGGAGCCGGGCCTCACCGTGACCCTGAACAAGTTCCGCCTGCTGCGGTTGCTCGCGGGGAAGGGGACCGAGGGCATGGCCTTCGCGGGGGACGGGGAGCTGCTGGACCGGCTGCTCGCCCTGCTGGACCGGCCCGACCCGTCCTTCGACATCGTGACTCCCTGACCGCGCCCCCGCCGCGGTGCCGGGAAACGGTCAGTTCCGGGAGCGTAGACGGCGGAGCATACGGGCGTCCTGGAACCCGACGGCCCGGGCGGCGGCCTCCGCCGTCGCTCCCGCGTCCAGCAGGAGTTCGGCCCGTTCCAACCGCAGGCGCTGCTGGTACCTCAGCGGGGTCAGCCCGGTGGCCGCGCCGAACGCCCGGGTGAGGGTGCGTTGGCTGACCCCGAGTGAGGTGGCCAGCGCGGACAGGGGAAGTGGTTCGGCGAACCTGGCTTCGATGGTGTCCTGCGCCCGGTGCACGAGGTCCACGGGGTGGTTCCGGAACCGCAGCACCACGCTGGCCTGGGGTTCGTCCCCGTTACGGCGGGCGTAGACCACCATCTCCCGGGCCACGGCGGCCGCCACGGACGGCCCGTGCCAACGGGTGACCATGTGCAGGGCGAGATCGATGCCGCTGGCGATCCCGGCCGAGGTCACCACCCGGTCGTCGGACACGTACAGCACGTCCGGGACGACGCGGGCGCGCGGGTGGCGCCGGGCGAGCCCTTCCTGGAGGGAGTGGTGCGTGGTGCACCGGCGCCCGTCCAGCAGACCGGCCTCCGCGAGCACGAAGGCTCCCGAACAGACGCTCGCCACCGTGCCGCCGCGGGCGTGGTGGGAGGTCAGCGCCTCGATCTGCTCGGGTGTGGCGCGCGGCGGGGGACCGGAGGTCCGCCATCCGGGGACGAGCACCAGGTCGTCCGGCCCGAGCGCCGGCCAGACGACCTCGGCCCGCAACCCGACCCCCTGGGCGGTGGGGACGTCGGGTCGCGCGGCGACGTGGTGGAGCGCCACCGGGCGGTCCGGCCCGGCCAACGTGGAGAACACCTGCGCCGGACCGGCCAGGTCCAGCAGGTGCAGCCCGGGCAGCAGGAGGAAGACGATCGTACGCACGATCCGGTCAGCCTAGCCGAGGCCGTCGGCCAGGATCTCCTCCACCGTGCGCACCCGGGCGAAGCGGTCGGCCAGCGCGTACACGGTGCGGGTGACGATGTCGTGGGGGAGCAGGGTCGCGGGGTCGTCGAGGACCTCCCGCAGCGAACGTCCGGGAGCGGACCCCGGGGCCGCGATGGGCTCCGTGGCGGTGGCGTCCACCGCGAAGGTCATGGTGAACCCCAGCTCCGACCCCATGCGGGTGGTGGTCTCACAGCACTGCTCGGTGCGCACGCCGCAGACGGTGAGCTCCCGTACGCCCCACGCGGTGAGCAGGTCCTCCAGGTCGGTGCCGGTGAAGGCGCTGTGCGCGGTCTTGGTCAGCAGGGTCTCGCCGCTCGCCGGGGCCAGCCCGGGCATCGGCTCCACCAGACCGCGCTCGGGATCGAACACGGTGCCGGTCCCGGGCTCGGTGTGCAGGACCCACACGACCCGGTCGCCCCGGCCCCGGAAGTGGTCGACCAGTCGGCCGATCCGCGAGGCGACCTCGGGATCGGAGGAGGCGCTCCAGCTCTCACGCTGGAGGAAGGACCGTTGAGCGTCGACGACCAGCAGCGCGGCGCCGGTGGCGGTGTGCGTGTTCATACCCGAACCCTCGCAGCCGCGCGGGCACGGGACCAGACACGATCCCGCGCGACACCGGACTGATCCGGTCACCGTGCCCTTCGGGCGGGGTCCTGTGCGACCCCGCCACCCTTGGAACGGTCACGGTGGTACCCGGACCCGGTTCAGACCAGTCTCTTCTTGAAGCCGATGTGGCTGGGCTCGTACCCCAGCCGCTGGTAGAAGCGGTGGGCGTCCTGACGTTTGGCGTCCGAGGTCAGCTGCAACATCACGCAACCGCGCCCCTGGGCCTCGCGTTCGGCCCACTCCAGCAGGGTGGAGCCCAGACCGCCGCCGCGTTCGTCGGCGTGCACCCGGACCGCCTCGATCTGGGCGCGGGTGGCCCCCTGCCGGGAGAGCCCCGGGACCACGGTGAGCTGGAGCGTGCCGACGACCCGGCCGTTGCGGCGGGCGACCGCCAGGTACTGGTGCGGGTCGGCGTCGATGACCTCGAAGGCCTCGGTGTAGCGGGACAGGTCGTCGGGCGTCTCCCGGCGGGCGCCCAGGGGGTCGTCAGCCAACAGGGCGACGATCGCCTCCACGTCGGTCTTCAGCGCGCGTTCGATGGTGATCATGCGCCCAACCTAGCGACCCCCCTCTGAGCGGCCCGGAGGCTTGAACCGGTTCCCCCCGGTTGGGCGTGGACTCTCCCGATCCGGAACATGGGTCAATTACTGTTGACCCATGGACACCGAACACCTCAGCGCCCTGGCCCGCGCCATGGACGGCGGCGACCCCCTGGAAGGACTGGACGCCGTGGTGCGGCTGAGGGGCGAGGCCGAGCGCGTCGAAGCGGTCCTCGTGCGGCGCGCGAGGAACGAGGGCGCCACCTGGGCCCGGATCGCGGAGTCGCTCGGGGTGTCCAAGCAGGCCATCCACAAGAAGTACGGCGGCCGGGGCCTGCTGCGCGACCAGAAGTAGGTCAGCGCAGCGCGGCCACGAACCGCACCATGCGCTCCTCGAAGCCCTCCGCCTCCCCGAACCACACGGCGACGGAGTCCGCGCCCGCCACGGCCAGCTCACGGAACCGCGCCACCGCCCGAGCGAACTCCTCCTCGCCCCCGGTCCACGCCATCCGCACCCCGGTGCCCACCGGGCGACGGGTGAGCTCGCCCAGCCGAGCGCGGGCGGCGCGGAAGACCTCCGGGTCCGGGTCCACGCCCTGCCACTCGTCGGCCCACGCGGCCGCGCGGCGGAGCGCGGGTTCCGAGCCCCCGCCGACCATCACGCGCACCCGGCGGCGCGGTCGCGGCGCGAACACCCCGTGTTCGTACTCGTGGAAACGGCCGTGGAAGGCCCCCTCCCCCTCGAACAGGTGCCGCAGCAGCGCCAGCGCCTCGTCCGCGCGGGCGCCCCGGGTGGCGAAGTCCGACCCCACCGCCGCGAACTCCTCGCGGGACCAGCCCACGCCCACTCCGAGCGTGAACCGGCCCCCCGACACCTCGTCCAGGGTCGCCACCTGTTTGGCCAGTACGAAGGGGTCGCGCATCGGCAGCACCAGGACGGACGTGCCCAGCCGGACCCGTTCCGTGCGGGCCGCCAGGTACGCGAGGGTGACCAGGGGTTCGTACACGCCCCCGAACGTGGCGCCGTAGGGCGCGGGCGGGAGGAGGTGGTCCGGCAACCACACGGTGTGGGCACCCAGTTCCTCGGCGCGCACGCCCAGGTCGACGACGGTCCTCGCGGGGGTTCGGGGCGATTCGTTGGGCAGGACCACCTGGAGGCGGGGTCGGGTCGGCTCGCTCATGCGGCGACCGTATCCCGCCCGGTCCTCCCGAGTCCGGCGCTTCGGGAACCGCCTTCCAGGACGATCGTGTCCCGCTCTCAGACCGTCCCGTGGGGAAGGGTCAGTCCGGCCACCAGCGCGCGGTGCGGGGTCCCCGGAACGTCCAGGATCTCCAGCTCGTCCACGGACACCCGGTCATCCACCAGCACGTGGTCGATCGCGGCCTTGGGCAGGGGAGCGCCCACCGGCCAGGTGCCGGTCAGACCCTGGCCCAGGTGGGCGGCGGCGTCGACGTACCCGCGATCGAGGACGCCCCGCGTCTCGGCGTGGTCGAGGGTGGCGTTGAAGTCGCCCGCCAGGACGCGCAGGGTGTCGTCCGAGGTGGCCGGCAGCCCGCGCAGCCCGTCCTGCCAGGCCGCCATCGTGGAGGGACGGCGCGGGGGCATCGGGTGCACGGACACGACCTCCACGGGCCGGGAGGCGCCCGGGACGCTCAGACCGGCGCGTGGCATGGCCAGGGAACCGATGTCGTGCCCCACGTCCCCGAGGTCCGTCAGGGGGTGCACCGAGTGCACCGTACCTCCGGCCGCGGCGGGGGCGGAGTGGTCCACCGTGTACGGCAGCAGGTCACCCAGCCCGGCCGCGTCCAGCCCCTCGGCCAGCTCCGGCGTCACCTCCTGGAGGGCCAGGAGCTCGACCCCGTGCTCGCGGACCAGGTGGACGACGGTGTCCGGTCGCGTGTGCCCGAAGTGCACGTTGAGCGTGAGCAACCGCAGGTTCGGTCCCTCCTGGGCCGTGGAGCCGCCGTCGAGGGCCCTCGGCAGGATCGCCGTCGCCAGCAGGACCCCGGCCAGGGCGAGGGCCGCCGCCGACCACCAGCGGCGCAGCAGGGCGGCGCCCAGCAGGGCGACGGGCGCCGCGCAGAGCACCAGTGGGGCGTAGGCGAGCAGGGGGACGAGGGGGAAGCCGCGCTCCAGTCCCAGGGTGCGCACCAGCGCGTAGACGAGGAATCCGACCGCGACGAGGGCGACCAGGAGGGTCACCGCGCGGTGAGGGCCGGGACCCGTCGGACGGGGACGGGGTTGGGCGTGCATGGGGGATTCGGCTCCGCTCGCCGGGGACGGGTGACGCGGGGTGTGACGGCGCCGGGGCTCCGGTGGTTCCCGGGCCCTGCGACAGGCACGCCGACACGTGCGGTCCCGATTGGCCGCCGCGCGGCGCGCGGGTCTACCCTCGGGGTCGCGCGGGCGGCCGGACCAGGCCCCACCTGCGCGGGGTCCGCTCGTGGCGCCGCCCCGAGCCGCGACCCGCACCCACCGTCGAAAGGCATCCCTTGCAGTACGTCACGCTGAACAACGGCCTCACCATGCCGCAGCTCGGATTCGGGGTCTGGCAGGTTCCCGACGACGAGGCCCACCGGTCCGTCTCGACCGCCATCGAGGCCGGGTACCGCAGCATCGACACCGCCCGGATCTACGACAACGAGAAGGGCACCGGCCGCGCCATCGCCGAATCCGGTGTGGCCCGCGAGGACATCTTCCTCACCACGAAGCTGTGGAACGACGACCAGGGCCACGACAACGCCCTGCGGGCCTTCGACGCCAGCCTGGAGCGCCTGGGCACCGACTACGTCGACCTGTACCTGATCCACTGGCCCACCCCGGCGCGCGACACCTACGTCGAGACGTGGAAGGCGCTGGAGCGTATCCACGGCGAGGGCCGCGCCAAGGCGATCGGCGTGTCCAACTTCACGGCCGCGACCCTGGAACGTCTCGTGGGCGAGGCCGACGTGGTGCCCGTGATCAACCAGATCGAGCTGCACCCCTACTTCTCCCAGTCCGGGATGCGCGCGGCCAACGCGGCCCACGGCCTGCTGACCGAGGCCTGGAGCCCCCTGGGGCAGGGGAAGGGGCTCCTGGAGGACCCCGTCCTGGTCGAGCTCGGTGCCCGCCACGGCAAGTCCGCCGCGCAGGTCGTCCTGCGCTGGCACCTCCAGCTCGGCAACGTCGTCATCCCCAAGTCCGTGACCCCGGCGCGCATCCGTGAGAACTTCGACGTGTTCGACTTCGAGCTGACCGCCGAGGACATGGACCGGATCGGCTCGCTCGACCGCGACGGCCGGATCGGCCCGGACCCCGCCGGGGTCAACTAGGTCCACTGACGGGGTCACCGGGTCCACGGGCCAGCCCCGGACCGGCCGTGTTCCTGGTCACGGTCACCGTCGCCGGGCCCGTCGAGCCCCGCTCGGCGGGCCCTGGACATCCCATCTCCCCCTGACCTCGTCATGGGATGAGAGGTCGGATCCCAGGGGTGGTCATCGGATCCCGAACGCCCGGAACCACACCGGGTCCGCGCCAAACTTCACACGGTCGAATGTCCACTTTCGGACGAGATGCGCAACCCCTGGACCAGGGCAAACACACACAACTCGTGACACATCGGTGAGGGTAGGAGTCCGTTGTGCGCGGCTGGTCGGCGACACCACACCGGGTGCTCCCCTTCCGGAGTGGCGGGGGGCCGAACAGAGGCGTACAGTCCTCTCTGGTGCGCCGGGAAAGTTCACGCGGCGGACACCACATCTCTCTCTACGCGAAACCAGATCCATGACCGTCGTCCCCCTGCGCACAGCGCGCGTGTACCGCTCCGTCACCGCCGAGCGGTCAGTGCACGCCTGGTGCCACAAAGCCCTGAGCCAGTGGCCCGAACTCGGACCCCTTCCGCCCATGGAGACCCGGCTTGGCCCCACACAGGCCTTCCGCGCCTCGGGCGGGAACGGAACCCCGGTCCTGGTCCTGTCTGGCACCAACTTCAACGCCGCCACCACGGTTCCCGCCGCCCGCGCGCTCGCCGCGGACCGGCCGGTCCTGCTGGTCGACCTTCCGGGACAGCCGGGTCTGAGCTGCAACCAGCGGACCGCGGGGGCCCGGATCGAGGCCTACGGTGGGTGGCTCGACGAACTGCTGCCCCAGATCACGGACGGCCCCGTCATCGTGCTGGGCCACTCCAGGGGCGCCGCGATCGCGCTGTCCTCGACCCCGAGCCCGCTCGTGGCGGGGATGCTCCTGCTCAACCCGGCCGGGTTGACCGCGGCGGGCGTCAGTTCGGAGTCGATGCGCGCCACTCTGCCGTGGATGATCCACCCCAACGAGCAGACCAGCACCCGGTTGATCGAGTTCCTCAGCGGTCCGTCCACGGACACCGGCTGCGAGGAGCACCGCTCCGAGGCCGAGTGGCTGACGCTGGTGGCCCGCCACTGCCGCACCCACTCCACACCGACCCCGCTGCACGCGGAGTCCTTCCTGGCCTGGTCCGGTATCCCGGTCCGGGTGGCCACGGGGTCGCACGACCCGTTCTTCTCGCCCGCGCGCCTGCACGGACCCGCCCGCCGGTTCCTGAACACCGACGTGCGGACCATCGAGGGCGCGGGTCACCTGTCCCTGTACGAGCAGCCGGAGAGGGTCGCGGAGCTCCTGCGCGAGTTCGACGCCTGACCGGAACCGGCGCCGACGACGTCGAGGCGCCACTGGTGGCGGCCGTACGACCGCCACCAGCCCGTGTTCAGTCCCGGCCCAGTGCCCGCCTGAGCTCGGGCGCCGACGTGAACACGTGCCCCTGGAGGCCCAGCTTCCCGGCGGCCTCGACGTTGGTCCGGTTGTCGTCCACGAACAACACCTCACCGGCGGGTGTCCCCATGCGCTCCAGACACCACCGGTAGGCCCCGGCCTCGGGTTTGGCGTGGCCGATCCGGCAGGAGAGTCCCCGGGTCGGGAACAGGTCCAGCACGGAGGAGTGTCTCTCCTCGAAGCGCGCGGCCAGCTCCGGGGGGATGTTCGAGAGCAGACCGAGCGGCACGCCCGCCTCGGAGAGCTCCGTCACCAGCGCCACCGAGTCCTCGTTCAGTCGCGACCAGCTGTCCAGGTCCAGTGCGACCAGCCGTTCGATCCGCTCCGGCTCGAAGGACTCACCGAGCAGGCCTCCCACGGTGCGCCAGTAGGCGGGCCCGTCCAGGTCGCCCCGGTCGTAGTCCTGGCGCGGGGCCCAGTACGCGGCCCAGAAGGTGTCGTGGTCGTGGCCGGAGTACTCCACCATCGTGGCGCGGACCGTCGGTGACTGGTCCATGGCGACCACACCAAACATGTCGAACAGCACTGCTTCCACGAGGCACTCCCAGGGTCGAACGTGCGGGGGGTCGGTTCGGAGGCCCTCCTTCCCTCACAGGCCCCGGACGAACCGCCCTCCACTCAGGTCCCGGGGAGCGTCGGGAGCGCGGTCCGGAGGTTGATGCCGACCCCGGTTCGATGGCATTTATTGGTTTTTTTGGTGATACATGAGCCGATGAAGTTTTGTCAGCTTTTGTCGACCGTTTTCAGAGGGCTTTCTCAGAGTGGTGGTTCTTTGTCCCGTGAGGGCCGGTTTCGCTGTCAGAATGTGGGCATGTGACGGAAGAGAAGACGTCTTCCCTTTGCGCCTCTCTGCCCGAGGCCGACTGGTTGGGGAAAGGATGGGGCCCCGCTGGTCGAACCAGCCCGAACCACCAGAAAGCAGCCGGTATGTTCGAAAAACTGGCACGGAAGCTGGGTCTGGAGACGAACCCGGCGATCTTCTTCGTCTCGGCGTCGCTGACCGTGTTGTTCGTGGTGTGCGCGATCACCTTCACTGACCAGGTGGATCTGGTATTCGGTGCCACCTCCGAGTGGATCCTGTCGCACCTGGGGTGGCTCTACATCCTCGGTGTGACCACTTTTCTCATTTTTCTCATTTGGATCGCTTCCAGCCGTTTTGGCAACATTCGTCTGGGTCCGCCGGACAGCAGGCCGGACTACAGCAACCTCACGTGGTTCTGCATGCTGTTCGCGGCGGGAATCGGAAGCATCCTCATGTTCTGGGGCGTGGCCGAGCCCATCAGCCACTACGCCAATCCCCCCCAGGGCAACGCCGAGCCCGAGACGATCGAGGCCGCGCAACAGGCGATGGGCTTCACGCTCTACCACTTCGGCCTGCACACCTGGACGATCTTCTGCCTGCCCGCCCTGGCCTTCGCCTACTTCGTGTACCGCAAGGGCCTGCCGTTCCGGGTGAGCTCGATCTTCCACCCGTTCCTCGGTGACCGCGTCAACGGGCCGTTCGGCCGGATCATCGACATCTTCGCGGTCCTGGGCACCCTCTTCGGTGTCGCCGTCACCATCGGCCTGGGCACCATGCAGATCAACAGCGGGCTCAACACGCTGTTCGGTGTCGAGGAGAGCCGCGTCAACCAGCTGATCCTCATCGCCGTGGTCACCTGCGTCGCCGTGATCTCCGTGGCCTCGGGCCTCGACGTGGGCATCAAGTGGCTCTCCCAGATCAACATCATCATCGCGGTCGCGCTGCTGGTGTTCGTGTTCGCCGCCGGGTCCTCCCTCTACCTGGCCAAGGGCGTCATCGAGACCACCGGTGTGTACGCGCAGTGGCTCATACCGCTCTCGTTCTGGAACGACACCTTCGGCAACACGGGCTGGCAGGGCACGTGGACGGTCTTCTACTGGGCCTGGACCATCACGTGGTCGCCGTTCGTCGGCATCTTCATCGCCCGCATCTCCCGGGGCCGCACCATCCGCGAGTTCGTCCTGGGCGTGCTGGGGCTGCCCACGGCCTTCAGCATCGTGTGGTTCAGCGTGTTCGGCCTGTCGGCTTTCGACATCGAGATGAACCGGGGCGGCGGTCTGGTGGAGGAGGTCGTCGGCCAGGGGGACATCCCCGGAGCGCTGTTCGCCTTCCTCACGCACTACCCGTGGACGACCTTCGTCTCGGCCATGTGCATCGTCATCGTGATCATCTTCTTCACCACCTCGTCGGACTCCGCGTCCCTGGTGGTGGACATGCTCTGTTCGGGGACGGAGGAGTCCCCGACCCGCCAGCGCGTGTTCTGGGGCATCACCGAGGGGGTGGTGGCCGCGACCGTCCTCACGGCCTCCGGAGTCGGTGGGTTGGACGCGCTCCAACAGACGATCATCGTGTTCGGGCTGCCGTTCTTCGTCATCGGCTTCTTCATGATGTTCTCCCTGGTTCGGGCGCTCCAGGCCGAGACGGCGGAGAGCTCCGGTGTCCAGCGTGGCCGCCGCACACCGCTGTCCGCCCGGTCACGCAGACTCCGCCGTCAGCACAGGCGGAGCCGTGGACCGTCGCCCGGCGGGAACGGCGGGAACGGTGGTAGAGGCAACGGCAACGGCAACGGCAACGGCAACGGAAACGGCAACGGAAACGGCAAGCGGGGCGACGACGCACTGGAGCCCTGACCGCCGCCGCGTGTCACCCCCGGGGCACGGGCCAGAAGAAGTCGTCGACTCCGAAGTGCAGGGAGAGCAGCCCGGGGTCGACGCGGTCCCGACCGTAGGCGTCCAGGAAACGGTCCGCGTCCGCCTGACCGAAGTGCGGGTTCAGATGGCTGAGCAGGCTCCCCACCATCGAGGCCAGGTCACGGTGCGGGTCGGAGACCCCTGCCTGGCCGAGATCCACGAGCCCCCACCCGAGGTCGCCGGTGAAGAGGACGTTCGGCAGGCAGAAGTCCCCGTGGGTCACCACCTCCGGCAGGGGACCGGCCCGCTCCACCCGCAGCTCCACCTCCGCCAGGGCTCGGGCCGGGTCGGTGCCCTCGTAGCGGCTGCCCTGCCAGGAGCGCCGGACCAGGCCCGCGGCCACCCGCTTCCGGGCCCGCTCCAGGTTCTCCGCCAGCCCCTCCCGGATCACCACTCCGCCGACCTGCGACGCGTGGATCGTACGGGGCGCCTCGGCCAGCGACTCGACCAGCCCGGGGTGTGTCCGTGCCACGTCGGGATCGTGGGCCGGGGTACCGGGCAGGTGGCTGGAGACCATCCACTGCGAGGGGCCCTCCCGTGACTCGAACTCCAGGACACGCGGGGTCCCCAGCCCGAACCGAGCCATCCAGGCCGTCCGGACGATCTCGTCGTCGAGCTTTTCGGCCAGGTCAGGGCGGTCGTCCGGGACCCCCTTGAAGACCGCGACCGGACGGCCGGTGTCGTCACACAGGCGGAACACCCGGGCCCCGGACAGACCCACGCGTACCTCCACCGGGTGCAGGGCACGCAGGGCGGGGTCGTCGAAACGGGGCAGCTCCATGTCCGCAGCCTAGGTACCGGAACCCATGGGGGCCACCGGTTATCCACAGTCGGCGGAAAGGGTGAGCGCGCCCCGGCCCGGTCCGGCCATGATGGGAACCATGACCCTCTCTGACGAACACTTCCTCGCGACCACCGCCGAACGGCTCGCCGCTCTCCCCGGGGTCGAGGCGGTCAGCCTCGGCGGATCGCGCGCCCAGGGGACGCACCGGCCGGACAGCGACTGGGACCTCGCCGTCTACTACCGGGGTTCCCGGGAGGAGTTCGCTCCCCGTGACCTACGCGACGTCGGATGGGAGGGGGAGGTCTCGGAGATCGGCGGCTGGAGCGACGGCGTGTTCAACGGGGGCGCCTGGCTGAGGATCGACGGCCGCCGGGTGGACGTCCACTACCGCGACCTCGACGTGGTGGAGCGGGAAACCGTCGAGGCCGATCACGGCCGGTTCCGCGTGGAACCGCTCCTGTTCCACCTGGTGGGCATCCCCACCTACCTGGTGGTGGCCGAGCTCGCCGTGGGCCGGACCCTGGTCGGGGACCTGCCCCGCCCCGCCTACCCGGACGCGCTCCGGCGGAGCGCCCCGCAGCGCTGGCGCGGATTCGCCTCGGCCACCCTCGCCTACGCGGAGCGCCACCACGCCCCGCACGGGAGAGTGGCCCAGTGCGCGGGGATGATCTCCCAGGCCGCCTCGTACACGGCCCACGCGGTGCTGGCCGCGCGCGGTGAGTGGGTGACCAACGACAAGGCCCTGCTGTCCAGAGCCGGACTGGAGGAGGTGGACTTCGTGGTCGCGGGGATGACCGCGGACCCGCAGGACCTGCTCGCGGCGGTCGCCGAGACCGGCCGCGTCGTCGCCGGGGCCCGCTGACCGGACCCGGACGTGCCGGAGGGAGGAGCATCGGGACACCCCGCCCACCGGCGGGCGGAACCTACGTCGACCAGGTCATGTTGATCACACCGCTGATGGTGTCGTACCCGGCGCGGGTGAAGGCCCGGGCCATGGGCACGTTCCCGACGTCCGTGGCGGCACGGACGTACGTGACGCCCTCCCGTACCAGGACCCGGGTGCCCTCGGCGAGCAGGTCGTCGATGTAGCCGTTGCCCCGGTGCTCGGGCAGCACCGCGATGTAGCTGATGATCGGGTGGTAGGCGTTGCGTGCCGGGATCACGAAGCCCACCGGAGTGCCGTCGGGGAGCGTGGCCACCCGCCACCAGGAACGCGGTGTCGAGTAGTTCGCGAACTCGTCGGCGAAGTTGGCCGCGGCCACCTCCTCGGCGGAGAGTTCCCGCAGGTCCATCCGGTCGTGGGTGTCCAGGGTGCCCTCCAGGGCCCGGACCATGAGGCCGAGGATGTCCTCGGTGTCCTCGATGCCCCGGTACACCAGGCGACCGCTGTCCTCGGGAAGCGGGTTCCCGGCCCGCCATTCGTAGCGCAGGCGCTCCACGAGCGGGACCGCGCCCGACTTCTCGATCACGGCCAGGCGTTCACCGACCCGGCGCCGGGAGCGCTCGTCGTCACGCCAGTCGGCGACCTCGAAGCGCAGGAACTCGGGCGGGGGAACGGTGCCCTGGGCGACCGGGACGCCGTCGGGGAACAGGGCCGCGTTGGCGGTGCTCAGGAGCTCGGTGGCCACGGCCACGCGGTCGACGTCCTCGGCGGTGTCGTCCACGTCGAGCAGGTCCAGCAGGAAGGGGGCGTCGTCCTGGTTTCGGCACCACCAGGAAAGGCGGGCCAGGAGACGGTCGCCGTCGAGGGCCACCCACATCCAGGAGGGGCGTCGACGGCCCTCGGCGAGGTCGTCAGCGAGCTCGTGGTTGAGCACGTAGGGGATCCGGTTGAAGAGGTCGAGCTCCTCGGGACCGGTGATGGGGCGGAGGGTCAGGGTGTTCGGAAGAACGGTCAAGGCTGCACCTTCGGTGTGTGCGCCCGCCGTCGCCGGGGTCAACGGTGGTCGTCGACCCGGGAGGACACGGACGCGGTGATCACGGGGAACATCGGATGTGCCTCCTTTCGCGTCGTCGCCGCGCCGGGGGTCGTCGCGGCCCTTAGGGCGTGTTTTGTGGATCATTCCGCGCTCGCGTTGCCAGGTTGCCTCTCGCCGCGCCGATGAAGCTCGGACAGCCAAACCCGGGCTGGCCTTCGCTCATCGTCTTGCGAGAGATGGCCTGGCGGCCGCTCGCATCGATGGCGGCTCCGCCGCCACCGGCGAAAGCATCCACAAAAACACGCCCTAGTAGTTGTACCGGCGCCCTCACGGCGCCGCAACCCCTTTGTGGGGCCGGATCGCGGGTTATCCACAGGGGCACGAAACCGGTTGGACCGGTGCCGCCGTAGTAAGTGACCATGGGGAACATGAGCCGAGAATTCGACGCCCTCATCGACGAGGCCGCCGCCGAACCGACCGAGGGCTGGGACTTCTCGTGGTTCGAGGGCCGGGCCACCGAGCAGCGCCCCTCCTGGGGGTACCAGCGCCTCATGGGCGAGCGGATGGCCCGCGCCACCGCGGCCCTCGACCTCCAGACCGGCGGTGGCGAGGTCCTCGCCGGGGTCCCCTCCCACCCGCCGCTCACCGTGGCGACCGAGGGGTGGCCGCCCAACGTCGTCGCGGCCACCCGGTTGCTGCACCCCAGAGGCGTGGCCGTGGTCGCGGATCCCGACCGGCCTCCGTTGCCCTTCGCGGACTCGGCCTTCGACCTGGTCGTGTCCCGCCACCCCGTCACCGTCTGGTGGGACGAGATCGCGCGTGTCCTCACCCCCGGCGGCACCTACCTCGGGCAGCACGTGGGGCCGTCGAGCGTGTTCGAACTGGTCGAGTACTTCCTCGGCCCACAGCCCCGGGAGACACGCGAGGCCCGGCACCCGGACCACGACCGCGCCGGGGCCGAGGCCGCCGGGCTGGAGATCGTCGACCTGCGGTCGGAACGGCTCCGGATGGAGTTCCGCGACGTCGGCGCCGTCGTGTACTTCCTGCGCAAGGTCGTGTGGATGGTCCCTGGCTTCACCGTGGACGCCCACCGCGACCGGCTCCGGGAACTGCACGAACAAATCGAGGAACGGGGGCCGTTCGTGGCCCACGCGTCCCGCCACCTGGTCGAGGCCCGCAGACCGGAGCCGCCGCGGGGGTGATGCGGCTCAGCCAGCCTTGACGTGCTGGACGACCTCGAAGCCCCAGATCTCACTGTTGGTCGCGGCCGGCCCGCCGTGACCGCCGTGGGCGTGGCCGTCCTTCTTCGCGTCGGCCGCGGCCCGGGCGTGGCCCTTCCGGAAGTCCTGCCCGTTCACCCAGTTCTGGAAGTCCTCCTCGGACCGCCAGCGGGTGTACACGAGGTACTTGTCGGTGCCCTCGACCGGCCGCAGCAGCTGGAACTCCTCGAACCCCTCCTGGTTCTCCACGAGTCCGGCCCGCTTGGCGAACCTCTCCTCCAACGTGGAACCCTCACCCTCGGGGACGGTCAGGACGTTGAACTTCACGACACTGGTCACGCGTGTACCTCCGGACGGTCCGATCCCTGTCAGGGCCAACCTAAGGGACCCGACGTGCCGACTCGCGGCGGGCTCCCCGGAGGGCCGTTCACCCCAGGCCGTGCTTGCGGGCCACCACGCGCAGCATCGCGGCGCGGGGCAGGAGGCGCCGGAGCGCGAACACCAGCGGGGCGTTGCTGCCCACCGCGTACAGCGGGCGCGGCCGCTTCGCCTCGATCGCGGCCAGCACCGTCCGGGCCACCCGTTCGGCGGAGATCCCCCTGGCCTCGTTGGCGTTGAGCGTGTTCACCATGGTCCGGTACTCGTCACGGAAGGGGGAGTCCTCGCCCACGTACTGCGTGCGCCGCTCACTGATCCCCGTGTTGATGGATCCCGGCTCCACGGTGGTCACACCGACCCCGAACGGCGAGACCTCACGCCGGGCGGCATCCGCGAACCCCTTCACCGCCGCCTTGGTCGCCACGTACGAGGACCGGTAGGCCAGCGGGAAACTGGCCAGCATCGACCCCACCATCACCACCCGTCCGTAGCCGCGGTCCCGCATCCCCGGCAGGACCAGCTGGGTGAGGCGGACCGCACCGAACACATTGAGCCGGAACACCCGCTCGACGGCGTCCATGGGCAGTTCCTCGATCGGCCCGTTCTGGCTCTCGCCCGCGTTGTTGACCAGAACGTCCACCTCACCGGCGGCACGTGCGCAGGCCTCGACGGACGCGTAGTCGGTCAGGTCCAGGGCCAGGTACTCGACCCCGGGCACCGGGGCGGAGACCCGCTCCGGGTCGCGGCTGGTACCGAACACGCGGTAGCCGCGTTCGACGAGGGCGGCGGCCACGGCGGCCCCGATCCCGGAGGAGGCGCCGGTGACCAGCGCGGTACGACGAGGGGAGGAGGACACGGGGTGGCCCTTCGGGTCGGGGAGGGTGGGCGCGCACCACAGTAGTCGTCCCCCTCCCGGCGCCTCCGCCCGACGGCCGGGTTCAGTCCCGGTCGCAGCCCTCCAGCACCAGGGAGAGCCCGGCGCCGAGCAGCCACAGGTCCTTGGACAGGGGGACGCCGTCCGCCGTGGGCGCGAGACTGCCCGGCTCGTGCATGCCGGGGGTGCGCAGGTACATGCCGAGCAGCCCGGCCGCGAAGGCGCTCAGCCCGGCACCCGCGAGCCGGTTCGGCACGAGCGGTACCAACAGCGCGGTGCCCAGGGCGATCTCCCCGGCGCACAGGAGTCGGGTGAAGGTGACCGGGTCGATCTTGTCCAGGAACGGGTACGTGCCGACCGCCATCCCGTGCAGGCCCATGGCGGTGTCCTCGTCGGCGCCGCGCTTGTTCAGCCCGGAGTTGAGGATGGAGGCGCCGGTGGCGAGGCGCAGGACCAGTTGGTGCGGGCGCAGAGGCAGTTTCACGGGTACTCCGGAACGAATCGACATCGACCTTGGGTAACGGGAATATTACGCGGGGTGGTCGTCGGATCGCGGTCCCGGAGCGCGGGTGTCGGCATCCTTTCCGTGCTCGCTGAGAGGTTCCTGGGCCGGACCGTCCGGCCGAGTGACCCCCGCTCGGCTCGTGGCCGTCACCCCTCACGGCGGGCCCGAGGTGGGTCGCGCGGGGGAGCCCACACGCCGTTCGTCACCGGGCGGAGGCCTCCCTCTCGCACGGACGGGGAGGGCGCCACGCGGGCCGGGGGGCATGGCCGCCCGCCAGCAGCACCGGGGCGGGGAGTTCCGGGTGGGCAGGCCCGCCCGGTCCCGGAGGGCACGTGGGACCCCGGGGCCCCGGTCGTCCGGGACCGCGCGTCGTTCGGGGTCAGCCCTGCCCGAAGCGGTCCCGGGCCTCGTCCACGGCGGCGCCCATCGGGTCCTCGGCGATGCCGCCCAGGGTCTCCGCCTGTTCCTGGAACCCCTGGACGCCCTCGGTCACCTGGTCGGTGACACCCTCGGTCACACCGCCCATCGCGTCCTCAGCGAACTGGCCGTAGTCCTGCCCCACCAGATCCTGGCCGGTCTCCTGGAAGGTGCCCACGGCTTCCTCGGCCCCGCCGCCCACCTGGTCCAGTCCCTGGGTCACCCCGTCCGTGACCTGTTCCGCAGTATCTCCGAACAGACCCTTGAACCAGTCGATCACGTCACTGAACATCGCTCTTCGTTTCTTCCGTGGGCCGAGGCCCGGTTGGGAGTCGTCTGCACCCTTCTACCCGCCCGGAGTAAGTACCCCGTAAGGGTTTCCAGCGCGGCGAGGGGCCAGGGAGGCCACCGTGAACCCCGCGATCTGGCGGCGGGTCACGGAAGATCGGGGCAGCCTCCTCGACCTGCGGAAACTCCGGACGGAAGGCATCAATACGATCACTCTCCGTGGTTTTCGCTCCCACGGTCCATCGGCGCTCGACATCATGTGAGAGCAGCACCACACCAGGACGAGGACCAGCGGAGGCCCCGTGGGCAGGCAAGGTTTGATGATCGCGGTGACCACCGTGGTGACCGTGAGTATGGGAATGGCCACGGCGACATCGGCCCAGGCGGACGACGGGTCGGCCGAACCCCTCGCCTACGTGGCGCTCGGGGACTCGGCGGCCGCCGGGCCCCTCATCCCGAACCAGGACCCGAACATCGCCTGCCTGCGCTCGGACCGCAACTACCCCCGTGTCGCCGCCGACGCGCTCGGCGCCGACCTCACCGACGTCACCTGCTCGGGGGCCAAGGTCTCCGACTTCTCCGGTCGGCAGTTCGGGCTCCTGGCTCCGCAGTACGACGCCCTGAGCGAGGAGACCGACCTGGTCTCCCTGACCATCGGCGGCAACGACGTCGAACTGGTCGGCGCCGCGCTGAGCTGCGTCAACCTCCTGCGCGAGCCGCTCGGCCTCTCCTGCGAGGAGCGCTTCACCCAGGGCGGCACCACGGACCGCATCGCCGGGGACATCGACGCCTGGGAACCCGTGCTCGACCAGGCCCTCACGGAGATCCGTGACCGCGCTCCCCACGCCGAGATCGTGGTCGCGGGCTACGGAACCTACGTGCGTGAGGGCGGCTGCTGGCCGACCCAGCCCGTGTGGGGGCGCGACGCCGACTACATCCAGGGCTCGGTGGACCGCCTCAACGAGACCCTGGAACGCCGGACCCTCGCGCACGGCGGCACCTACGTCGACCTCGCCGCCGTCAGCGAGGGGCACGACGTCTGCGCACGGCCCGGCGAGCGTTACCTGGAGGGCCTGCTCCCCACCAGCGTCGCGGCGCCCCTGCACCCCAACGCCCGAGGGATGGCCGCCTTCGGAGCCGCCCTCGCCGAGGCCGTCGGCGTCCCACGGCCCGACGAGGCCCTCTGAGCGGGACACGGGTAAAACCCGTGGCATCGGCGGGCCGGTCCGTGCATGATGTCGGGGCCGACGCCACGCCTGGAGGGACCACCCATGATCGTCCGGATCGATCCGCACGACGCCCACGCCTTCGACTCCTGGTACGCGGCCTACCGGGAGGCCTGGACGGCGGGACGAGCGACCGGGGCCGCCATCCCGCGCGAGGTCCTGCGCGGATCGGTGACCGCCGAGCGGGACGACACCGCCTTCCGGCTCCACGCCGCCCGCGAGGGTGACCGCGTGGTCGGCACCCTGATGCTGGAGCTCTCCCTCAAGGAGAACACCGAGCACGCCGACGTGTCGGTCACCGTCGTCCCGGACCGGCGCGGACGCGGTCTGGGCGCCCGGCTCCTGGCGGTGGCCGAACGGGAGATGGCGGAGCTGGGACGCACGGTCGCGGCCACCGAGGTCCCCGTGCCGGCAGGGGAGTCCAGGCAGACCTGGCCGGGCGCCCGCTTCGCGCTCGCGCACGGGTTCACCGTCGGACTGGAGGAGGACTCCCTCCTCCTGGACCTGCCCGTGGATCCGGCGCTCATCGCCCGGCTGCGCCCGGACACCGGCGCCTACCGGATGCGCGCGTGGACCGGCGCCTGCCCCGACGACCTGGTCGAGGCCTACGCCGACCTGTGCACGGTCATGCAGCGGGACATGCCCGCCGGGGACCTGACATACGTACCCGAGGTCTGGGATGTCGAGCGCGTCCGCGCGTTGGAGGACCTGCGGGCGGCGGCGGGCACGGTCTCCCTGGTCACCGTCGCGCAGGCCCCCTCGGGCGAGCTGGCGGGTTTCACCGTCCTCTCCCTGATGGAGGGGGAGGACGTCGTGGGCCAGGAGGACACCCTGGTGGCGGGCGCGCACCGGGGCCACCGCCTGGGCCTGGCCCTCAAACTCCACAACCTGGAGCGCCTGGTCCGCGACCACCCCGACCGTCGAGCGGTACGGACCTGGAACGCCGTGGGCAACGGGTACATGCGCGACATCAACAGGGCCCTGGGCTTCAGGGTCGAGGAGCGCTACCTCGAACTCGAACGCGCGGACGCCTAGCGGGTCCCCTGGTCCGGGACTCGTGGACGCCGTCGCACCCCTGAGCCGGGGGCGGGCAGGGGCCGTACTCCAGCACCGCGTCGGCGGCCAGCCCGATGACGTGGTCGCGTACCTCCAGCCTGGACTGCCAGTGCCCCGGGAAGGCGTGCACTCCGTACCGGGCGCCGACCAGGCTCCCGCACAACGCCCCGAGGGTGTCGCTGTCACCCGAGTGGTTGACGGCCAGCCGCAGCGCGGACCGGCCGATCCCGGACACGTTCGGGTGCGCCCCGTCCCGGGCGAGGTCGTCGGCGCGCAGGGCCACGCACACCGCCACCGCGAGGGCCTCCTCCGAGGTCCAGCCGTCACCGAGTTCGGCCAGGTCCCGGGCGGTGGGCACGCCCGTGTCCGCCCGCGCCGTGGCGCCTTCCAGGGCCCGAGAGACCTCGTCGTGGCCGGTCCGATCCTCCAGCAGCGCGCGAGCCGCCGTGAGGGAGTCGGCGACCCCTCCGCCCCGGACCAGCCCCCACACGGTCGCGGCGAACACCCCGGCGGCCAGGTGGGCGGTCCGGTGCCCGTGGGTCAGGGCCGCCACCCGGGTCGCCAGTTCGAAGGCCCCCGCGGCCTCGCGGGCGCCGAACCCGCAGGGGGCCACCCGCACCACGGCGGCGCATCCCTTGGAGTTGTTGACCGGTGCGGCACCACCGGCGCGGTTCCGCGCCTGGCGGAGCGCCGCCACCGTGGCGGCGCCGTAGCCGCGCGGAGCGTTCAGGGGATCGACGGCCTCCACGGGAGGGGGCGGGGCGTCGTCCCGGTGGATGCGCTCCCATTCCAGGTAGGAGGCGTGCACGGTGCTCACGACGGCTCCGCCCGCGCCGCCGTTCCGCGCCCGCACGGAGGCCCGGACGAGGGCGTCGCAGGTGCGCAGGGTCAGCTGGGTCTCGTCCGTGATCGCGCCGATCCCGTAGGAGCCCTCCACGTAGTCGGTGAGCC
This sequence comes from Nocardiopsis eucommiae, assembly GCF_965344335.1. Taxonomy (NCBI): domain Bacteria; kingdom Bacillati; phylum Actinomycetota; class Actinomycetes; order Streptosporangiales; family Nocardiopsidaceae; genus Nocardiopsis; species Nocardiopsis eucommiae. Next base: position 125,901 of record NZ_CBDRIY010000012.1, read on the forward strand.
CCAGGGGACCGTGGCGCTCGTGGATCTGGTCGAGCCCGAGCCCCTCGACGGGGGCGCCGAGCGCGTCACCGACCGCGCCGCCGATCAGGCAGCCGGTCAGACGGTCGGGATGGGGGTAGGGGGTGTGCATTGCTGGATGCTAGGCGCCATCGGTCCCGCGTACAAGCCCGACGGGACGGGGCTTCTCGGGGCGTGGCGGTCAGTGACCCCTGGGCGGGGACGGCGCTGGGCGGTGTGCGATCCTTCAAAGGTTGACCATCGCCCTTCGGGCTGGTCAGGGCCTGTGCGGTTGGTCACGAGGGCTGGGATTCCCGGTTATCTCTGATTTAAGATCGGGTTAATAGGAAATACGGGACGTTCCGCCCGCCTCCTGACCATCAGTCCGCAGTACGCAAAGGACCCTCATGCGCCGCGCCACTCTCGCCGTCCCCGCCGCCCTGGCCCTGTTCGCGGTGACCGCCTGCGGTGCTCCCTCCGAGAACGCCTCGGCCCCCTCCGACGAGGCCGACACCCTCGTCGTCGGAGCCACCGCGGTCCCGGCCGGTGACATCCTCGCCTTCGTCCAGGAGGAACTGGCCGCCGACGCCGGTCTCCACCTGGAGATCCAGGAGTTCTCCGACTACATCGCACCCAACTCGGCCCTCGCGGAGGGGCAGCTGGACGTCAACCTCTACCAGCACGAGCCGTTCCTGCTGGAGTTCAACGAGGGCAACGGCACCGACCTGGTCGCCGTCGAGCAGATCTACCTGCCGCCGCTCGGCCTCTACTCCAACCGCGTCGACACCCTCGACGACCTGGAGGAGGGCGCCGAGGTCGCGCTCCCCAACGACCCCACCAACGAGTTCCGCGCGCTCCTCCTGCTGGAGGAGGGCGGCCTGATCACCCTCGCGGACGGGATCGACGAGGCCACCTTCAGCCTGAACGACATCGAGGACAACCCCCTCGACCTGGACTTCCGGGAGGTGGAGGCGGCGCAGCTGCCCCGCTCCCTGGACGACGTCGACGCGGCCATCGTCAACAACAACTACGCGCAGGAGGCAGGGCTGGACTTCGAGGAGGACTCGATCCTCCTGGAGGAGGTCGAGGGCAACGCCTACGTGAACGTCCTCGCGGCCCGCTCCGACAACGCCGACGACCCCCGCGTCGCCACCCTCGTCGAACTGCTGACCTCCCCGGAGACGGTCCGGTTCATCGAGGAGGAGTACCAGGGCAGCGTCATCCCCGCCACCAACGGCTGATCCCTGGCTGAGGGGCCCCTCCCCCCCGGAAGGGAGGGGCCCCGGCGCTCAGCGCCTCACCAGCCGTCGAAGGTGGCGCCCTCGTCGGTGGAGCGGGCCACGTGGAGGTCGGCCACCACGATGACCTGGTCCTCGTCGGCGTGCAGTGCCTCCGGCGCACCTGACAGCTCCCCGGTGCGCGCCCAGCTCTCACCGGCGTCGTCGCTGCGGTACACGCCGCCGTCCACCGCCACTCCGAACACCGTCGAACCCCCGGGGACCCAGTCCACGAGGGCCAGCGGGGGAGCGTCCGGTACGGCCGCGAACCCGGCTCCGCCGTCGGTGGACCGGACCGGCCCCTGCCGCGTGGTGGCCACGACGGTACGTCCGTCGTCCGAGACGGCCAGGGCGGCCGCCTCCACGGCCGGGTCCAGGTCCGTCCACGCGACCCCGTCCTCGGTGGCCCGCAGCGCCCCGTCGAAGCCGACCACCAGGTCACCGGCGGAGGCCAGCGCGTGGAAGTCGGACTCCCCGGCCAGGGAGAGCGCCTCCCAGCTGCCACCGCCGTCCCGGGTCTCGATCAATCCGACCGGGTCCGGCATGTCGGTGCCTCCCTCCGGGTGACCGCTGGCCAGGTAGTGGCCGGGTCCCTGGACGGCGAACCCCATGAGGTCGATCGCCGGGCCGACGTGGGTCGGGACGGTCGCCTCCCGGGTGGGGCGGTCCGGCGCGGGCAGCGTGTACAGGCCCGCGTGCGTGGCCACCAGGACCTCGCCGGACTCCGGGTCCACCCCGGCGCCGTGCACGTGCTGGGCCTCCGCGGGCAGGGGGACCCCCACGGCGGCGCCGGTGCCGTCCCCGGCTCCCGCCTGGGCGCTGTCCCCGGCACCGTCGGAGCACGCGGAGGTGAGGGCGATCAGCCCCAGGGCGACCATCGCGGTGAGGGCCCGTGTGCGTGTCGTGTCGTTCATGTCGCTCCCTCTCGGTTCGACCTCGGTCCACGTCGGGGCGTGGACCTCAGTGCCCCGAGTGGTCCTCCTCCTCGGTGGCCTCGGCGCCGTCCTCGTCACCGGAGTCCTCGACGCCCAGCATCTCGTTCATCTGCCGGATCTCGCCCTCCTGGGCGTCGATGATTTCCTGGGCCAGCTCGCGGGCCTCGGGGTTGATCCCACTGTCGAGCTCGGTACGGGCCATGTCCACGGCGCCCTCGTGGTGCAGCACCATGAACTCCAGGAAGAGGGTGTCGAACCGCTCGCCCTCGGCGCCCTCCAGCTCGGTCATCTGCTCCTCGGTGAGCATGCCGTCCATGTCGGAGTGGTCCATCTCGGACTCGCGGTCGGCGCCCCAGGAGTCGAGCAGCGTCTCCATCTGCTCGATCTCGGGCCCCTGGGCGTCGCGGATCTCCACCGCGAGCTGCCTGACCTCGTCGCCCGCACGGGTGTCGGCCAGGTCGGCCATGGTGACGGCCTGCTCGTGGTGGGGGATCATCATCTGCGCGAACATCACGTCCGCGTCGTTGGACTCCGCCACCTGCTCCTCGCTCTCCGAGGTGGTGTCGGCGGCGTCGTCGCCCCCGTCGCCGCAGGCGGTGGCGAACAGTGCGGTGGCGAGTGCGGCGGCGGCCGCACCGAGGGCTCGCTTCTTCAGGGCACGCTGGTACGGGGTCATGTCGACCCTTCCTCTCGATGGTCTCCTCGCCGCGCGGGAACCGGGTCCGGCGCGGCCGTCGGTGGCGCGTGGGCGCGGAGCCGACACGGGCCGGGTCCGCGCGGGCATCTAGACGCGCAGCACCTGGAGACGAGCGAGAGAGGGTTGGTCGGGGGTGGGGAAGGGCGGCAGGGGTGCCCGCCGGAACGGGGCCACGGGGTCGGCCGGCGCCCCCGGCCAGCGCGTGAAGGCGACCGCGGCGACTCCCAGCAGCGCGACCACGAAGGATCCGAGGGTGAGGCAGACCGAGGTCGGGTCCAGTTCGGGCAGCGCCGACGCGCTCTCGGAGGACGGGGTGGCGATGCTCGCGGCGACGCGTTCGAGCGTGCCGCCGTGGTCGTCCGTGGCGGTGTACAGGGACTCCGCGTGCGGGGCCTGTGTGGGCTGGGCCAGCTGGGCGGAGCCGGTCGAGGCGTGCGCCTCGTGCTGGAGGTGGCCCAGGGTGTGCATGGCCGAGAACCCGAAGAGCAGCGCGGCGATCAGCAGGACCCGCGTCCAGGCGAGACCCGCGCGGCTGCTCGGTTCCGACGGCGACATGTGCGCCAGCATACCCCTACCCCGGTGGGGTAGGTGGTCGGGTCCCGTGAACGGTTCGGGGAGGTCTCGCCGTGCACGCCGAGGGGCCCGGCACGCACCCGTGCCGGGCCCCTCGGCGGCGCCTCTAGGGCAGGTACGCCGGTTTGCTGGCGCGGCTCTCGTGGTGCAGCCGGTGCACGGCGGTCACGTGGTACGTGGTGTCGGCGGACACGGGAACCGTGTAGGTCGCGGTGCCGTCGTCGCCCGCGCGCACGGTGCCGAGCAGGTTGCGCGGGTCCTCGATGCCGCAGGGCGCCTGCCCCCTGACGGGCGGCCCGTCGAAGGCGTACACCGCGTAGTACGCGGGCGCCTCACCCGGTCCGGGCGCGATCTCCAGGGTCCCCCCGCCGTCGGCGGTCACCTTGGGCGGGGCCGGGACGGTGCCGCCCAGGTCCTCCTTGACCGGGACCAGCGCCGGGCTGGAGTAGTGGTCCTCGACCAGGATGCCCATGGCCTCCCGCGCGTTGGTGCGCAGCGAGGTCGCGCTGAAGTAGACGTCCCCCTGGACCCCGGGGTGGTCGCGGTTGAAGTCCAGGTGCGAGGAGAGTTCGTTCGGGTCCTGCCAGGCGCCCGCGTTGCCGACCTTGTAGGCGGCCTGACCGATGTACAGGTGGGTGCCGGTGCCCTCGGCGACCTCCTCCCACCAGGGGACGAGGACGGAGTAGTCCGCGACCGGCAGCCCGATCTCCCAGTAGACCTGCGGGTTGATGTAGTCGAGCCAGCCCTCCAGCACCCACTTGCGGCTGTCCGCGAACTGGTTGTCGTAGGACTGCGAGCCGTTGGTGTCCGAGCCGTTCGGGTCGGTGCCGGAGTTGCGCCAGATACCGAACGGGCTGATGCCGAACTTCACGTACGGCTTGACCGAGTTCACCGCCTCGCTCATGCCCTGGACCATGAGGTCGACGTTGTTGCGCCGCCAGTCAGCGATGTCGTCGAACCCGGCCCCGTGCTCGGCGTAGGTGGCCTCGTCCGGGATCTCCTCGCCGGAGACGGGGTACGGGTAGAAGTAGTCGTCGAAGTGCACGCCGTCGAGGTCGTAGTTCTCGACCGAGTGCATCATCGCCTCGATCACGAACTCCCGCGCCTCGGGGACGCCCGGGTCGTAGTAGAGCTGACCGCCGTAGTCGAACACCCAGTCGGGGTTCTGGCGGGCCGGGTGGTCCTCGACCAGGGCGTTCCGGTCGTCGTGCATGGCCACCCGGTACGGGTTGTACCACGCGTGGAACTCCAGGTTGCGGGCGTGCGCCTCCTCGACCGCGAACTCCAGCGGGTCGTACCCGGGATCGCCGCCCTGCTCACCGGTCAGCCACTCGGACCAGGGTTCGTACGGTGATGGCCAGAACGCGTCAGCGGTGGGCCTGATCTGCACGAACACGGCGTTGAGCCCGTTGTCGACGGCCTCGTCGTACAGGTCGGTCAGGTCGGCCTGCTGCTGTTCCGGGGGCTGGCCCTGCTCGGTGGGCCAGTCGATGTTGTGGACCCCGGCGATCCACTCGGCCCGCATCTGGTGCTTGGGCGGGGCCTCGGGGTCGGTCTCACAGGGCTGTCGGTGCACCGGTTCCGGTGCGGCGGCCGCGTGCGGGGCGTGGAACAGCGCCGCGGTCAGCACCGTGGCGAGGGCTCCCGCGAGGAACGCGGTCCGGGGGCGTGGTGCGGCGGTGCGGGGGAACGGAGCCGAGGTCTCGTGGTGTCGGGAGGGTCGGTTCCGGTTCGGGTACGCCAAGGTTGCTCCTTCAGGCCTGCGCCGCATGCTCGGGGCCGCGGGGCGCCCCCGTCGGGCGCTCCTGCGGGTGTCCGTGTGCGACGGTCAGCTCGGGCTTAGGAGAAAACCTTCATGATTTGCCCGCCGAATGCAACACTCCTACGCGAGGTTGCGACAGATGGGTGAAATGAGAGCTTTTTCGTGGAAATCCCGACTTGGAGGGTTTTAGGCCCCGTCGGCCCCTGCGGCTAGGGAGTGTCCAGCGGTGAGGTGAGGAGGAGCCCCGCGCCGGTGGCGGTACCCCCGCCGACGCCGTTCAACGCCAGGTCCTGGAGAGCCTCGCTGTCCCGGACCACGGCCTCCCCGGTGAAGTGGTGGCGCGCGGGTCGGCCACCGAGGCGCTTCCACTGCGCGGACGTCACCTGGAGGGCCTCACCCAGCTTGAGGTCCAGCCACGCCTCGAACTCCTCCTCCGGCAGCGCGACCTTCTTCGTGCGCGGCTTCCCGCCCTCCTCGGCGGGGGCCACCTCGCGCTGCGCCGTCGGAGCGGTGACCAGTTCCCAACGCACGGTCTCCCCCTCCACGTGCCGGGTCATCGGCTGGATCGAGGCCGAGACCGCGCCGGGGACCTTGCCCCAGGCGGGTGCGGTGTCGGAGCTGACCACCAGCATGGTGGGGGACTGGCGCACCCAGAGAACGCGCGCGTCGGTGTCGGGCGAGGGGTCCAGTGCCCTGCGCACGGCCTTGCCCATCACCGCCCACTGGTCCATTCCGGCGCTGCGCTGGGGGTTGAGACTGATGCGGGACAGGTACAAGGAGATCCGATCCGGGTCGTGCCGTGGCGGCGGTGTGCGGGCGCGGGACCGCGCCGAGGATCTCAGCCTACGAGGGGCGGGCGCCTGGTCAGCCCAGGGACGGACCGGGCACCCACCCCCCGGGGTCACGTCCAGGTCATGTGGAGGGCGTGCTCGAAGTCCGTGTACCCGGCCCGCCGGAACGCGTCGGCCATCGGCGCGTTGCCCACGTCGGTCGCGGCCCTGATCCGGGGAACACCCTGGTCGGCCAGGACACGGGTGCCCTCGGCCAGGAGGTCGTCGACGTAACCGTGGCCCCGGTGCTCCGGCAGGACCGCCAGGTAGCCGATCACCGGGTTGTAGTGGTTGCGGCCGGGCGTGACGAACCCGACCGGCGCGCCGTCCGACAGGGTAGCGATCCGCCACCAGTCCGGGGGACTGACGTACCGTCCCAACTCCCGCGCGAAGTGGTGCTCGGCCTCCTCACGCGGTGTGCGGCGGGACAGGTTCTCCCGGCTGTGCGCGTCCAGGGTGCCCTCCAGGACCCGGGCCATCAGACCCAGCAGCTCCTGGGTGTCCCGGGGACGGCGGAAGGACAGGCCTGCGCTCGGCGGTGCGATCGGGGTTCCGGGGAGCCACTCCAGGCGCAGGCGCTCCACGAAGAGGCGGGAGCCGAGCCGTTCCAGGGCGGCCAACCGCTCCCGGACCGGGCGGGCGGTCTCCGGACGTGCGGCCCAGGCGGCGGGCACGTAGTGGACGTGGTCCGGCGGGACCGCCCCCGGCGGCAGCACCCTGGGGAGGGCGGCGCGCAACAGCCGTTCCAGGGTGTCCACACGGTCGTCGGAGGCCTCGTCCACGTCGAGGACGTCCAACAGGAAGGGGACGTCGTTTTCCGAGGACGCCCACCAGGCGGCCCGGGCGACCAGGCGGTCGCCGCGCAGCGCGACCCACATCCACTCCGGGCGGCGCCGACCGGAGTCGAGGTCGTCGGCGAGCTCGTGGTTGAGGGTGTAGGGGAGTCGGTTGAAGAGGTCCAGCTCCGCGCGCCCCGTGATCGGGCGCAGGGTGAGGCCGTGGTGTTCGGTGGTCAAAGCACACTCCGGTGGGAGGGCGCCCGAGGGGTCAGCGGTGCTCCGCCGGTCGGTGGGACTCGGGCGCGGTGGGGGTGACGGGAACATGCATCGCGTTATCCCTCCCTTTCCGTGAACGTGTTCCGGCACGGTGCCGGGCCCCCTTCCTATCGGACCCGGCGCCGTACCGCACGTGAGATTCGACCGGTCGCCCTAGGAGAGGGCCTCCCCGATGCGCGGGGCCAGGTGCTCCAGCGCGTAGGGGACGGACAGCACCGAGTTGTAGGTGACCGCGCCGCGCTCGTGCAGGGAGGTGGTGACGACGGCGTCCTCGCGCACCACGTCCAGGGACTCGAACACGCTGGCCCCCTCGGTGATGTCGAAGTCCTCGTCGTCGCTCATCACCAGCAGGAGGTCGCCGTCGAGCAGGTCCACCCGCTCGGTGGACAGTTCCACGAAGAAGTCGTCCCCGGTGTCCCGCTCGCTGATCGACTCGGGGATGGTGAAGCCCAGCGACATGAGGAACCGGCCGCGGGCGTCGCCGGGCAGGTAGGCGCCGTACCTGCCGTCGTAGGGCAGGACGGCGGTCCCGTCGAGGCCCTCGAACTCGGGGTGGTCGGCGCGCGCCTGCTCGAAGAGCTCGTCGGTGGCCGCGTTGAGGGCGGCGCCCTCCTCGGGGCGTCCGAGCGCGGTGGCGATGATCTCCGTGGCCTCGTCGCGGGGCACGGTGTACGCGGCGACACCCTCGGGGCGGGCGATCACGGGCGCGATCTGGGAGAGGGTCTCGTAGGTGCTCGCGTCGAACCCGGCGGAGACACCGATGATGAGGTCGGGTTCGAGGCTGGCGACCTGCTCGAAGTTGGGCTCGGAGTCGGAGTCGATCCGGGTCAGTTCCGCGTCGCCGACCAGCTCGTCGGTCCACGGGCCGAGACCGGACTCGTAGAACGTGTAGCCGGTGTTGCCGACCGGCACGAGGTCCAGGGCCAGGACGGCGTCGGCGTCGGTGACACCGAGGGTGACCACGCGGGTGGGCTCCTCCTCGACGGTGGTGCTGCCGAACTCGTGCTCGATGGTCACCGGGAAGGCGCCCTCCCCGCTCCGGGACGCGGCGTCGTTCCCGGGAGAGTCGTCGGAGGTCCCGCACGCGGTGAGGGGCAGGAGGAGGACCAGGGCGCACGCGAGCGTGCGTGGGATGGGACCGGGGGACATGAGACTCCGTTCGGCTTAGGTGAGGCTCGCCTACCTTATCCCTGCTGGTCACCCTCGTACCGGTTCGGGGTGGTTGACAGGGCGACTCCGGTGCCTCACCCTCGCTCCTATGGGAACCCCCTTGCCGAGTCGCCCGACCGCCCGCCGGTCCGCGCGGGCCCGTCGCGGAACGCCGGGTCTGATCCAGCGCCGTGGCCGCCTGGGTTCCCCTCCGCACTGCTGACCCTCCGGGCCCCTCGGGGCCCGTGACGCCGGTGCGTCGATCCCTCCTTCCGTGGGTAGGTGCCGAACAGCCGTGATCACCCACAGTGACCTTGCGCGATCCGCTTTGCCGTTATTTCCGACCAGAAAGGCAGGAAAAATGACTCCGACCGCCGCTCCCGAGGCCGTCCGGACCCTCCGGGAGAGCTCCGCCGTGGACACCGCCCTGGTCGAGGGGCCGCGCACGCTGCGCCGCCTTCCCGAGGGCGCCGTCTCCCGCCCCTACGAACGCTTCGAGGTCCGACCCCTGGGGGCGCTCATCGGCGCGGAGATCCACGGGATCGACCTCCGCGACGAGATCGACGAGGAGCTGCGCGCCGAGCTCAACCGCGCGCTCCTGGAGTTCAAGGTGATCTTCTTCCGCGACCAGCCCATCGACTCCGTCCGCCAGCAGGAGATCGCCCGCCTGTGGGGCGACCTGGAGACGAACCCGTTCATCGAGCGGGGCGACGACGCGCACGTCGCCCGGTTCGCCAAGGACGAGGCCCCGCCCAGCTACGAGAACGTCTGGCACACCGACGTCACCTGGCGCGAGGCGCCCGCCCTCGGCGCCATCCTGCGCCTGGTGGAGGTCCCGCCGGTGGGCGGCGACACCATGTGGGCGGACATGGCCGCCGCCTACGACAACCTGCCCGACGACGTGAAGAAGCGCATCGAGGGGCGCACCGCCGTGCACGACGTGATCCCCGGGTTCGTCCGGTTCCTGGATGAGGAGCGCCTGCTGGAGTGGCAGGACCGCTTCCCGCCGGTCGAGCACCCCGTGGTGCGGGTCCACCCCGAGACCGGCCGCCGCACCCTGTTCGTGAACGTCTCCTTCACCACCCGCATCGTCGGGATGGAGAAGGGGGAGAGCGACGCCCTGCTGCGCTACCTCTTCCAGCAGGCGCACACCCCCGAGTACCAGGTGCGCTTCCGGTGGGAGCGGAACTCGGTCGCGTTCTGGGACAACCGCGCCACCCAGCACTACGCGGTGAACGACTACCACCCGCACCCGCGCGTGGCCGAGCGCGTCGCGATCGTCGGCGACCGCCCCTTCTGATCCAGCACTGCCGCCTGACCCCGCGCGGGCCCCGGTCCTTCCGGGGCCCGCACCGGAGTGACGGTTGACCTCGACTCTGGTTGAGGTCCTAGCGTGGAACCGTCGGCATCCTCCACGGAAGGGCCCACCATGCGACGCACGGCGATCAATCCCTGGACCTACCCGGAGGGCATGGACCAGGGGATCCTTGTCGAGGGACACCAGCGGCTGCTCTTCGTCAGCGGGCAGTGCTCCGTCTCCGCCACGGGGGAGTCACTGCACCCGGGGGACATGGCCGCCCAGACGGCGGCGGCCCTCGACAACGTCGAGACGGTGCTGCGCGCGGCGGGCATGGGCCTGGCCGACATCGTGCGGATGAACACCCACGTCACCGACGTCGACACCTTCTTCGCCGAGGCCGGGGAGATGATGGCCGAGCGCCTGGGCGCCTACGACATCCGTCCTCCCGGGGTTTGCGCCGAGGTCACCCGCCTGGGCCGTCCCGAACTCCTCGTGGAGCTGGAGGCCTTCGCCGCGAACTGACCGGCAGGCTCGCGGGTGTGAAGAGGAACCGCGCGGCCGGGCGATCGCCGAGTTCGTCTCCCGACGCCCCCGTGGCGGCGGAACCGAGTTCGAGTCGCCGTCGGGACGGCCGCCCCCAGCGGCGGCCCCGACGCCCGCGAACTCAGGCCGCGGGGCTCGGTCCGTCCTCACGGGCGACCGGAGCGGCCGACTCCCCGGGGGCGTCGGGCGCGTCGGCGTCCGCCGAGGGCGCGTCGTCCGGGTGCCGGCGCGACAGCAGGTAGCCGAGTCCCAGCACGATGCCCGTGCCGATCGCCGTGTACCAGGTGAACCCGATCAGCCCCGGCTGGAAGAGGAACAGCCAGGACATGGTCGCAACCGCCGCGCCGAAGGCCAGGATCGCGTCGGTCTGCCGTGCCCGGCGCACCCACAGCCCCAGGAAGAACGCGCCGAGCAGGCCGCCGTAGGTCAGGCTCGCCACGGACAACCCCAGTTCGACCACCGGGTTGTCGGTGCCGGTGAAGAACGCCGCCACCACGACGAACACCAGCCCCCAACCGAGCGTGAACAGTCGGCTCAGCCGCAGGGCCCGGGCGTCGGGCAGGCTCCGGCGGGAGAACTGCTGGTAGAGGTCGGCCATGGTCGAGGAGGAGAGCGCCGACAGCGACGAGGACAGGGTGCTCATCGCGGCCGCCATGATCCCGGCCAGCAGCAGCCCCGCCACCCCCGGGGGCAGGCCCTCGACGATGAACACGGGGAAGAGCTCGTCGGAGGTGCCGAGTCCGAGCTGGGCCACCGTGGCCGCCTCGAAGTACGAGTACAGGGCCAGGCCCACGGTCAGGAACAGCGCGAACTGGAGGAACACCACCACGCCGCTGACGATCACCGCCTTCTGGGCGTCCCGCAGGCTCCGACATCCCAGCAGGCGCTGCACGACGATCTGGTCGGCCCCGTGCGAGGCCGTGGACAGCAGGGCGCCGCCCACCAGGGCCGTGACCGTGGCGTAGGGAGCGGAGACCGGGTTCGAGGTGAGGTCCAGGAACTGGGTCTTCCCGGCGTCGGCCGCCACCGCCAGGAAGTTCACGTCCAGGCTGGAGGCGATCACGACCAACGAGACCACGCCGCCCACCACGTACACGCCCATCTGGAGCACGTCCACCCAGACCACGGCCCTGATCCCGCCCACCAGGGTGTAGAGGATCGTGACCACGCCGAGGACCGCCACGATCACGAAGTACGAGGCGTCCAGCCCGAGGGAGTCCAGGATGATCTTCATGGGGATGGCCGCCGCGAACAGCCGGACCCCGTCGGCGAGCAGACGGGTGAACAGGAACGTGACCGCGGCGGTGCTCTGCATGCCCCGCCCGAACCGGAGCCCCAGGTAGGCGTAGGCGGTGGTCATCTCGCCCCGGTAGTAGCGGGGGAGCAGCAGGAACGCCACGACCACGCGCCCGATCAGGTAGCCCACCGCCACCTGGAGGAACGTGACGTTGCCGAGGTAGGCCACCCCGGGGACGCTGATCACGGTCAGGGCGCTCGTCTCGGTCGCCACCACCGACAGGCACACCGCCCACCAGGGCAGCTGTCGGCTGCCGATGAAGTAGTCCCGGACGTCGCGCTGGCGCCCGGACAGGCGCAGCCCCAGCCAGGCCGAGGCCAGCAGGTACACCGCGATGACGACGAGGTCGATGGTCTGCACTGCGTCCTCCTGGGGGTTCCTGGGGGCTTCGGGCGCGCGGGGCTCAGCCGCCCGGTGCCTCCACGTGGAGGCGACGCGGGGCGGCGACGGCGGGCTCGGGCAGGCGCACCGGTCGGCCGCCCGGGGTGATCCGCCCGGCCACCGGGGCCCGGCGGGCACCCGTGCAGTCCGGGACCGACCCGGCCAGCCCGTGCCAGCTCAGGAACCCGATCAGCGCGAACAGGTACGCCTCCTTGGCGTCTCCGTCGAGGCCGACCCGTTCCGTGGTGTCCAGCCGCGCGGGGGACAGGCGCGCGGCCAGCCGTTCCATGAGTACCGGGTTGCGGGTGCCGCCGCCGGAGGCGAGCACCTCCGTGACCCCGAAGGGTTCCAGGGCTTCCGCGACGGTGACGGCGGTGAGCTCCACGAGCGTCGCGAGCAGGTCGCCGTCGGTGAGCTGGGCCCCGTCCGAGGGACGCCCGACGTACCCGAGCGCCTCCTCCAGGTAGTCGGGCCCGAACAGTTCCACCCCGGTCGTCTTGGGCGCGGGCAACCGGTAGTAGGGCTCGGCCAGCAGGTGTTCCAGCAGGCCGGGGTCGGGGCGCCCGGTCCGGGCCAGTGCGCCGTCGACGTCGAGGTCGGCCCGCCCGTCCGTGACCAGGCGCACGGCTGAGTCGATCAGCGCGTTGGCGGGCCCGGTGTCGAAGGCGCGGGGCGGCAGCCCGTCGCGCACCACGGTCACGTTGGCGATGCCGCCGAGGTTGAGCGCCGCGGTGGGCTCGTCGCGGCCCCCGAGCAGCAACAGGTCCAGGGTGCTCGCCAGCGGGGCGCCCTGGCCTCCGGCGGCCACGTCGGCCACGCGCAGGTCCGACACCACGGGCAGCCCGGTGGCCTCCGCGATCCATGCGGGCTGGCCGAGTTGGAGGGTGCCGAGCACGGTGGTGCCCTCGGTCCAGTGGAAGAGGGTCTGACCGTGCGAGGCGACCAGGTCGGCCCGGCCGTCCGCGAACTCCTCGATCCCCCTCCGTGCCGCCGCCGCGAACTCCTGGCCGATCCGGGTGTCCAGCTGGCAGACGGTCTCCATCGTGGTGGCGGCGGGCGGCAGGGCGCCACGGATCGCCTCGCGCAGGGAGTCGGAGTAGGGGGTGGTGCCGAACCCCAGGGGGGCCAGCCGGAGCAGGGAACCGTCCTCCTCCAGTTCGAGGCGGGCGGCGGCGACGTCGATCCCGTCCGCCGAGGTCCCGGAGGACACACCGATGACGATCATGCGGCTCCTGAGGCAGGGGTGCAGGGGGCGGGCGGGAGCCCGTCCGAGGAAGGTACCCCGCGCGCCCCGTCCCGTCACCCGGGCGGGGGCCTCCGTCCGGGCCGGCCCCGGCGGCTCAGCGGCGTCTGCGGGGTGAGCTGCTCCCGAATCCGGCCAGGTGCAGGGCGAGGAAGAGCAGTCCGGTCAGGGCGAGGGTGGTCGTCGTCACGATCCCCTCGATGTTCAGACCGAGGATCTCGAAGAGGACGGCGATGCCGAACAGCACTGCGGCGACGGTGGCGAACACTGTGCCTCCAGGGGGCGTGCGGGCACTGGCTTGGTGGGGGTGTACCCCTGATCCGTCGCGTGAACCGCCGAGAACCCGCCCTGGCCACGGGCGTGGTCAGAGCACCAGTTTGCATGTTCATACATTTAGGCGCATACTTTTTGCATGTCCAAGGTGCTCACTTCCCTGCCTGTCGGTGAACGTGTCGGAATCGCCTTCTCCGGAGGCCTCGACACGTCCGTAGCGGTCGCGTGGATGCGCGAGAAGGGCGCGGTCCCCTGCGCCTACACCGCCGACATCGGCCAGTACGACGAACCCGACATCGCCTCGGTGCCGGCTCGTGCCACTGACTACGGCGCGGAGATCGGGCGCCTGGTCGACTGTCGCGAGGCCCTCGTGGAGGAGGGGCTCGCCGCCCTCGCCTGCGGGGCGTTCCACATCCGCTCCGCCGGTCGGGTCTACTTCAACACCACTCCGATCGGCCGCGCCGTCACCGGCACCCTGCTGGTCCGCGCCATGCTGGAGGACGGCGTCCAGATCTGGGGCGACGGCTCCACCTACAAGGGCAACGACATCGAGCGGTTCTACCGCTACGGTCTGCTCGCCAACCCCTCCCTGCGGATCTACAAGCCGTGGCTCGACGCCGACTTCGTCACCGAGCTCGGCGGCCGCAAGGAGATGTCCGAGTGGCTGCAGGAGCGGGACCTGCCCTACCGCGACAGCACCGAGAAGGCCTACTCCACCGACGCCAACATCTGGGGCGCCACCCACGAGGCCAAGGCGCTCGAACACCTCGACACCGGCATCGAGATCGTCGACCCCATCATGGGCGTCCGCTTCTGGGACCCCGAGGTCGAGATCGCCGCCGAGGACGTGACGATCGGCTTCGAGAAGGGCCGCCCGGTCACCATCAACGGCCGGACCTTCGCCAACTCCGTCGAGCTGGTCCTGGAGGCCAACTCCATCGGCGGCCGCCACGGCATGGGCATGTCCGACCAGATCGAGAACCGGGTGATCGAGGCCAAGAGCCGGGGCATCTACGAGGCCCCCGGCATGGCGCTGCTGTTCGCCGCCTACGAGCGCCTGGTCAACGCCATCCACAACGAGGACACCCTCGCCACCTACCACAACGAGGGCCGTCGCCTCGGCCGCCTCATGTACGAGGGCCGCTGGCTGGAGCCCCAGGCGCTCATGCAGCGTGAGGCCCTCCAGCGCTGGGTCGGCACCGCCGTCACCGGCGAGGTGACCCTGCGTCTGCGTCGCGGCGACGACTACTCGATCATGGACACCACCGGAGCGGCGTTCAGCTACCACCCGGACAAGCTGTCCATGGAGCGCACCGAGGACTCCGCGTTCGGGCCCAGCGACCGCATCGGCCAGCTGACCATGCGCAACCTGGACATCGCGGACTCCCGCGCCAAGCTGGAGGAGTACGCGGCCCTCGGCATGGTCGGGGACAGCTCGCACCCGACCTCGATCGGCGCCGCGCAGGCGGCCTCCACCGGCCTGATCGGCGCGATGCCCGAGGGCGGCGCCGAGACCATCGCCTCGCGCGGTCAGGGCTCCGAGGACGACCTGCTCGACTACGCGGCCATGGAGGCCGGTACCGACTAGGACACAGTCGACCGAACACCCGACCCCACAGCGGGTCCAGGCCCCTCTCCGACGGAGAGGGGCCTTTCGTCGTTCCGAGGGGCGCCACAGCGGATCGACTCCATCATTTGACTAATTCCAGAAAAGGCGGCAGACTCCGGACCATGCCAACCTCTCCGGATTTCGAGCACATGCTGCGCGAGTCCGCTCTGAGGGTGACGAGCCCGCGGTTAGCTGTCCTCTCCGTCGTGCACGAGCACCCACACGCGGACACGGAGTCGATCATCGACCACGTGCGTGCGGAACTCGGCGCGGTGTCCGTCCAGGCCGTCTACGACGTGCTCAAGGCACTGACCGGCGCTGGCCTGGTGAGACGTATCCAGCCACAGGGCTCCGTGGCCCGCTACGAGACGAGGGTGGGAGACAACCACCACCACGTCGTGTGCAGGTCCTGCGGCGCCATCGCGGACGTGGACTGTGCGGTCGGCCACGCGCCGTGCCTCACCGCGTCCGCTGACCACGGCTTCTCGATCGACGAGGCCGAGGTCGTCTACTGGGGCCAGTGCGCCGAGTGCTACGGCGCGCGGAGCTCCTGAACCACAAAGTTCACCTCTTCCCGTAAGGAAGTCGATGTCTGAAAACAACGAGGTCGTTGCCCCCACCCCGCAGCAGACCGGAGGCTGCCCCGTCGCGCACGGTGGCGGGCTCACGCACCCCACCCAGGGGGACGGCAACCGCGAGTGGTGGCCCAACCAGCTCAACCTGAGGATCCTCGCCAAGAACACCCCCGTGTCGAACCCGCTCGGTGAGGGCTTCGACTACGCGAAGGCCTTCGAGGCCCTCGACCTGGACGCCGTGAAGGCCGACATCGCGGCCCTCCTCACGGACTCGCAGGACTGGTGGCCCGCCGACTTCGGTCACTACGGCCCGCTCATGATCCGCATGGCCTGGCACAGCGCGGGCACCTACCGCTCCCACGACGGCCGCGGTGGCGGCAGCGCCGGTCAGCAGCGCTTCGCCCCCCTCAACAGCTGGCCCGACAACGGCAACCTGGACAAGGCCCGCCGTCTGCTGTGGCCCGTGAAGAAGAAGTACGGCCAGAACATCTCCTGGGCCGACCTCTTCATCCTCACCGGCAACGTCGCCCTGGAGTCGATGGGCTTCGAGACCTTCGGCTTCGGCGGTGGCCGCGAGGACGTGTGGGAGCCGGAGGCCGACGTCTACTGGGGCCCCGAGACCACCTGGCTCGACGACCAGCGCTACACCGGCGACCGCGACCTGGAGAAGCCGCTGGCCGCCGTCCAGATGGGCCTCATCTACGTCAACCCCGAGGGCCCGAACGGCAACCCGGACCCGCTGGCCGCCGCCCGCGACATCCGTGAGACCTTCGGCCGCATGGGGATGAACGACGAGGAGACCGTCGCCCTCATCGCCGGTGGCCACACCTTCGGCAAGACGCACGGCGCCGCCCCGGACAGCAACCTGGAGGCCGAGCCCGAGCGCGCCGGTCTGGAGATGCAGGGTCTGGGCTGGAAGAACAACCACGGCACCGGCAAGGGCGGCGACGCCATCACGTCGGGCCTGGAGGTCACCTGGACCACCACCCCCGCCCAGTGGAGCGAGGGCTTCTTCAAGAACCTCTTCGAGTTCGAGTACGAGCTCACCAAGAGCCCGGCCGGCGCCCACCAGTGGATCGCCAAGGACGCCGAGGAGATCATCCCCGACGCCCACGTCCCCGGCAAGAAGCACAAGCCGACCATGCTCACCACCGACCTGTCGCTGCGCGTCGACCCGGTCTACGAGCAGATCTCGCGCCGCTTCTACGAGGACCACCAGGCCTTCAAGGACGCCTTCGCCCGCGCCTGGTTCAAGCTGACCCACCGCGACATGGGCCCGAAGGCCCGCTACCTCGGCTCCGAGGTCCCGGCCGAGGACCTCGTCTGGCAGGACCCGCTGCCCGCCCAGGAGGGCGAGGTCATCGGTGACGCCGAGATCGCCGCCCTGAAGGAGAGGATCGCCGAGTCCGGCCTCTCCGTGGCCGAGCTGGTCTCGACCGCGTGGGCCTCCGCCTCGACCTACCGCGACAGCGACAAGCGCGGCGGTGCCAACGGTGCCCGCGTCCGTCTGGAGCCGCAGGTCGACTGGGAGGTCAACAACCCGACCGAGCTGCGCGCCGTGCTCGCCAAGCTCCAGGGCATCGTCGACGAGTTCAACGCCTCCTCCGCGAAGAAGGTCTCCGTCGCCGACGTGATCGTCCTCGCCGGTGGTGTGGGTGTCGAGCAGGCCGCCAAGGCCGCTGGTCAGGACATCACCGTCCCGTTCACCCCGGGCCGCGTGGACGCCTCCGACGAGCACACCGACGCCGACTCCTTCGCCTACCTGGAGCCGGTCGCGGACGGTTTCCGCAACTACTACGGCAAGAGCAACCGCCTCCCCGCCGAGTACCTGCTGCTGGACCGCGCCAACCTGATCGGCCTCAGCGCTCCGGAGACCACCGTCCTGGTGGGCGGCCTGCGCGTGCTGGGCGCCAACTTCGACAACTCGGACCTGGGCGTCTTCACCGACCGGCCGGGCGCGCTGACGAACGACTTCTTCGTCAACCTGCTCGACCTGAACACCAACTGGCACGCGACCGGTGAGACCTCCGAGACCTCGGAGACCTTCGTCGCCAAGGACGCCTCCGGTGCGGTCAAGTGGACCGGCAGCCGCGTGGACCTGGTGTTCGGTTCCAACTCCGAGCTGCGCGCCGTGGCCGAGGTGTACGCCTCCGACGACGCCAAGGAGAAGTTCGTCCAGGACTTCGTCGCCGCGTGGAACAAGGTCATGAACGCCGACCGGTTCGACCTGGTCTAGTTCGACCCCGGGCGCGTCCCGAGGAGTGGCTCCGGGTGCCCGGAGTTCCCGGGGGCGGACCCCTCGGACGCCGCCCGCGTCACCGGCCCGACCCTCACCGGTCGGGCCGGTTTCCTGTGTCCGGCTCCCGCACGGGCCACTCCACGCACTCCACGCGGTCCGGTCCCGGGAGCCGCTCCCGCAGCCGCTCGGCGGCCCCGCCGCCCATGTTGACCAGGTACGCCACCCGCCCGAGGTCCAGCATCGCCGCGTCGGAGGCACTGTCCCCGTAGGCGGCCGCGACCTCCCCCCGTACCCCGGCCTCGGCGGCCATCGCGGGTTTGCGGGCGCCGTGGCAGTGCCGCTCCGCGACCAGACCGCCCCACGCGCGCCGGAGGGTCGAGGCCACCACGCGCACGCGGGGGTCGATCTCCCGGCACAGGGGCACCGCGAGCCGGTCCGCGCATGCGGTCACCACCGCCACGTCGTCGCCCGCTTCGAGGTGCGCGGCCAGCGCGGCGGCGCCGTCCGGTCTCAGCCGCTCCCGCACGTCCAGCTCCCGCACGTGGTCCCGGACGATTCGGTCCAGACGGGCCTCGCCCACACCGACCGTGCCCGCCCACAGCAGGAGTGATCCGGCGTGCACCCGCCAGGACGGGCGCGCGAACGCCACCGCGACCAGCGGTGACAGCGCCACCGCACCCGCCACACGCAACGGCGAGCGTGCGAGGAGGCGCAGGGTGAACCGCGTGAACGAGTCGTGGTCGATCAGGGTGTCGTCGAGGTCGAACAGTGCCCAGGCCATGGCGGGTCCTCAGAGCCAGTCGTGCTCCCGCGCGTACCGGGCCGCCTCGTGCCGGGTCCGCGTCTGCGTCTTGCGCATCGCGTTCGAGAGGTAGTTGCGCACCGTGCCCTCGGCCAGGTGCAGGCGGGCGGCGGTGTCGGCGGCCGAGTACCCGTCCCTGGTGGCGCGCAGCACGTCGATCTCCCGTTCGGTGAGCGGGCAGTCGTCGATCACGGCCAGCGCGGACACGTCCGGGTCCACCCAACGCTTGCCCCCGTGCAGGGTGCCGATCACCGACGTGATGTGCGCGGGATCGGCCGACTTGCTCACGAACCCCTGCACACCGAGCCGGAGCGCCCGGCGCAGCACACCGGGGCGGGCGTGCCGGGTCAGCATCAGGATCACCTGGTCCGGCAGCTCCCGGCGGATGCGGTCCACCGCGCCGAGCCCGTCCACACCCGGCATCTCCAGGTCGATGACGAGCACGTCGGGGCGGTGCTCCAGGGTCGCGGCCACGGCCGCCTCGCCGTCGTGGGCCTCGGCCAGGACGGTGATCTCGCCCTCCAGCGGGAGCAGGGCCGCCAGCGCCTTGCGCAGCAGGGCCTCGTCGTCGGCGAGTACCACGGTGATCATCGGTCGTCCCTCCGCCCGGGGAACGCGGCGGCGGTCAGGAACCGCCCGTCCCCCTGTTCCACTGTCAGTGTTCCACCGTCCCGCTCCACGCGGTCGCGGAGGACGGCCAGCCCCCCGAGCACGGGGGCCGCCTCCCCGCGCGCCCCGTCGTTCACGATGGTGATGCCGGACCCGGTGAGCGTGATCCGCACCTCCTCGGCCTGCGCGTGCCGCAGGATGTTGGTGGTCGTCTCCCGCAGGACCTGGCCGAGCGTCTCCGCCGCCCGCGTGTCCGGTTCACCCTCGCCACGGCGCACGACGCGCACGTCGATCCCGGCCGCCTCGAAGAGGTTCTTGGCGTTCTCCAACTCGGCAGACAGGTTGAGCCGCCGCTGCGCGTGGGCCAGCTCCTTGGTCTCGGTGATGGTCTCGCCCACCAGGGAGTAGACCTCGTCCAGCTCCCGCTCCACCTGGTCGGCGTCGGTGTGCACCAGCTTCCGGGCCAGCGCCACCTTCAGCTTCACCACGTGCAGCGTGTGGCCCTGGATGTCGTGCAGGTCCCCGGCGAAACGGACGCGCTCCCGGGCCACGGCCAGCTCCGCGTCGCGCTCGCGCGCCAGTTCCAGCTCCGAGACCAGCCGGGCCACCAGGTGGTTCAGCGTCGCGAAGACCACCCCCACCACGATGATGCTGGCCGACCCCACGGCGTACTCCAGCAGGGCCTCGCCCAGGTGGGGTTCCAGCAGCACCTTCAGCACGATGACACCGGTCACCAGGGCGAGCAGCCCCAGGGCCGACGGGCGCTGGTACCGGTGCGGCAGGCGCAGGACGAGCACAGTGCCCACGACGGAGACGCCGAACGGCGCCGACGCGCTGTCCAGGAAGAGGACCCCGGCGACCAGGGCGACGATGCTGGCGACCAGGCACGGGAGCAGCACGACGCGGAAGGCCCGGGCCGACCAGCCACGGACGGACAGCAGGGCCGCCAGCAACCCCAGCACCAGCACCAGGACCTGGCCCACGCTCTGGGCGTTGGTCGAGATCAGCAGGGCCCCGACCGCCGAGAGCGACCCGAACACGATGTTCGTGTTGACCGTGCGCAGCTGCCCCTGCGTCACCTCGGTGGGTTCTGACGTCATGCGGACCCTTCCGGGGAACGACTGCGTGGACCGTCCCAGTATTCTTCCGGCCCCGTCGACCCACCAGTGACACCACGTCACCTCCTGGCCCCACGGATGTCACCGCCGGGTCGTGACACGGCCGCACTGCCGGGAATCCGCCCGCACGGCTGGAATGGGGACATGACCTCAACAGCCGCCACACCAGTCATCGACGTCGAGGGCCTGAACGTTCGCTACGGCGACTTCCACGCCGTCCGCGACCTCTCCTTCCAGGTGGGTCGGGGCGAGTTCTACGCCCTGCTCGGCACGAACGGCGCGGGCAAGACGTCCACCCTGGAGACGATCGAGGGTCACCGCGCCGCCACCTCGGGCACCGTGCGGGTGTTCGGACACGACCCGCGCGACCGACGGGCCGTGCGCCCCCGGACCGGGATCATGCTCCAGGAGAGCGGGTTCTCACCCGACCTCACCGTCAGGGAGTCGGTCCGGCTCATCGGCAGCCTCTCCGGGCGCACCGACCGGGCCGAGCGACTGCTGGACGTCGTCGGCCTCACGAAGAAGGCCGGAACGCGGGTCTCCCAGCTCTCCGGAGGTGAGAAGCGCCGCCTGGACTTCGCCACCGCCGTCTACGGCACCCCGGAACTCGTCTTCCTGGACGAGCCCACCACCGGACTGGACATCCAGTCCCGGGACGACCTCTGGGACGCCGTGGACCGACTGCGCGAGGACGGGTCCACCATCATCCTGACCACGCACTACCTGGAGGAGGCGCAGCAGCGCGCCGACCGGATCGGGCTCATGCACCGCGGGGTGTTCCACCGGGAGGGGACAGTCTCCGAGCTCACCCGGACCCTGCCCGCGACGGTCCGGTTCACCCTGGCGGCGTCCGCCCCGGAGCCGCCGCTCCCCGGCGTGCCCCAGGGCGACGGCTCCCTCCTCGTCGAGACCACCAGCCTCCAGAAGGACCTGCACGTCCTCCTGGACTGGGCCCGGGAGCACGCGGTGGAACTGGGCGACCTCCAGGCCGGGCCCACGCGGCTCGACGACGTCTTCCGCTCCATCGGCACCGAGTAACGCGGCCCCGGCCCCGTACACCCTTCACGCAAAGGAACCCACCATGCTCGCCATCGCTCGGAGTGAGCTGATCCAGATCCTCCGGAACCGGCTCGTCCTGGTCACCATGCTCCTGGTGCCCCTCGCCGGCAGCGCCTTCTACATGTACCTGCACGACCGCGCGCCCGACCTGCTGGACCTGGGCGCCGTCGCCTCGGTCCTCATGTTCCTCGTGGTGGTGATGGCCCTTTACACGACCGCCGTGACCACGCTCGCGTCGCGCCGCCAGAACCTCTTCCTCAAGCGGCTGCGCTCGACGGCCGTGGACGACGTCCGCATCCTCACGGGGCTGCTGCTCCCGGTCACCGCCGTCACCGTCGTCCAGGTCTCCGTGGTCCTGACCGTGCTGTCCGTGGTCGCGGACGCGCCCGCCCAACCCCTCCTGCTGGTGTCGGCCGTCCTGACCACCGTGGTCATGATGCTCGGCCTCGCCCTGGCCACGGCGGGGGTCACCAACTCTCCGGAGCACGCCCAGGTCACGACCCTGCCGGTCATGATCGGCGTGCTCGCCGTCTCCGGCTGGGTGGGGTTCACGGGCACCGAGGAGCTCACCCTGGTCAAGCGCCTGCTCCCCGGAGGCTCCGCCGCCGAGCTCGTGGTCAACGCCTGGAACGGCGGCGTGGCCGTCTCCGAGTCCCTGTTCCTCCTGGCGCCCACCCTGGCGTGGGTCGTCGTGGCCGTCACCCTCGCCACCCGCGTCTTCCGTTGGGAACCGCGTCGTTGACTGACCGGAGCGCGTCACGTGGTCGGGGCGGTTCCGACACCGCCCCGACCGACACCGCCCCGCCCGAGCCCACCCCGCACCGAACCCGAGGAGTCCGCCGTGTCCACGGAGCCCACCGTCCGCCCTCGCGGCGCCCCGACCCGTCCGGGCTGGCCCGAGGTGGTGCTCGGTCTGCTCGGTATGGCGATCAGCGTGGCCGTCCTCGTCCTCCTGGGGCCGGTGGGACCCCTGGACCTGGACCCGCTGGTCTTCGGCCTGCTCGTGTCCGCCTGGTCCGGCGTGGGCGGCCTCGCGGGGTTCGGTGTGGCCTACGCGGTGCGGGTCCGCTCCCTCGCCGCCTTCGGCATCCGGCGCACCACCTGGCGCTGGATGCTCCTCGGTGCGGGCTGGGGTGTGGTCGCGCTCGTGGCGAAGGGGCTGGTCATCCTCGCCATCACCGGCCTGACCGGGTACGACAGCAACCCGCAGGGCGTGTACTTCGACACGGCGGCCAGCGGGGCGGTCGGACTCGTCCTCACCCTCCTGTTCCTGGCCGTGCTCACCCCGATCGGTGAGGAGTTCCTGTTCCGCGGGGTCGTCACCAACGCGCTGCTGCGCTACGGCCCCTGGATCGGGGTCCTGGGGAGCTCGGCGATCTTCGCCGTCTTCCACGGCGTCAACCTCATCCTGCCCGCCGCCTTCGTGGTGGGTGTGATCGCCGCCGAGGTCATGCGCCGCAGCGGCTCGGTCTGGCCCGCCGTGGCGGTCCACTCGGTCAACAACCTGGCCCTGCCCCTGCTGGTGCTGTTCACCGGCGCCAGCCTTCCCTCCTGATCCGTCCGTGGTCCGGGTCCGTCCCGCGCCGTCAGCGCTCGTGGTCCGCGTCTCCCGCGGCGATCGCGCGGAGGAGCTCCCGTGTGACCTCCCGAAGGCGCTCGGCGTCCCCGGGATCCAGGGTGGGGAAGTCGAGCGGCAGGGACCGGCCACGGTCGATCGCCGTGAGCGGCGCCCGAGGTGGGTCGTCCACGAACCCGTGGACGGGGGCGACGGACTCCTCCACGGGGCGGGCCGCGACCCGGGCGAGCGCCCGGATCAACAGCCGTGCCGGGGCCGGGAGCGGGCCGAGATCACCGCTCCGGGTGAAGCCCGGATGGTAGAGCACGTAGGGGACCGTCTCACCGGGCCGGGCGGCGTGGGACACCCCGAGGAGGTCGTTGGCGCGCCCCGCCTGGAGCTGTGCCCGCACCGTGCCGTAGCGGTGGTCGAGCCGCAGGTCGTCCCAGTGGATGCGGCCCGCCCTGGCCCCCACACCGGCGACGTTCACGATGACCGGGCGGGCACCGCGCCGCAGCAGGGGTCCGAGCCCTTCTCCCAGCAGGAAGCGGCTGAGGTAGTAGAGGGCGAAGGTGCGCTCCAGCCCGTCCTCGGTGAGCACACGTCGCGGGCTGTGCCGGTTGGCGAACAGCACGAGCGAGTCGACGGCTTCGTGGGTCGCGACGATCCGGGCGATCGCCGACCGCGTGCCGCCGACGCTGGCCAGGTCGACCCGGACGAACTCGATCCCTCCCGCCGCGCCCGACCGGGCCCCCTCCTCCAGGAGGCGCTGCCCCTTCTCCGGGTTGCTGCCGAGCGCCACCACCGAGTCACCGGACCGTGCCCGGGCCAGGGCGAACGCACGCCCCATACCGTCGGTCGCGCCGCTGACGACGATCACGCGCTGACGGCCGGTGCCACCGGGCCTCGGGGCTTTCGTGCTCATGGCTCTCCCGGTTACTTTGGGTGGGCACCTCATCATCGGTGACCCCGCGCCCACTGGGAAGAAGGCAGTCTGATGTCAGGTACGCACACGGATGTGCCCTTCATCGTCGGGACCCCGTTGCCGAACCCGGTCCCGGCGGAGGAGCACGAGCGCTGCCCGGTCACCGCCGTGCTCCGACGGGTCGGCGACAAGTGGACGGTGCTGGTGGTGGTCCTGCTGGGTCAACGCGCGCATCGGTTCAACGAACTCCACCGCGCCATCGAGGACATCAGCCAGCGGATGCTGACCCGCACCCTGCGCGGACTGGTGGAGGACGGCCTGGTGCACCGGGAGGTGTTCCCCACCGTCCCACCGAGCGTGCAGTACAGCCTCACCCCGCTGGGCCGGACGCTGCTGGAACCACTGTCCGCCCTGGCCTCCTGGGCGGTGGAACACGGTGACGAGATCGCCTCCGCCCGCCGTCCCACCTGATGATCCTCGCCCGTGTGTCGGACGCGCCGGACTCCGCCGGATCGCTGTTCCCGTCTCCCCCCGTCCACCGGTTCCGGTCCGCGCAGCCCGTCGGGCCGTCGGTGTTTTGCCCGGGTCACCGCAGGTAACGGGAACAGGGAAGGACGAACGGCCACCCGAAGGACACCCGAACCGACGGGAGATGAGAACGATGCCTGGTGTGGAC